>JBDGUG010000094.1:0-32496 GCA_042216135.1 Halarchaeum sp. | reverse complement strand
CGTCGCCCGTCTCGTCGCTCGGCCGCTCGTCGCCGCCCGCGCCGCGCACTCGGAAGCCGTCCGTCTCCGGGCGCGCCGACACCTCGCGCTGCGGGAACGGTATCTTCACGCCGCGCTCGTCGAACGCCTCGTGGACCGCCGAGATGACCGCGGTGTGCGCGCGCCACTTCCGGCGCGCGCTCGGCTTGTCGATCCAGAAGCGGAGATCCAGCGTGACCGCCGAGTCCCCGAACTCCGTCAGGACCGCCTGCGGGCGCGGCACCGAGAGGACCGGGTCGAGATCCGACATCGCGTCCTCCGCGACCTCCCGCGCGGCCTCCACGTCCGCGTCGTAGTCCACGCCCACCTCGACGTGGTGGCGCAGTCGTCCCTTCCGAGAGCGATTGATCACCTCGCGCGCCCCCACGTAGTCGTTCGGGAGCATCACGTACTCCCCGTCGAACGTCTGGATGCGCGTGTTCACGATGGTGATCTCCGTGACGATCCCCTCGTTCTCCCCGATCTGCACCCAGTCACCGATCTCGAACGGGCGCGCGAACATCAACACGAACCCCGCGAGCACCGCGCCGAGCGTCTGGCGGGCCGCCATCCCGAGCACGATACCGAGGAAGCCCGCGCCGATCAGGATTCCCGAGAGGTCGACCTCCCAGAGGCCGAGGAGCGCGAGCAGCATCACGAGATAGACGGCGAGTTGGGCGATCCGGAACGCGATCTCCGCCTCGTGGTCGCTGATGCCGTCCCGGCGCTTCGCGACGTTCTCGATTGTGTTGCGCGCGACCCCGGTCGCGA
Source organism: Halarchaeum sp. (assembly GCA_042216135.1). Lineage (GTDB taxonomy): Archaea > Halobacteriota > Halobacteria > Halobacteriales > Halobacteriaceae > Halarchaeum. The sequence continues at coordinate 31,707 of JBDGUG010000094.1, read as the reverse complement.
GATAGGTGCCGCCGAAGATAGCGATCGTGACCGCGGCCTTCACCGCTATCCGGACCGGGTTCCCGATCTGCGTGACCGCCGCGTACACCTCCGCCTCGGCGTTCCAGAGGTAGACGAGCGCGCCGCCCTCCGCGACCAGCGCGACGAGCAGGACGAGGCCGAGGACGATGTCCACGACCCGCGCGCCGACGTCCACGCGCGCGCGGTCCGCGACGGCCCGCGACACCCACCAGAGGACCGCGAGCGCGACGAGCGACGCGACCGAGAGTCCGATCTCCGGGACGTGCGCGCCGGCGTCGAACGCCCCGATCACGGCGGCTCACCGTGTTCGGCGGCGAGCGCCGCGAGTTCGGCGAACGTCGCCGGCGCGAGGTTCCCCGGCCGCTTCCGCAGGAGGTCCTCGTCCGCCGCGTCGACGACCGACTCCGGGTCGCCGAGGCCGGAGATGTGCCCGGTGTTCCGGATCGCGTTCCGCACCGTCTTGCGCCGCTGCGTGAACAGCGCCTTCACGAAGTCGAGGAAGAACGCCTCGTCGTCGACCTCGTAGTCCGGCGCGCGCGGCGTCGCGCGCACCACCGCGGACGCGACCCGCGGTTGCGGATCGAACGCCTCCTTCGGCACCGTCTCCACCACCTCGACGTCCGCGTAGTGCTGTGCGGTGACGCTCAACCGGCCGTACGCGTCGTCGTCGACGCCCGCCGCCATCCGCTCCGCGAACTCCCGCTGGAACATCAACACGGCGGGCTTCCCGTCCGGGAGCAGGCGGAACGCGAGCGGACTGGACGCCGAGTACGGGAGGTTCGAGATACAGCACGTGTACTCGGGGAACGCCACCTCGACGGCGTCGCCCTCTACGACGTCGAGTCGGCCGTCGTCGACGGCGTCCGCGAACTCCGCGCGGAGGTGCGCGGCGAGGTCGGGGTCGCGCTCCACGACCGTCACTCGCCCGGCCGAATCGAGCAAGCGGTCCGTGAGCGCGCCCGGGCCGGGGCCGATCTCGAGGACGTGCGAGCGATCGAACGACTCGGCGTACGTCGGGATGCGATCCAGCACGCGGTCGTCGACGAGGAAGTGCTGGTCGAAGTCCGGGTTCCCCCGGCCGGCGCGCCGGACGAGCGCGTCGGGGTCGCGTCGCGTCATTGCCCGCGGTACGTCGCCCCCGCGTGTAAAGTCTGCTCTCCGCGGTCGCTACTCGCCGCGCTCGACGCCGACGAACGCGTGATACTTCACGTCCTCGTCGCGGAGCTCCTGCAGGACGCGCTCGACGATGGTCTCCTTCGGATCGTGCAGGCCGGAGACGCGCTCGTCGAGTTCGTCGAAGCTCTCGAACGGCCCGCGCTTTCGCTCGTCGAGGATCTTATCGCGGAGCGTATCCCCGATTCCGGGCAGGAGGTTCAGCTGGTGGAGGCGCAGCGAGATGGGCTGGGCCTCGTTGTAGAACTCGAGGAAGCGCGCCTCGTTCGCCTCCACGACTTCCTCGACGACGTACTCCAGTTCGGACTGCGCGCCCGCGGAGAGCTCTTCGTACTCGACTCTGGCGACCCGCTCGACGCCCCGGTCGGCCGTGGGCGCGACCCGGACGCGGTCCCCGATGGAGACGTCCGCGTCGTCGCCTAGTACGAACTCGTAGAGCGTGAAGTCGTCCTCGGCCACCGCCAGCCCGACCTGGTTGCGGCGGAACGCCGCCCGGTCGTCGTCCGAACGGCCGTGACGGAGCACGTCGAGGACGACCGCGTACGTCGCGTCGTCCGAGTCGTCGGTACTCATGGACGGGCGTACGGCGAGACGGGTATTAAAATGTCGGCAGACCGCTCAGGCGTACTTCGCGACGACGTCCAGCACGGCGTCGAGTTCGTCCCCCGAGAGCGCGTAGCGCTGCTGGGCGAAGACCGCGCGGAGTTCGTCCCGGTTGCGCGGGAGGAGGTCCGCGACCTTCACCGCCGTCGCGGTGTCCTCGATGCCCTCGCAGTCGAGCAGTTCCTCGACGAGTTCGCGGGACTCCTCGCCCTCGAGGACGGCGAAGCGATTGACGTGCTCGACGGCGCGCGCGAGCTCGTAGCGGAGTTCGCGCTCCTCGTCCGCGGCGCGTTCGGCCTCGACGTCGGCGAGGAGCTCACGCGCCTCCGAGACGGTGAGGAACTCCTCGTCGACGGTCTCCTTGAAGATGGTCACGCTTACTCCTGCGCGCGGAGGTGCGCGGGCTTGACGATGAGCGTCTTCTCCTTCCCGCGGTCGTCGATCTGGACCTTGAACGCGCGGCCCTGCTTCCCGACGACGGTGCCGGTGTGACCGGAGAAGCGCGGATGGAAGCGACCCTCGTTCACCGACGGGTCGATCTTCAGGTGGACCTTCTGGCCCTCGTCGAACTCCGCGACGGCGCGCTGCGGCGGCGAGGTACCGCGCTCTCGAGGCTTGTTAGCGAGCTTCTTCCGCGTGCTGTTGAGGGGTCCGTTGGAGCTCGGCATAGTCGTATGAGGACTCGTACAGTCGTCCCGGATATAAAACGCACGTTCCCGACTCGCCGGCGGGCGTCGCGGCCACCGTAGCGGCTTTGCCGTCGGCGCGAGCACACCCCGCCATGGAACTCGCCGACGGCGTCTACCAGTTCACCCTCGAAATCGAGTACCCCGAGCGAACGTTCGTCGTCCACCCGAGCGGGGTCGCACTCCCCGACGGCGGCCTCGCGCTCGTCGACGCCGGCCCCGCGGGCGCCACCGACGTCCTCGCCGACGCGCTGGCCGAGCACGGCTTCGCCATCGAGGACGTCGAGTACCTCCTGCTCACCCACCAGGACGGCGACCACGTCGGCGGCGCCACCGCCGTCGTCGAACGCGCCGACCCGACGGTGTTCGCGCACGGCGCGGACGCGCCCTCCATCGAGGGCGTCCGCGACCCCATCAAGAGCGACGGCGACCGCTACGACCCCGTCGCCGTGGACGTCCGCATCGTCGACGGCGTCTCCCTCCGCACCGCCGCCGGCCCCGTTCAGGTCGTCGCGACGCCCGGCCACACGCCCGGGCACGTCTCGCTCTTCCTCCCGGACGCGAGCCTCCTGCTCGCTGCGGACGCGACGGCCGCCGAGGACGGCGAACTCACCGGCCCGAAACCCCACTTCACGCCCGACATGGACCGCGCGATGGCCTCCCTCGACGACCTCTCCTCGCTCGCGTTCGACGAAGTGCTCTGCTATCACGGCGGGTTCGCCGTCGCCGGCCCCGACGCCCTCGACGCCCTCGTCGAGGATTACGAGAGCGGCGCATAACGTCGCCGGCGCTGTCGCTCTCGGATCGGGAAGCGCGAAAACGAAGACGGCCTTACAGGCGGCCGGTTTCCTGCACCTGCACCGACTCGACGCCCTCGACGCCCCCGAAGGCGTCCTCGACGGCCTCCGTGCCGCCCGCGTCGTCCGGAACGACGACGGTGGTGAGGAGCGCGACGAGACCGAACGCGACCTCCTCCTGCTCGAACCCGCGGAGCTTCGCGCCCTCCGGGAGCGAATCCTCCAGATCCGCCTTCAGTTCGTCCAGGTCGATGTCGGGACTCTGCGGCATCACCTTGAGGACCGCGGCGACCTTCCCCATCGTCAGGGCCCCCGGAAACCGCAGTCGGGACACTCGTAGAGGTTGCTCTGCTTGCGGCACTTCGCACAGCGGTAGATCTGCGTGCCGCAATCCGGACACTTGAACGCCGCGGCGTTCGTGCCGGAGATGTTGATCCCGCAGGAGACGCACTTGCGCGCCTGCCGTGCTTCGCTCATACGAACACGATAGCCGCGCGAGCGGTTTTAACTCTTGTCTTGTCCGCCTGACGCGCGCATCGCTCGGCCGCGTGTCTCGCGCCTCACCCCGTCAGCGCTCGCGTTGGGTGCGCGCTCACTCCGTTCGCCCGCGTGTCGCTCACGTTCGTTCGCTCCCGCTCGCCCGTTCCGTGCCCTCGCTGCGCTCGGCCACGTGTCGCCACCCTTTTGCGCGAGAGCACCGAATCAGCGGCTATGAGCGACGAAGAGATGCTGACGTTCACGGTCGAGGGCCGAGACGGGACTGACGAGTTCGAGGTGCCGGAGGGGCTCATCGCCGTCCTCGCCGAGGAGGACGACGAGTCGGAAGCGCAGGTCGTCGCGGACATCGCCGTGATGACGTTCGCGGGGCGCGCGCACGCCATCGCCCACCACGGCGACGGGAACGTCTCCGGCGACGTCGACATGGACGCCATCGAGGAGGCCGCGAACGAGGAGTTCGAGAAGCGATTCGGGATGTCCTACGGCGAAGCCACCGGCCACTCCCACTAGATCCGCGCTCGCTTCTGCCGGCCGCTTCCGTCCGTCCAGCGGCGGCGCTACTCGACGTCGTAGGAGAGCAGGACGCCGTCGTCGATTCGCTCGACGCCTCCGAGCGAGAGCGACGGGAACGACTCGGTGAAGCCGTCGCCGTCCGCGAGCGTCGGCGCGTCCCGGCCGCCGACGACGAGGCTCCCGACATACAGGGAGAGTTCGTCCACGAGTCCGTCGTCGAACAGCGAGAAGATCAGTTCCCCGCCGCCCTCGACCATCAGGTCCGCTATCCCCCGGGATTCGAGTTCGGCGAGCGCCGCGGGGAGGGCGACGCGCTCCGCGCCCGCCCGCAGCACCGTCGCGCCCGCGGCTTCGATGGCGTCGACGCGCGCCGCGGGGGCGGCGTCGCTCGCGAGGACGACGGTGGGCGCGCTCGCGTCGAGCACGCGGGCGTCCGGCGGCGTCCTCGCGAGCGAGTCCGCGACGACGCGCGTCGGCTGTGACGGCTCCCCGCGCTCCTCGCGTTCGGCGACGAGCGAGTCGTCGTCGACCGTGAGCGACGGGTCGTCGGCGAGCACGGTGCCGACGCCGACCATCACCGCGTCGCTCGCGGCGCGCACCCGGTCCACGCGCGCGAAGTCCGCGGGGCCGCTGATCGCCAACTGCTCGCGCGTTCGGGACGCGAGCTTCCCGTCCGCGCTCGTCGCGGCGTTCACGAGGACGTGCATGCCCGGGGGTGAGGGCGAGCGCGGGAAACGGTTTCCGGTCGGCGGCTCACTCGCGGACGTCGACGTCGGCTCCGTGGAGGTAGATGCCGTCCACGTAGCCGCCCTCGGCGTTCGGGAAGTCGCCGTCGAGGCGCTCTGGCGTCTCGGGGGCGTCGGGGAAGCCACCAGCGGGCGCGAACTCGCCGAACGGGGCGTCGAGAGCGCATCCGTGCCGCTCGAAGAAGTCGCGGTACTTCTCGTAGTAGGCGTCGCGCTCGGACGGCGGGAACTCGAGGAGCTCCCCCCAGCCGCGCTCGTGGAAGTGGAGCGCGCCCTGCACGTGGGTTATCTCGCGCGCGTGGCTCTCGGGGTAGCCCTCGGCGAGCGCTCGCTCGTAGACGTCGATGGACGCCTCGAAGACCGCTCGGAGGTGGGGTTCGCGGGCGGCGGCGTCGCGCTCGCTCGCCGCCACGAAGAAGTCGGTGTGGAGGTCGACGAGCCAGTCGCGGACGAGCGACTCGACGACGGGCGCGCCGAGCGCGAGCTGTGCGAGGTAGTTACGCCACGTCTGGTAGAGGCGCACGTGGCGTGCGTGGGACGCCCCGGGGAAGGCCGTTCGGGCCGCCCTCGCGGCCTCCGCCCGAGCGACACGCGCGCCCGCGCGGAGAAGCCTTTTAGGCCGGGAGCGCGAATTCCCGACGATGGACGTAGACCGACACGCCGAGGAGCTCGCCTCCGACCTCGGTGTCGACAAAGAGGAGGTCGCAGAGGGACTCCGCAATCTCGTGGAGTACAGCGTGCCGATGGAGGAGGCGAAGCAGAGCCTCCGCCGGAAGTACGGCGGCGACTCCGGAGGGTCGTCGGGGCCGACGTCCGCGGACCTCGCGGACGTCACGCCGGACTCCGGGAACGTCACCGTCACCGCGGTGGTGCTCACCGTCGGGAAGCGCTCGATCAGATACAACGGCGAGGATCACGTCATCTTCGAGGGCGAACTCGCCGACGAGACGGGGAAGCTCTCCTACACGGCGTGGGAGGACTTCGGCCTCGAAGCCGGCGACGTCGTTCAGATCGGGAACGCGAGCGTCCGCGAGTACGAGGGCCGCCCCGAGGTGAACTTCGGGGAGTCCTCGACGGTGACCGTCTCGGAGGAGACGCTGGACGTCCCCTACGACGTCGGCGGCGAGGCCGACCTCGCTGACCTCGAACCCGGCGACCGGGGCGTCGTCCTCGACGTCCAGGTCGTCGAGGTTGAGCGCAAGACCATCGACGGCCGCGACGGCGAGACGGACATCCTCTCCGGCGTCCTCGGCGACGAGTCCGCGCGCCTCCCGTTCACGGCGTGGAATCCCGTGCCGGCGCTCGAAGACGAGGGCGCGAGCGTCCACGTCGAGAACGCGTACGTCCGGGAGTTCCGCGGCGTCCCCGAGGTGAACGTCTCCGAGTTCTCCGTGGTCGCGCCGCGCGACGACCCCGTGGAGGTCGGCGGCCCCACGCGGATGACCGTCCGCGAGGCCGTCTCCGACGGCGGCGCGTACGACGTCGAACTCGTCGGGAACCTCATCGAGGTCCGAGACGGCTCCGGCCTCATCGAGCGCTGCCCGCAGTGCGGGCGCGTCATCCAGAAGGGCCAGTGTCGCACGCACGGCCAGGTGGACGGCGAGGACGACCTGCGCGTGAAGGGAATTCTCGACGACGGCACCGGAACCGCGACGGTCGTCCTCGACCGCGAGTTGACCGAGGACGTCTACGGCGCCGGCCTCGACGCCGCCCTCGACGCGGCGAAGGAGGCGATGGACCGCGAAGTCGTCGCCGACGACATCCGCGAGCGAATCGTCGGCAGGGAGTACGCGGTCCGCGGACACCTCTCCGTGGACGAGTACGGCGCGAACCTCGAAGCCGTCCGGTTCCGCGAGAGCGCGGACGACCCGGCCGAGCGCGCACACGACCTGCTCGCGGAGGTGTCGGCGTGAGCCAGTCCTCTGATGGCGACGACCGGCCGAGCCGAGAGGTGGCGTGGCGGGTGTTCGCGGCGGAGTTCGACGACGCGGACTACCAGTACGCGGAGAGCGACGAGGAGCGCGCGCCGAACTACGTCGTCACGCCGACGGGCGCGCGCGTCAACCGCCTGTTCGCCGTCGGCGTCCTCACGAGCGTCGAGCAGGTGAACGACGACGTGATTCGCGCCCGCATCGTCGACCCGACTGGCGCGTTCGTCGTCTACGCGGGCCAGTATCAGCCGGACGCGCTCGCGTCCCTGGAGAACGCGGACGTCCCGTCGTTCGTCGCGGTGACGGGGAAGGCCCGGACGTTCAGCCCGGACGACAGCGACGCGGTCTACACGTCGATCCGTCCGGAGAGCGTGAACGCGGTGACGGCGGAGACGCGCGACCGCTGGGTCGTCACGACGGCGGAGCGGACGCTCGCCCGCATCGCGACGTTCGCGGACGCGCTCGACCGACCGGAGCGCGGCGAGGATCTGACCGCGGCGCTCGCCGACGGAGGGGTCCCGCACGGCCTCATGTCCGGCATCGCGCACGCCATCGACCACTACGGCACGACGCCCGCCTATCTCGCGGCCGTCCGCGAACTCGCGCTGGACGCGACGCGCGTCGTCGCGGGCGAGAAGGACGAAGTCGCGGACCTCGACTCGGCGCCCGACGAGGGCGACGGGACGGACGCCGACCTCTCCTATTCGGACGCCGGCGTCGAGGACGCGCCGATGCCGGACGAGCACGTCGAGGCCGCGCCGGACGACGAGACGGCGGGCGCGAGTCCCACCGATACGTCCCCGGACGACGTCGAACCCGACGCGCCGACTGCCACCGAGAGCGACGGCGACGGCGAACCAGCGGACGAGTCGGCGACGGCCGACGCCGACGATGCTGCCGAGACGGCTACGGAATCCGACGCCGATACGACCGAGTCGACCGCGGACGAGACGGCCGAAGACGCGTCCGCGACCAGTGCGTCCGACTCCGACGCCGAATCCGAAGCCGACGCTGACGAGGCGGCCGACGAGGCCGCCGACGCCGACGAGGAGTGGGAGATGGACGAGGAGACGCGCGCGGAGGTCGAGGAGGAGTTCGACGTCGGCTTCTCCACCGGCGACGACATCCCGGAGGGCGGCGAGGCGGACATCGACGTCGAACCGGCGGCCGACGCCGAGGCCGACGGCGACGATTCGGCGCTCGGCGACTTCGAGGACGCCGCGGGCGACGACGACCCGGAGACTGTCGAGGAGTTCACCGAGGAGGAGTACGACGAACCGGAGAGCGCGGCGGAGGACGCGGAGTCCGCGCCGCCGGACCTCGACCTGGAGGACGTCGTCGTGGACTACATGGACGAACTCGACGACGGGAACGGCGCCGACCGCGACGAACTCGTTCGCACCGTCCTCGAGGAGACGGAGGCGGACGAGGACAGCATCGAGGACGCCATCCAGTCCGCGCTGATGAGCGGGCGCTGCTACGAGTCCGGCGACGACCACCTGAAAGCGATCTGATGGCGCTCGTCGACCCCGTGCCGGGCGCGCCCGCGGCCGTCGCGGACCTCGGCGGGGCGTCGGCGCTCGTCGTCGCGGACTACCACGCCGGTATCGAGCGCTCGCTGCGCCGGGAGGGCTTGGAGGCGCCGTCGCGCGCCGAGGAGCGCCGGAATCGGGTGCTGTCGCTCGTCGTGCAGACGGGCGTCGAGCGCGTCGTCTTCCTCGGTGACCTCGGGCATCGCATCGGCGACCCGGAAGGTGCGGAGTTGGACGAGCTAGAAGCGCTCGTCGCGGAACTCCCGGTGCCGGCGGCGCTCGTGCGCGGGAACCACGACGGCGGCGTCGCGGACGCCTTCGATATCGACGTGACGCCGGCCGACGGCGCGCGGTTCGGCGACGTCGGGTTCTGCCACGGACACACGTGGCCGAGCGAGGACGTCCTGCGCGCGGACGTCGTCTGCGTCGGCCACGAGCATCCGGCGGTCCGCCTCGAGGACGACGTGGGGGGCGCGCGCGTCGAGCGCGTCTGGCTCCGCGGGCCGCTCGCCCCCGACCCGTTCGAGGCGCACGCGGACGGCCCCCTCGCTATCGACGGCGAACTCGTGGTCTGTCCGGCGTTCAACGACTACAGCGGCGGGACGTGGGTGAACGTCGAGGGGCAGGGGTTCCTCTCGCCGTTCCTCCCCGATGCGGCCCCGGACGCGCAGGCGTACCTGCTGGACGGCACTCGCCTCGGCCCGTACGGCGCGCTCTGAGGGGAGCTATTCCGTTCGAACGCGCTCGGGCGCGCGGAGTTCGTTCCAGTCGCGCGCGGCGAGCCACTCGCAGAGCTTCTCCAGTTGGTCGCTCGCGGCGTCGAACAGTTCGGCCCCGGTTTCGGCGCTCGCGTCCGTCTGGTCGCCGAACGCACCATTACGAGAGTTCTCGACGGCGTCGTAGAACGTCCGAGAGCCGTGGCGCATCGCGTCGGAGTCCGCGACGTCGACGAGGCCGCCGTCGCGGGCCTCGGGGATTCGGTCGTCGTGGACGAGTTCGGGGCGGAGGTGCTGGACGAGCGACGTCTCCTTCGGGCCGGCGTGCGGGCCGTTGTGCGCGAACGCGTCGTTCACGAGGTCCGGGATGGACTCGTCCCACATCCACTCGACGGCGTACGCGACGTCGTCGTCGCGGAGGCGGCGGCCGACTTCGCGGAGGTGCTGGACGTTCCCGCCGTGGGCGTTCACGAAGACGACGCGGTCGATGCCGTGGTAGGCGAGGTTGCGGACGTAGGACTCGACGTAGTCGCGGAACTCGGGCGCGTCCACCCACGCGGTCCCGGGGAACTGGCGGTGGTGGGGGCTGACCCCGACCGTCACGGTGGGAGTGCGGAGGTAGCCGGTGCGCTCGGCGACTTCGGTGGCGAACGCCTCGGCGATGACGTGGTCGGTGGCGAGGGGGAGGTGCGGGCCGTGCTGTTCGGTGCTCCCGAGGGGGACGAGCGCGAGCGACTCCGCTTCGAAGTAGGCTTCGAGGTCGGGCCACGCCTCGTCTGCGAGGTACATGTACGCCGATGAGGCGTGCGAACGCGAGAAGTGTTGGGGTGGCCGCTCGGCCCGAGGGGGTGATATATCAGCCAGAACCGCTATCGGCGCCTCGCCCCGTCCGTATCGTATGTTCGACGTGACCGCGGACGCGCGGGCCAACCGACTCTACATCACCCTCGACGGCACGATGGACGTCGACGAGACCAGCGACGCCCGCGACGCGTCGCTCGACGGCGCCGACAGCCTTCGCGACGGCTTCGACGTCGTCACCGACATCTCCGGATTCACCCCGCCCACCCCCGAGGCCGCCGAACCGATCAAGGAAGCGCAGGCTGGCCTCCGCGACCGCGGCGTCGACCGCGTCGTCCGCGTCACCGGCGACGACGCGAGTGCCGTCGTCACCAACGCCTTCCAGCGCCGCTCGCGCGACGACGGCTACACCGGCGAGACCGCCGAGTCGCGCGACGAAGCCGACCGCATCCTCGACGCCTAACCCGCCGTTCTCACGCCCTCCAACGCGCTTAACCGAACCGAGCGCCTTCCTCCGACGATGAGCGAGACCGGCGTCGCGGACGCGTTCGCGCGCCTCGGCCCCGCGGTCCGCGACGCGCTCTCCGAACGCGGCTTCACCGCCCCCACGGAGCCACAGCGCCGCGCCATCCCGCCGCTGGTCGCCGGCCACGACGCCCTCGTCGTCGCGCCCACGGGGACGGGGAAGACGGAGACGGCGATGCTCCCCGTGCTCGACGCCATCGTCGAGCGCAAACGCGAGACGGACGGCGGGCACGTCCACGGCATCAGCGCGCTCTACGTCACCCCCCTCCGCGCGCTCAACCGCGACATGCGCGAACGCCTCGACTGGTGGGGCGACGTCCTGGACCTCGACGTGGACGTCCGGCACGGCGACACCACCCGGTACCAGCGCTCCAAGCAGGCAGACGACCCGCCCGACGTCCTCGTCACCACTCCCGAGACGCTGCAGGCGATGCTCACCGGGGAGAAACTCCGCATCGCGCTCAGCGACGTCGAACACGTCGTCGTCGACGAGGTCCACGAACTCGCCGGCGCGAAGCGCGGCGCGCAACTCTCCATCGGCCTCGAACGCCTGCGCGAACTCGCCGGGCCGTTCCAGCGCGTCGGCCTCTCCGCCACCGTCGGCGACCCCGACGAAGTCGGGACGTTCCTCACCGGCGGACGCGACTTCGACGTCGTCGAGGTGGACGTCACCTCCCGCGTCGAGTTCGACGTCGTCGCGCCCGAAGTCACCGACGCCGACGAACGCCTCGGGAACGAACTCGTCACCAGCCCCGAGATGGCGAGCCACGTTCGGGCCATCCGCGAACTCGTCGCGGAGCACGACTCCTCCCTGATCTTCGTGAACACCCGCCAGACCGCCGAAGCGCTCGGATCGCGCTTCAAGGAACTGGACGCGAACGTCGGCGTCCACCACGGCAGCCTCTCGAAGGACGCCCGCGTCGACGTCGAGGACCGATTCAAGCGGGGCGAGCTAGACGCGCTGCTCTGCACGTCCTCGATGGAACTCGGAATCGACGTCGGCCGCATCGACCACGTCGTCCAGTACAACAGCCCCTGCGAGGTCTCGCGGCTCGTCCAGCGCGTCGGCCGCGCCGGCCACCGCCGCGACGCCGTCTCCACCGGCACCGTCGTCGCCACCCACCCCGACGAGGTGCTCGAAGCGCTCGTCATCGCGCGCCGCGCCGCCGCCGGCGACGTCGAGACCGTCTCCGTCCACCACGGCAGCCTCGACACCGTCGCGAACCAGCTCGCCGGCATCGCCATGGACCACGGGGACGTCGCCGCGCGCCGCGCCTACCGCATCGTCACGCGCGCCTACCCGTTCCACGACCTCGACGAGGACGCCTTCCGCGACGTCGTCAGAGAACTCCACCGGAACCACGTCCTCTACCTGAACGAGGAGGACGACGAGATCTCGACGTCCGGCGGTACGTGGCAGTACGTCTACGCGAACCTCTCGATGATCCCCGACGAGGAGACGTACGACGTCTACGACATGGCCGCCGGCCGGCAGGTCGGCACGCTCGACGAGCGCTTCGTCGTGAACTTCGCCGAACCCGGCGCCACGTTCGTCCAGCGCGGCGAGATGTGGCGGATCGCCGAAGTGGACGAGGAGGAGGACCGCGTGAACGTCTCCCCCATCGCCGACCCGAACGGCGAAGTCCCGTCGTGGACCGGCTCCGAGATTCCCGTCCCCGAAGCCGTCGCCCAAGAGGTCGGCGAACTCCGCGACGCCGCCGGCGCTCAGTTCGAACGCGGCGCATCCCGCGACGCCGTCGCGCGCGACGTCGCCGCCCGCTACCCCGCCGACCCCGATACCGTCGCCACCGGCCTCGAACCCGTCGAACGCCAGGTTGATGCCGCCGCGCCGATGCCGACCGACGACAGAATCGTCGTCGAAGAACACGGCCGCACCATCCGGATGAACGCCGCGTTCGGCCACGCGATAAACGAGACGCTCGGCCGCCTCCTCTCCGCCCTCCTCGGCCAGCGAACCGGCTCCTCGGTCGGCCTCGACAGCGGCCCGTACCGCATCACGCTCGAAGTCCCGCAGGGGATTCGCGCCGGCGACGTCGAGGCGATACTGCGCGACACCGACCCCGACCACGTCGCCGCACTCCTCGAACTCTCCCTCAAACGATCCGAAACCCTGAAGTTCACCCTCGCGCAGGTCGCCGCGAAGTTCGGCGCGCTCAAGCGATGGAAGGGCCGGGACGGCGTCGGCCTCAACCGCATCATGGGCGCCCTCGAAGACACCCCCGTCTACGACGAAGCGCTCCGCGAAGTCTTCCACACCGACCTCGACGTCGACGGCGCCGCCGACGTCCTCGCCCGCGTCCAATCCGACGCCCTCGAACTCGTCCGCCACGGCGAACACACCCCCGTCGGCGTCGGCGGCCGCTCCAGCGACCAGGAGCTCCTCACCCCCGAGAACGCCGACGCGAGCGTCGTGCAAGCCGTCAAAGACCGCCTCATGGACGACCGCGTCCGCCTCGTCTGCCTCCACTGCGGCGACTGGGACCAGGAGACCCTGGTCAAGCGCGTGCGCGACCAACCCGAGTGCCCGCACTGCGGGTCCACCCGCGTCGCGGCGCTCTCCCCGTGGGCCAACGACGTCGTGACCGCGCTCAACGCCGACCCCGACGAACGCGACGACGAACAGGAGAAGATGGTCGAACGCGCCTACCGGAACGCCAGCATCGTCCAGAGCCACGGCAAGAAAGCCGTCATCGCGCTCACCGCGCGCGGCGTCGGCCCCCAAAACGCCGCCCGCGTCATCAACAACCACCGCGAGGACGAGGCCGACTTCTACCGCGACATCCTCGAACGCGAACGCGAGTACGCCCGCACCAAGGCCTTCTGGTAAAGAACCTTTTTCGCGCTCGGGTCGGCGAAGCCGACCGCTCGCGCCAAAAAGCTTCACCAAAAAGGGCCGCGAGCGCCGGCGGCGCTCGCGGTCAGCGTGCGATGACACACCGCCGACCGAACCGCTCCGCCTCCTCCGCTCTGACCGAACCGCCCCGGCTCGCCTCCCACTCGGCCCACCCGAACGTTCAAATACGATTCCGGGACCACTCCGGCGCGATGACCTGACCGTCGCCCGGACGGACTCGGAGCACCTCCTGGTGCCACCCAGCGCGGCGTCCCGTCCGGCCCGTCCGCCGCTGCCAGTTCGCCACGCGCCCGATTAGCCGACCGACCGGTGGCCACGCTTATACCGAGACGGCCGGAAATGGGGGTATGCGCCCCCTTCGCGCCGCCGCTGCCGGGTCGCTCTCCGCTACCGGCGTCGTGCTCCTCGTCCCGATTCTCGACCACCTCCTCAGCGGCCCGCCCCCGCTCGGCATCCTGCTCGGCGTCGTCGGCGTCCTCGTCTCGCTCGGCCTCGTCGCCGTCGGCGGCGTCGTCCACCGCCTCGACGTCTCCCAGCCGAACGCGCTCCGCATCGCCGGCTGGAACTTCCTCGGTATCGTCGTCCTCGGCGTCGTCTTCACCCTCCTCTTCACCTATCGGCCCGTCGAGGACGCCGGCTTCCTCTTCGCCGTCGCGCTCTCCGCCGGCGCCGTCGCGCACGTCATCATCGGCGTCTACGACGTCCGCCGCATCCGCGCCGAAGAACTCGCGACCGAGCGCGAACGCCTCGCCGTCCTCAACACGCTCGTCCGACACAACCTCCGGCACGAGGCGCAGAACCTCCTCTTCGCCGCGGAGAGCGTCCGCGACGCCGACGAGGCGGCCGCGGCGCGCGTCGAAGACGTCGCCGACAGTCTCGCCGCGATGAACGAGGACGTCACCGCCATCGAGCGCGCGTTCGACGAGGACGACCGCACCGTCGACGCCAGCGCCGCCTGCGAGCGCGCCCTCGCCGACGCCCGCGAACGCTACCCCGACGCCGCGCTCTCGCTCGACGCGCCCGACGCCCTCTACGTACGCGCGGGCGCGCACCTCGAAGACGTCGTCGAAGAACTCGTCGAGAACGCCATCGAACACGCCGACACCGCGACGCCGACCGTCGCAGTCCGCGTCGGATCGCGCGACGGCCGAGGGACCATCACCGTCGCCGACGACGGCCCCGGCATCCCCGAGATGGAGCGCGAGATAGTCACGGGCGAGCGCGAGATCACGCAACTCGAACACGGGAGCGGCCTCGGCCTCTGGCTCGTCCGCTGGATCGTCGAGGAGTACGGCGGCACCGTCTCGTTCGCTGAGAGTGACCTCGGCGGCGCGGCCGTGACGGTGACGCTCCCGCGCGCCTAGAGGCGCTCGAGGACGCGCTCGCGGAGCTCCGTGGGGTCGCTGACGACGACATCCGCGGCCGAGTGGTCCATGTCGGCGCTCGCACCGTGCGCGTACGCGACGACGTACGCGCCCGCGGCGGCCGCGGCGGTGACGCCGTGCTCTGAGTCCTCGACGACGAGCATCTCGCTCGGGTCGACGCCGAGACGGTCGGCGGCGAGCGCGTAGAGCGCGGGGTCCGGCTTCCCGGGGACGTCCTCCTCGTTCGCGGCGACGACGACGTCGAAGCGGCCGTCGAGGTCGAACCGTTCGAAGACGAACGTCACCCACTGCGAGAACGAGGAGGTGACGAGGCCGACGCGTCGGTTCCGGGCGCGCACCTCGTCGAGGAGTTCGTGGAACCCCTCGGTGAGCGCGGCGCGCTCGGTGTAGATGCTCCGCGCGCGCCGATCGTAGAGGTCGAAGTAGCCCTCGCGGTCGACGGCGAGGTCGTACTCCGCGGCGAGCAGTTCGTACTGGTCGTAGACGTTGATGCCGACGACGTCCTCCGGGTCGACGTCGGCGTCGGGGACGGCTTCGGCGAGGATGGATTCGACCTCCTCGACCCAGTAGTCCTCCGAGTCGACGACGACGCCGTCCATGTCGAACGCGACGGCTTCGACGGACATACGCGGACTTGGCGGTCGGTTGCCCTGTACCTGTCGGACGCGCTATCGCGACGCGTCGTAGCGTTCGCGCGCGCTCTCGAAGTGGCGGCGTTCGAGGCGGACGTCCGCGGCGTGGTCGAGCGGGTCGTCTGGGTTTTCTTCCACGGTGTCGCGGATGGCGCGCATCGCGGCGCCCCGGACGACGGCGGCGAGGTCGGCGCCGGTGTAGTTCTCGGTGTCGGCGGCGAGGGCGTCGAGGTCCACGTCGTCGCCGAGCGGTTTACCGTCGGTGTGGACGGCGAGGATTGCGCGCCGCGCGGCTTCGTCGGGACGGGGGACGCGGACGTGCGTCTCGAAGCGGCCGGGACGGCGGAGCGCGGGGTCGATGGCGTCCCGCCGGTTGGTCGCGCCGACGACGACGAGGTTGGGGTTCTCGGCGGCGGCGTCGAGTTCGGTGAGGAGTTGGCTGACGACGCGCTCGGTCGCCTCGCTGCCGTCGCGGCCGCGCGCGCTCGCGACGGCGTCGACTTCGTCGAAGAAGACGACGCAGGGAGCGGTGCGGCGCGCGCGCTCGAATATCTCGCGCACGGCCTTCTCGGACTCGCCGACGTACTTGTCGACGAGTTCGGGGCCGGCGACCCGGACGACGTTCACGCCGCTCTCGTGGCCGATGGCGCGCGCGAGCATCGTCTTCCCGGTGCCGGGCGGGCCGTGCAGGAGGACGCCGGTCGGCGGGTCGGCGGCGGCGGCGTCGAAGAGCGGGCCGTACTCGAGCGGCCACTGGACGGCTTCGCGGAGCGTGCGTTTCGCGTCGTCGAGGCCGCCGATGTCGTCGAATGAGACGTCGGGGGATTCGGCGACGACTTCGCGCATCGCGGACGGGTCGGTGGCGGCGAACGCGGCGTCGAGGTCGGCGCGCGTGACGGCGTCCCGGTCGGATCGGATCGCGGTCATCGCGGCTTCGGTGACGAGCGCGCGGAGGTCGGCGCCGACGTAGCCGTGGGTGCGCGCGGCGTACGAGGCGAGGTCGACGTCGTCCGCGAGGGGCATGCCGCGCGTGAGGACGTCGAGGATTTCGGCGCGGCCGTCCGTGTCGGGGACGCCGACTTCGATTTCGCGGTCGAAGCGGCCGGGCCGGCGGAGCGCGGGGTCGACGGCGTCCACGCGGTTCGTCGCCGCGATGACGACGACTTCGCCGCGGCCGGTGAGGCCGTCCATGAGGCTGAGGAGTTGGGCGACGATGCGGTTCTCCATGTCGCCGGCGTCGTCGCGCTTGCCGGCGATGGCGTCGAACTCGTCGAAGAAGACGATGGCGGGCGCGTGCTCCGCGGCGTCCTCGAATATCTCGCGGAGGCGCTCCTCGCTCTCGCCCTTGTACTTGGAGGTGATTTCGGGGCCGGAGACGGTCTGGAAGTGCGCGTCCACTTCGTTCGCGACGGCGCGCGCGATGAGCGTCTTCCCGGTGCCGGGCGGGCCGTGGAGGAGGACGCCCTTGGGGGGGTCGACCCCGAAGCGTCGGAAGCGGCCGGGGTCGGTGAGGGGGAGTTCGACGAGTTCGCGCACGGCGGCGAGTTCGTCGCCGAGGCCGCCGACGTCCTCGTAGGTGACGCCGACGCGTTCGTCCGCGTCGCCCGCGCCGGGGTCGGGGACGGCGACGTCGACGGTGGTCGCGTCGGTGACGACGACGCTCCCGGCGGGGTCGGTAGCGGTGACGTGGAACTCGCCGAGGTCGCCGAGGCCGTCCACGCGGAGCGTCTCGCCCTCGCTGACGGGCCTATCGCGGAGCGCGCGCCGCACGGCGTCCTCGACGGCGTCTCGCTCCCGGTCGGGCGGGACGGCCGGGGTGACTTCGACGTAGCGGGCGTCCCCGACGGTCGCGCGCTCGACGCGGACGGTGTCGCCGACGCTGACGCCGGCGTTCGCGCGCGTCGCGCCGTCGATGCGGAGTTCGTCGGGGCCGAGTCGGTCGTCCGGCCAGACCTTCGCGACGGTGGCGCGCTCGCCGACGATGCGGACGGTGTCGCCGCTGAGGACGCCGAGTTCGCGGCGCGCCGCGTCCGGGAGGCGGGCGACCCCGCGGCCGGTGTCGCGCGCGCTCGCCTCGCGGACGACGAGCGTCGTCTCCTCGCTCATGGCGCGTCGTTGGCGCTCGCCGGATAAATGGTTGCGGTGGGGAAAACGCCTAACACGACGGACGCCGACCTTCAGGTATGGTCGAGGAAACGGAGCGCGACGGTATGACGTGGTTCCGATGCGAGAAGTGCGGACTGATGTTCGACTCTCGGGAGGACGCTCAGAGCCACGAGGAGACGTGCGACGCGGAAGACCCCTCTTATCTGCAGTAGCTAGGGCGCGAACAGTTCGAAGCTGTACTCGCGCATCTCGTCCTCCTCGAAGACGAAGACCCGCCCGCGAGCCACCTCCGGGTCCGCGGTTATCTCGGCGGCGTGCCCGTCCATCTCCACGGTGACGCCGGGGAAGATTTCGGCCGTCTCGCCGGGGTCGAGCATCACGCGCCCGACGCCGGTGGCGTCGAGGATGTCGTCGTGCGTGTTCAGGTCGTTCACGTACACCATCACGCCCTCCGTCTCCGTCGGGTCGAGCACGAGCACTTGGACGTTCGTGCCGGGACTCGTCCGGAGGGTGCCCTCGTGGCGCTCGGGCACGCCGTTGTAGAACGTCTCGCGGCCGTCCGCGTACGTGAGGACGACGCCGTCATCGGTGAGTTCGACGGGGAGGGTTTCGGGCGCGACGTCGTTCCGATAGCTCATACGTCGCGTTGTCGTCTCGCGCGCAAAAGCCCTGCTCTCGGCGGACCGCCACCGCTAAGTGGCGTGTCGGCTATCGGGAGGCATGGACGGGAGCGCCGAGGCCCCGGGGGCCGGCACGGTACTGAACGCGTTCGCGACCGGTCGCGGCGCCGCGTTCGCCATCGACCGGTACGTCCGGGCGGACGTCTCGCTCGGCGGCGGCGACGTGACGGCGAGCGTCGTCGACCACCCGGACGCCGACACCCGCCTCGTGGAGCGCTGCGTCGAACTCGTCCTCGACGAGTACGGCGGGCCGGACGCGCCCGCGGGCGGCCACGTGGAGACGGACTCGGAGATTTCGATGGCGGCCGGTCTGAAGTCGTCGAGCGCCGCGGCGAACGCGACGGTGCTCGCGACGCTCGACGCGCTTGGGTGCGTCGAGGACGTCTCGCGCGAGACGGCGGCGCTCCTCGGCGTGCGCGCCGCGCGCGACGTCGGCGTCACCGTGACGGGCGCGTACGACGACGCGAGCGCGAGCATGCTCGGCGGTCTCACGGTCACGGACAACGACCGGGACGCGCTGCTCGCCCGCGACGACCCGGACTGGGACGTGCTCGTCTGGACGCCTGATCGGCAGGCGTTCAGCGCGGACGCGGACGCGGCGCGCTGCGCGCGCGTCGCACCGCTCGCCGAGCACGTCGAAGAACTGACGTTCGCGGGCCGATACGGCCTCGCGATGACCATCAACGGCTTCGCGTTCTGCGGGGCGCTCGGCTTCTCGCCGGACCCGCTCGTCGAAGCCATGCCCGCAGTCGACGGCGTCTCGCTCTCCGGCACCGGTCCGAGCTACGTCGCCGTCGGGGACGCGGACGCACTCACGGAGGTCGAAGATTCATGGACGAGGAGACAGGGTACGACGTTCCGGACGACGGTACAGCACGACGGCGCACGGACGATATGAGCCTCGACGAACTCCGCGAAGAGATCGAGGAGATCGACCGCGACATCGTCGAACTCATCGCGCGCCGCACCTACGTCGCCGACGCTGTCGCCGACGTGAAGGCGGAGACGGGGAAGGCGACGACCGACGAGGCCCAGGAGGAGGCCGTGATGGCCCGCGCGGGCGAGAACGCCGAGGCGTTCGACCTCGACTCGAACCTGGTGAAGGCGGTCTTCCGCCTGCTCATCGAGTTGAACAAGATAGAGCAGCGCTCCGAGCGCGGCGAGTAGCCGTCTCGGCGGCCGGGTCGCGCGGTGTCGGGTCCGGTGCGGCCGGACGAGTTTTATGCCATCCCGACGTACTGTCGCACATGAAGCAACGGATTTCGAGAGCGGTGAGTCGCGCGAAGTACGCCGCGGCCGGTGCGGCCGTCGGCGCCGGACTCGGCGGCCTCTTCAGTCGGAGCGCCGCGAGCACGGGCGGCGCCGTCGGCGCCCTCGTCGGCGCCGTCCTCGGCGAGACCAGTTCGAGCGCCAAGAGCGCCTACGAGAAGTACACTGACAACGCCGAATAGCCTCCTTCTCGCCCTCCCGCGGTCGCACCCCTCCTCGTAGCGCGCTCTCGTTGCGCCAGCGTTGGGCTCGCTCGCGGGTCCTGCGTCCCCGCTCGCTAGAACGTGGTCCTCACTGCGTTCGGACCACGCCCCTCGCGCGAACCAACCGGTGAGTGCGAGCTAGTCGGACCGCAGGTCCGACCCTGCTCGCGCCTGCGGCGCTCGCGTCCCTCCAGCGCTCGCTCGCGCTCGCGCTGGATTCAGTCGTCCGCGACGGCGGACGGTGCGACGGACTGCTGGACCGATTCCGCGGCGGCGCGTTCGCCGACGGGCGACCAGTCGGCGGCGTCGTATCGGAACGCGTGGTGGTCGCGCGTCGGGTCGACGACGGTGAGCGAGAGCCAGCCGTTCTCGCAGAGCGTGCGAACTTGCTCGTTCTCGGCGACGGCGTCCGCGACGCGCTCGCGGGGTGCGTGGACGACGGCGGAGAGGCGGAGCGGGCGGTGGTAGGGGGTGCCGTCCGCGGCGAAGAGCGACTCGCGCGGGAGGCCGGTCTGCAGGTCGCCGCCGTTCCCCTGGTAGACGCCGACGTTCCCGACGGGGTTCTGCGTCACCTTCGACCCGCTCCCGTACGCGGCGTTGTCGACGGTCGCGAAGTAGTACTGGGTGTTGATCCACTGCGTGACGACGAGCGGGCCGGCGAAGATGGCGTCGAGCGCGTCACCCTCCGAGTCGGTCGTCCAGTCGTAGGAGTGGAGGAAGACGCGGCCGTCGAGGTCGAGGCCGTCGGTGACTTCGCGCGGGCCGACGACGAGGCCGGCGTTCCCGGCGAGCCCCCACTCGGGCTGGGTCTCCGCCCAGTCCGCGGCGCGGCGTTCGACCTCGCGGCGGCCGTCGGCGGCGTCGGCGCCCATGTCGCGGGCGCGCTCCGTGGCGGCGCCGGCCCGCGCGGTTTCGAGGTCCGCGCGGAGCGCGTCGACGTCGTCGGCGTGCGTGTCGGGGACGTCGCCGTCGTAGAGTTCGACCGAGTCGGTGGTGGTGTCGTGTTCGGCGGCGAGGAAGACGGTGTCGTCGGGGATCTCGATCCCGCGCTCGCGGAGCGCGTCCTGCACCGCTTCGTCGTTGCAGATGGTGGCGAGCACGCGGGCGTTCGGCCCGCCGGGGTTGCCGGCGCACGCGCCGCAGTCGAGGCTCGACGCGAACGGGTTGTTCGTGGTGTGGCTCGCGTGCCCGGTGAAGACGAACAGGCGCGCGAACTCGGTGACGCCCATGAGCTCGAAGGCGTTCGCGGCGTACTCGACCCGTTCGTCGAACGTCAGCCCGGCGGGGAGTTCGGTGTCGCCGTCGTCTCCGTCGAGGGCGGGTTCGCAGAACTCGTGGTCGGCGGGCGTCCGGTCGTCCGCGTAGTCGAGCACGTCGTAGACGCGGTTCGGGAGGAGGGTGCGCGCGGCGAGCGCGGCGCCGTACGCGACGCCGGTGTTCTCGACGTAGCTGAACGCGGTCGCGGCGTTCTCGCGGAGGTGTTCGATCGTCTCCGCGCTCGCCTCACGGAGGCTCCGGTGGTCGTGCGCGGTCCCGTGGGCGTCCGCGCGGTCGTCGCGCGGCCGGTCGGCGACGTAGTGTTCGGCGTCGACGATTGGCGGGCAGGCGTCGGTCGCGCGCTCGGCGTCGTACCCCTCGAAGCGCATCGGTACGCCGAAGAAGCCCGCGTAGCCGTACGTCTCGTAGTCGCCGGTGTCTTCGACGTGCCGGCGCACGATCTCGGAGCGCGTGTCGATGCAGAAGACGAGTTGGGCGTCCGGGCGTCCCTCGTCGTCGGCGGCGGCGGCGTCCTCACGCGCCGCGCTCTCGTCGGCGACGGCGCCGACGAGCGAGTCCCGATAGGTCGCCTCCCACGCGGCGAGCCACACCGCGGCGAGCGGGACGTCCTCCTCGGAGTCGGCCTCGGGGGACTCGTCGGGGGCGAGCGGGGCGTCGAAGCGCTCGGCGAGGGCGAGGCGGACGGCGAGGTAGCCGGCGAGCGTGACAGGGTGGGCGGCCTGCCACGCGCCGCCGGCGTCGGCGCGGCGCTTGAGGAGGCCGGTCCAGCCGGGGAGGGCGGTGAGGTGGTGTTCGAAGGCGTCGCGCCAGTCGCCGACGGGGACGTCCGCGAGGAGGGAACGGATCGCGTCGAACGGGTCGTCCGGGAGGTCGGCGAGCGCCTCTGCGTCGGGAATGTCGCCGTCGTGGGGGGCGACGGCGCGGAAGGCCGCGTAGAAGCCGCGTTCGCGGGCGGGCATCGCCCACTCGGCGCGTCCCTCGTCGAGGAAGGCGGCGAGCCACTTCGAGGCGACGGCGTCCACGCGGTCGGTCGCCGTCTCCGGGGCGTCGTCGGTCGATTCGGCGTCGGCGAGCCGTTCGAGCGTCGCCTCGGGGTCGGGCGCGTATCCCGCCTCGCGCAGGCGCTCGCGCAGTTCGCCGGCGTCGATTTCGCCGGTCTCCCACGCGTCGCGGAAGGTGTCGGCGTCCGGGTAGCCGCGAGCGCCGAGGCGGCGGTCGCCGGCGGCGACGGCCTCGTGGAACGGCCGGTCCTCGAAGCCCGCGAGGGGGTTCGCGGTGACGAACGAGTGGATGGGCCACGCGGCGCCGACCGCGTCGGCGGCCGCGTCGATGCTCTCTTCGATGGCGTCGTCGGTGGTCATTGGTAGTCCTCCGGGTCCGTGATGAGCGTCTCGGCGCTCGGGCGCGTCGCGTTCACGAGGGCGACGTAGAGGCGGTGGCTGCGCCGGTAGGCGCCCGTCTCGACGGCGAGGTATGCGAGGACGAACGCCGCGGCGACGAGCGCGTGCACGGGCGTCAACGCGGCGGGGTCGCCGACGCCCGGCAGGTCGGCGAGGAGGCCGTGGACGACGTCGTAGACGGCGGCGTAGACGGCGATGGCGGGGAGGGCGACGAGCGGGACGGCGCCGTAGCGGACCGTCGCGGGAAGCGCGGTCCGCGTTGCGACGCCGCGCGCGGCCTGCAGGACGGTGAGGACGACGAGGAGGACGAGGACGAGGCCGCTCCCGCCCTCGGTTCCCTCGCCGGTGAGCAGGGCGAACAGGCCGCCGCCGGCGAGGCCGGTGACGGCGACGACGGCGAGCGTCGCGGGGCCCGACGAGCGCTCGTGCGTGGTCGCGGGGGATTCGCGGGCGACGGCGCCGCCGGAGGAGAGGAAGTGGTAGGCCTTGTAGAAGCCGTGGAGGACGAGGTGGGTGAGCGCGGCGGCGAAGAAGCCGAGGCCGGCCTGCATGAGCATGAAGCTCATCTGGCCGACGGTCGAGCAGCCGAGCGCGCCCTTGACGTCGGGCTGAACGGTCTTCAGGAGTTTTCCGACGAGCGCGCTCGCGGCGCCGACGAGGACGACGAGGAGCGGGAGGCGGGCGTCCGCGGTGACGACGGGGGCGAAGCGGACGAGGAGGACGCCGCCGGCGTTGACGAAGCCGGCGTGCATGAGCGCCGAGGCGGGCGTCGGCGCGGTCATCGAGGAGAGGAGCCAGCGGTGGAAGGGGACGAGGGCGGACTGGATCATCGCGGCGAGCACGAGCGCACCGCCGACGGCGAGGACGGCGGGCGTCGGGAGGGA
Organism: Halarchaeum sp.; assembly: GCA_042216135.1. GTDB lineage: Archaea > Halobacteriota > Halobacteria > Halobacteriales > Halobacteriaceae > Halarchaeum. The sequence continues at coordinate 8,453 of JBDGUG010000094.1, read as the reverse complement.
TGCGACGGCGTCGGCGACGCCTGAGACGGTCGTCGCACTGGTCGTCGCCCAGAGCGCGGCGAATGCGGCGGCGAGGAGGGCGCTCCCGGTGAGGAAGTAGCGGCGCGCGAGCGCGGCGGACTCCGCGGCCTGTTTCCAGCCGTCGACGTGGCCGATGAGTCCGGCCATCGCGAGTCCCATGGACGTCCACGCGGCGACGAAGAGCGCGAGGTTGTCGGCGGCGACGAGCACGAGTACGGACGCGGTGAAGGCGAACAGGCGCGCGTAGAAGCGCGGGACGTGCGGGTCGCTCGCCATGTAGCGCCGGGAGTAGCTGTAGACGACGCCGCTGAAGAAGGTGACCGCGACCCACATCACGACGGTCAGGCCGTCCACCCGCAGGAGGCCGTCGAGCGCCCACGTCTCGCCGGTCCAGAGGTGCGCGGCGAGTACGGCGACGCTCGCGAGCCACAGCGTCCAGACGAGTCGCGTCAGCGCCCGCGGGAGCGGTCCGTTCGAGTTCGTCGGGGGCGAGAGCGGCTCGACGGGCGTGTGTTCTTGACTCGTCATCGTCTGTGTCCGTGGTCGGCGTCGGTGCGCCAGATCCGACCACGCTACCACCACCTAACGAACAGACCGGTCATTAATCTTTCTGTGAAGACCGATCCGTTCGTGCATTGTTCATTATTTTCCCTATGTGGTCTTCTCGCACGGTCCGCGGGGGTGCCCACCGGAGGTGTTATCCGGCCCGGCCGCGAGCAAGCGAGTGATGACCACCGCCGACTCGGAGGCCGTTCGATGACGACCACCGTCGCCTTCGTCTGCGTCCAGAACGCGGGGCGCTCCCAGATGGCGACCGCGTTCGCGGAACGCGAAATCGCCGAACGGGGCCTCGACGGGATAGAGATCATCACCGGCGGCACCCGGCCCGCCGACCACGTCCACGCGGAAGTCGTCGAGACGATGCGCGACGTCGGCATCGACGTCGCCGGGCGCACGCCCCGCGAAGTCACGTTCGAGGAGATACAGCGCGCCGACTACGTCGTCACGATGGGGTGTTCCGCGGACGACGTCTGCCCCGCCGGGTGGGCTGGCGAGAACCGCGACTGGGCGCTCGACGACCCGGACGGCCGCTCGCCCGAAGAGGTCGCGCGCATCCGGGACGACGTCGAATCGCGCGTCGCGGCGCTCCTCGACGAGATTCAGTAAGCGCGCGCGAGTTCGTCGAGATACTCGTGGTGTTCCGCGGTGTGCGGCGCGGTGAGCGGCGAGACGCTCGTCCGGCCCTCCACGACCGCGCGCACGTCGCTGTCCGCGGGTTCGTCCGCGACGAGACCCTCGTCGATGCGGCGCCACATCCGATCCGCCAACTGGAGGTGGTCGCCCGCGCGCTCGACCGTCATGTCGTAGCCGTGCGTCGGCGTCGTCACGTGGAGCTCGCCCGTCTCCGTGCCGGGTCGGGGCGCGTTCACGTTCAGGTAGTCCGCGTGCTCGAAGACGCCGTCCCCGAACGCGTTCTCGGCGAGGTACGCCGTCGCGCGCGCCGCCTCCTCGTAGTCGGCCTTCGGCGTCTCCCCGGACTCGAAGTCCTCGCTCGTGAGCGCGAGCGACGACGCGATGGCGGGCACCCCGAAGAACGCCGCCTCGACGGCGGCGCTCACCGTCCCCGAGCGGCCGAGGACGTACATCCCGAGGTTCCCGCCGCGGTTACAGCCGGAGACGACGAGGTCCGCGTCCGGCGCGAGCTGTTCGAGTCCCGCGACGACGCAGTCAGAGGGGGTGCCGTGGACGGCGTAGCCGAGTTCGTGCTCGTCCACGGCCACCTCCCGGGAGAGCGCGCGCCCCGTCGCGCTCATATCGCGCGCGGGCGCGACGGCCGTCACGTCACCGACGCCGTCGAGCGCCTCGTAGAGCGCGCGAAGCCCCGGGCTCTCGATGCCGTCGTCGTTCGTCAGAACGATGTCCATACACCGGATGGCGGCGGCGGCGGCAAAACCGGTTCGCTTCGCGGGCCTATCCGAGGCGGTCCACGACGACGTCCTCGTCCACGACGAAGTTGTACGCGCCCTCGTCCTCGTTCCGCAGGCAGAGCACGGACTCGAAGGAGAGCAAGTCGCCGTAGTCAGCTCGAAGCAGGTCGCGGTTCAGCGCGGTGCGGTTCACCAACACGGCGTAGCAGTCCTCGCGCTCGCTCCCGTCGCTCACCTTATAGAGCGGGTGGCCGCCCTCGGAGAGATCATTCGAGAGCTTCGCGGCGACGAGGTTCACGCGGTCGGTGACGTAGTCGTCGGCGTTCGCGAGTTTCGCGTACCGAGACTCGGAGAGCGAGACGTCGTGGCGCCGCCGTCCGTCCGTCCGCAGGAAGCTGTAGCTGTACTTCACGCTCTCGTTCAGGAACTCGCCGGGACGCTCGGCGGCCTCGGCGAGGCGTCGCTGGAAGCCGGGCGCCTCGACGTCGGGCTTCTCGACGAACGACCACCCGCGGTCGGTGGGGCGCGCGCCGTCCCAGAGCCGAACGGTCGGCGCGTAGACGGTCATCCCGTCCGCTTCGAGTTCGCGCTCCACCTCGCGGAGTTGGATGCTCGTGTTCCGATCGGCGGGCGCGACGAGCACGAGCGTCCCGTCGTCCGCGAGGACGTCCCGGAACGACTCGGCGACGGCGACGGGGTCGTCGAGTTCGCTGAGCACGCTGAACGCCGTAATGAGGTCGAACTCCCCCTCGACGGCGACGTCCTCCGCGCGCTCGCGGTGGACGGTGACGTGGGCGTTCCGCTCCGTCTCGGCGGCGAGCGACTCTAACACTCCCGCCGCGGGGCTCGGCTCGACGGCGTGATAGTCGAGCAGGGCGTCGCCGGGGAGCGCGTCCGCGAGGCCGAGGAAGGGGCCGCCGACGCCCGCCCCGACGTCGAGGACGCGGCAGTCGCGCGGGAGGAGGCCGGCGTCCGCGAGGTCCGCGGCGACGTATCGGCCGACCGCGTAGTAGTCGGGGAGGTGGTAGACGGCGTAGCCGAGCGCCGCCGTCTCGTCGTACGTGACGTCGTTCCCCCGGTAGTAGTCCTCCTTCAGACGCCGAATCGACTCGCGGAGCGCGTCGCCGCTCTCCCCGCGATGCCAGTCCGGCCCGAACGCGTCGACGAGCAGGTCCTCGACGACGCGCGCGTACCGCGCGGGGAACGACGAGACTCGCTCCGCGTCGACCCGCGCGCGGCCCTCCTCGACGGGGACGAACGAGCCGTCGTCGCGCTCGACGAGGCCGAGACCGACGGCCTCCTCGCGCAGCGCCTCCCGCACGACTGCCGGATGGCGCGGCTCCGAGAGGTACTCGCAGACCTCCTCCGGGTCTATCGGGCGCACCTCGCGGAGGTACTTCGCGTTCGCGCGGAGTTCGTCCCTATCGACGAGCGTCATCGTATAGCTCCTCGAAGCCGTCAGGGTCCGTCTCGGCGATGCGCTCCGCCGCGTCCGCGACGTCGTCCGCGCCGTCGAAGGTCGCCTGGATGTCCGCGTAGACGCGCGGCGTCCCCGACAGCACGCGCTCCGCGAGCGATTCGAGCCGGTCGTAGACGGGCGTGGTGAGGTCGTCCGGCACCGGGTCGCCCTCGCTCGCCGCGAGCGCGAACGCGATGACCGCGGCGTGCGTGCGCCCCTGTACCGTCCGCATCGCCTCGTCGTGCTCCGCGGGCGTGACGTCCACGAGGTCGTTCCCGGCGTCGATCAGGTCGCGCTCGAGCCGATCCGTCGCCGGGCCGTCCGCGCCCGTCGACACCGCGACCGTTCCCGGCGCGGCGTCCGCGCCGAACAGCGGGTGGAAGCTCACGCGCTCGCGCGACGGCGCCGCCGACGCCATCGCGGAGAGCGGCGGCCCCATCACGCCCGAGACGTCCACGACGGCCTGCTGTGCCTTCCCGGCGTGCTCGGCGATGGCGTCCGGCGTGACGCGCATCGGCACCGCGAGGCAGACGACGCCGAAGGAGTCGTCGCCGTCCAGCGGGACGGCCGACCCGCGCGCGCCGAGCGCGTCCGCCGCCGCCGCCGCCCGCGCGGGGTCCGCGTCCGCGAACGCGACGTCGGCCGTGACGGCGTCGGCGAACCACCGTCCCATCTCCCCCGCGCCGACGACGAGTACGTCCATGTCGCTCGAATAGCGAGCGAGCGATGAAAAGGCGTTCGCTCCCCGGGCCGCGTCGGGGGGTTTTAAGCCGCGTGACGACGAACCACTTTCCGGATGACCGATCGACCGACCGTCCTCGTCGTTGAGGACGACCGCGACCTCGCGGACCTCTACGCCGCGTGGCTCTCGGACGACTACGACGTCCGCACCGCCAACACGGCCGCGGAGGCGTTAGAGCAGTTCGACGAGTCGGTCGACGTCGTGCTGCTCGACCGCCGCCTCCCCGAGACCTCCGGCGACGAAGTCCTCACGCACATCCGCGAGGACGGGAGCGACGTACAGGTCGCGATGGTGAGCGCGGTCGACCCCGACTTCGACATCCTCGAGATGGGGTTCGACGACTACCTCGTCAAGCCGGTCACGCGTGAGGACCTCGCCGACCTCGTCGAGCGACTGCTCGCGCGCCGCATCTACACGGTCGAAGTCCGCGAGTACTTCTCGCTCGCGTCGAAGCGCGCGACCCTCGAAGCCCGCAAGGACCCGGAGACGCTCGCGGACAACGAGGAGTACCAGGAGCTGCTCGACGACCTCGAATCGCTCGAGGACGCCCTCTACGAGGAGGTCTCGAGTCTCGACGACGAGGACGTCGTCGCCGTCTTCGAGTCGCTCAGCGGCCCCGACGAGTGACCGCGCGCCGCGCGACCCGTCGGGCCGCGTGCGGGCGATCCGCCAGCGCGCTTTTGTTCGCCGGCACGTAACGTCACGTACCCATGGAGGAGGGACTCCGCGTGCTCTACGTCGGCGGCGACGGCGAGAGTACCGCCCTCCGGGACGCCGCCGCCGTCGAATCGATCACCGCCGCGGCCGACGCCGACGAGGCCGCCGACGCGGTCACGGGCGACGGGCACGACTGCGTCGTCTGCACCGACCGGGGCGACACAGTCGCCCCGCTCGACGCGCTCGAACGCGTCCGAGAGAGCGACCCCGCCGTCCCCGCGCTCCTCTACGTCTTCGACGGCTCGGAATCGCTCGCCGCGGACGCCATCGACGCCGGCGTCACGAACTACGTGCGCGCCGACGCGAGCGACGAGGACGCCCTCGTCAGCGCCGTCGTCGACGCCGCGCGGAGCTATCGGGCCGAGAAGGACGTCGCGATGCTGAACGACCTCGCGCGGAACGTCTACGAGCGCATCACGGACGCGTTCTTCGCGCTCGACCGGGACTGGCGCTTCACCTATCTCAACCGGGAGGCGGAGGACCTCCTCGAAGTCACCGCCGAGCGCATCGTCGAGGAGAACATCTGGGAGGTGTTCCCGGACGCGGTCGGCACGCCCTTCTATCGGGAGTTCCACCGCGCCATCGCGACCCAGGAACCGGTGACGTTCGAGCAGTCCTTCGGCCCGCTGGAGAAGCACTTCGAGGTGCGCGCGTTCCCGTCGGCGGACGGCCTCTCCATCCACTTCCGGCAGACCGACGACGACGGCGCGCCGGGCCGCGAACACCTCCTGGAGTTGACGGGCGTGCTCTCGCACGACCTCGACGACTCCATCGACGCCGCGCGGGACGCTCTCGCCGACGCCCGCGCGCGCCACCCCGAGGACGAGCGTCTCGACGACGTCGCGGACGCGCTCGACCGGATGGACGCGCTCGTCGCGCACACCATCACGCTCGCGAACGAGGAGGACTACTCGACGCCGAACTCGACCCGGTAGTCCGTGAGGTCCTCGTAGCCGTCCTCGGTGACGACGGCGATGTCCTCGATGCGCACCCCCCCGACGTCGGGGTCGTAGAGGCCGGGTTCGACGGTGACGATGTTGCCGGGTTCGAGTTCCTCGTCCGCGCCGTCGCTCAGCCGCGGGCCCTCGTGGACGTCGAGGCCGACGCCGTGCCCCGTCGAGTGGATGTAGCCCGTCTCCGTCGACGGGTCCGCGCGCAGCGTCGGATAGCCCGCGTCCTCGAAGACGTCGCAGGCCGCGCCGTGGACGTCCCCGCCCGTCGCGCCCGGTTCGAGCGCGTCGAACGCCGCCTCGAACGCGCGCTCGGTGACGTCGTAGAACTCGCGGGCTTCCGCGCTGGGGTCGCCCTTCACGAACGTCCGGGTCATGTCCGCGTGGTAGTTCGTGGACTTATCGCGCGGGAAGATGTCCACGACGACGGTCTCGCCCGCCCGCAGCGGGCCGCTTCCGCGGTTGTGCGGTTCCGCGGCGTCCGCGCCGCACGCGACGATGGTCTCGTCGAGCGCACACCCCCGTCGGAGGAGCGCCACCTCTATCTCCTCCTTCACGCGCTCCGACGTGAGCGGTTCGCCGTCGCGGACGAGCACGCCGTCCTCGACGTCCGCGTCCGCGATGAGGTCCTCCGCGGTCCGCATCGCCGCCTCGTTCGCGCGCTGGGCGGCGCGCACCGCCTCGACTTCGTCGTCGGTCTTCACCGCGCGCACCGCGCCCACGCGGTCACCGCGGTCCGCGGCGACGGAGACGCCGCGTTCGCGCAGGTCGTCCGCCGTCGCGAGCGGGAAGCGCGCGTTCGTCGCCACCGACCCCGCGCCCCGGTCGTCGAGGAACTCGACGAGGACGCGCCGGAACGCCTCGTCGCGGCCGTACTCCGCGGCCTTCCCGTGCAGGTCGTAGTCCGCGTAGCGCTTCACGACGTCCGCGCGCGCCTCGTTCACCGCGCGCCCGTACTCCAGACCGAAGACGAGCAGCGCCGTCTCGTCCGGCGCGTAGAGCGTCACGAACGGGTCCGGGGCGTCGAAGCCCGCGAGGTAGTACTGGTCGGCGAGGCCGGAGTCCGCGTACAGGAGGTAGCCGTCGTAGTCCCCCGCGTCGAGGTAGTCGTCGAGGGGGGCGTAGTCGCGCGTCACGCTAGCCCGGTCGGCCGCCCCGCCGAAAAGCGTTACCGCGCGCCGCGAGACGCGGGCCTCGGGAAGCCCCGGAACGCTTACGGACGCCTCTCGCATCTCCCCGAGTATGTACGTCACCGTCCCGCAGTCGCGCGTCCACGGGCGCGCGCAGGCGCCGCCGTCGAAGAGCTACACGCACCGCGCGGTCCTCGCCGCGGGCTACTCGTCCGGCGCGAACGTGCACGACGCGCTCGCGTCCGCGGACACGCGCGCGACCATGGGCGCCGTCGACGCGTTCGGCGGGGACGTCACCGAGGACGGGGACGCCCTCGAAATCGACGGGTTCGCCGGCCGCCCGGACGTCCCGGCGGACGTCGTGGACTGCGGGAACTCGGGGACGACGATGCGCCTCGTCACCGCCGCCGCGGCGCTCGCGGACGGCACGACCGTCCTCACCGGCGACTCGTCGCTGCGCTCGCGCCCGCAGGGCCCGCTCCTCGACGCCATCGAACAACTCGGCGGACACGCGCGCTCCACGCGAGCGAACGGTCAGGCGCCGCTGGTCGTCGACGGCCCCATCGAGGGCGGGACGGTGACGATTCCGGGCGACGTCTCCTCGCAGTTCATCACTGCGCTCCTGATGGCGGGCGCGGTGACCGACGACGGCGTCGACGTCGAACTCTCCACGGAGCTGAAGTCCGCGCCGTACGTCGACATCACGCTCGAAGTCCTCGACGACTTCGGCGTGAACGCCGAACGCACCGACGCGGGCTATCGCGTCCCCGGCGGCCAGTCCTACGAGCCGCGCGACGGCGAGTACACCGTCCCCGGCGACTTCTCCTCGGCGTCCTACCTCCTCGCCGCTGGCGCGCTCGCGGGCGACCCCGAGGTGGAAGTCGAGGGCGTCTATCCGAGCGCGCAGGGCGACAGCGCCATCCTCGACGTCCTCGACGAGATGGGCGCGGACCTCGACTGGGACCGCGACAACGGCCGCGCCGTCGTGCGCCGCGCCGCCCTCGACGGCGTCACCGTCGACGTCGGTGACACCCCCGACCTCCTCCCCACCATCGCGGCCCTCGGCGCCGCCGCGGACGGCACCACCGAGATAGTGAACGCCGAGCACGTCCGCTACAAGGAGACTGACCGCGTGAGCGCGATGGCCGACCAGCTATCCGACATGGGCGCCGTCGTCCAGGAGTCCCGGGACAAACTCGTCGTCCACGGCGGCGAGTCCGACCTGCACGGCGCGACCCTCGACGGCCTCGGCGACCACCGCATCGTGATGGCCCTCGCCGTCGCCGGCCTCGTCGCGGACGGCGAAACCACCATCCGCGGCGCGGAACACGTCGACGTCTCCTTCCCCGGCTTCTTCGACGAACTGTACGAGCTAGGCGTGGACGTCACGAGGGACGGGTCGTAGACCCGTCCCTCGATTAGGAGAACGGCGAAGCCGTGAGCCACCCGAAACGGCGCGTAGCGCCGTTTCGAGGGAATACGAACGCGGAGCGAACACTGTGAGCG
>JBDGUG010000047.1:36352-42712 GCA_042216135.1 Halarchaeum sp. | reverse complement strand
GCTTCAACCCCACAAGGGTTCGTCTGAAACCATGCCCGATCTCGGGCATTGACAGCCGCTACGGGCGGTTCGCACTTGGTCGTTTCCGTCGACCCGCGATACCCCCCGAACCCCCGGGGGGTCGACGGCTCAGTCGGCTGAGCTCGCGGTGTCGTCGTCGTCGGTGATGGCGGGCTGTGAGGGCTGTTCGGGGGCGGGGTCGGTGATGATGCCGTCGTCGGCGTGTCCGAGGATTTCGCGGGCGGCGCGATAGCTGGCGTAGACGATGGCGAGGAGGAAGACGGTGAAGGGGAGGGCGAGGACGCCGGCGAAGGATTCGATGGCGCCGAAGCCGGATAGTTGGAGGCTCATGACGCCGAAGACGGCGAGGAGGACGCCCCACCAGGCGCGGATGCGGGCGTTGGGGTTCTCGTCGCCGAGGGTGATGGCGGAGACCATGAAGACGGCGGAGTCGAGGGAGGTGATGATGTAGCCGGCGATGACGAGGACGAAGAGGACGGCGAGGACGTTCCCGAAGGGGGTGATGGAGAGCGCGGTGGCGATGGCGGCGGGGATGCCGTCGGCGGTGTAGGCGGCGGTGACTGGCTCTCGGTAGCCGGGGGCGAGCACCCAGCCGCCGATGAGGGAGTGCTGGATCCACGTGAGGGCGGCGGGCGCGACGACTAATACGAGGAACATCTCGCGGAGCGTGCGGCCCTTGGAGACGCGCGCGACGAAGCTCCCGACGAAGATGCTCCACGCGGCCCACCACGCCCACCAGAAGCCGGTCCACTGCCCGGCCCACGAACTGCTCGTGCCGGGGACGGTGAAGAGCATGAGGCGGAAGACGTTGGAGAGCCAGACGCCGGTGGCGTCGAGGCCGAGTTCGAGCATGTAGATGGTGGGGCCGACGACGACGAGGAGCGCCATGGAGAGCGCGATGAGCACCATCGTGCCGCGCGCGGCGTTCCGGATGCCGCTGCGGAGGCCGAGCCAGACGTCGAAGAGGAAGACGGCGCCGATGACGGCGAAGAGGAGGTAGGTGAGCGCGGCGGAGTGGACGCCGAAGGTCCCGCCGAGGATGGAGGAGACGGTCTGCGCGCTGAACCCGAGGGTGGTGGCGATGCCGCCGATGGAGGCGACGATGGCGGAGAGGTTCACGAGCCAGTGGAACCACCGGTGGTCGTCGACGTCGACGATGCCGCCGAGCATCGCGCCGATCTTGTACTCGCCGACGCCCTGCGTGTAGACGATGATGCCGAAGGCGATGCCGACGGGCAGATACCACATCGCGAGGCCGGGGAAGACCTCGTGAATGTACATGAAGGCGAGCGCGAGCGCGCCGGGCGTCGCCTGCAGGGGGACGTTCGGCGGCGGGGAGTTCGCGATGCTGATCGGTTCGCCGACGCCCCAGATGAGGATGGACGCGCCGAAGCCGACGGTGAACACCATGGAGAGCCAGGAGAACGTGTCGAAGTCGGGGGTGGCGTCCTGACCGCCGATGCGGAGTTTCCCGTACTTGGAGGCGGTGAGCGCGGTGACGAGGACGAGGAGGACGAACCCGAGGAGGAGGAACCACCAGCCGAACCACGTGAGCACCCAGTCGAACGCGCCGTTCATCGTCGCGCTGAGCAGGGCGGGGTCGAGGAGGCCGACGACGGCGAGCGCGAGCAGGACGCCCATGGCGACGGCGAACAGACCGACTTCAGCGGTGTCGGCGTCTTCGAGGCCGAAGACGCGGCGGAGCGAGGTGCGCATCTATCGAGTCGTGGTCGGTCCGGGGCGGTGCGTCGAGGGGTGCTCGAGAGCGTGATTCGTGGTGCGCGGGTGCGTGTCGGCCGCGCGGCGAGTCGTTCGCCGCGCGGGACGGTGGGCCGCGCGTGGAGTGCGAGTGCGCATCGGAACGCCGACACCTCAGCGTCGTCCCACAGTTATACCCTGTGAAAACGCACGATAGCATCGGAATTACCTGCCGGAACCCGAGGGGGCGGGCCGGTCTATGTCCGAACCGGATTTAGTTCCGGAGTGACATGGCCGTGGTATGGCAATGCCGCCACGGCCCGCGGGCGATCCGTTCGTCGGGCACACGCTCCGGTTCGCCCGCCGACCGTTCGCGCTCCCGGAGGAGGCGATGGCGGCGAACGGCGGGCGCGCGACCCTGGACGTCCTCGGCGCGGGATCGCTCGTGCTGACCGCGCACCCCGAGGACGTCCCGCGCGTGCTCGACCGCAGCGGTCCGTTCGGGAAGACCGCGGACTTCGAGACGGCGTTCGGGGAGAGCGTCATCGCGACGGAGGGAGACGTCTGGAAGCGCCAGCGCGAGGTCCTCGACCCGCTCTTCCGGCCGTCGCGCATCCGCGAGTACGCCGACGCGATGGTCGAATGCACGCGCGACTGGGTCGCGGACTGGACGCCGGGCGAGCGAATCGACCTGGAGTCGGAGATGAAGGCGTTGACGCTGGAGGTCCTGTTCGCGACGCTGTTCGGACGCGACCTCGACCCGGACGCGGACGCCGCGCTCTACGAGTCGGCGGCGGGCCTGAACGCCTTTTTCCGCCCGACGTCGTGGGCGCTCCCCGCGTGGGTGCCGACGCCGTCGCGCCGCGAGTTCGCGCGCTCTCGGGAGACGCTCCGCGCGGAGGTGACGCGCCTCATCGACGAACACGACGGCGGCGACGGGGACACGATTCTCGGGCGCGTGCTCGCGGCGCGCGACGACGACGCCCTCGACGACGAAGCCGTTCGGGACGTCATGGTCGGCATCGTCTTCGCCGGCCACGAGACCACCGCGCTCACGCTCGCGTTCGCCCTGCACGCGCTCGGCCGCCACGACGACGTCCGCGCGCGCGTCCACGCCGAGGCGGACGCGCTCGACGGCGACCCGGGCTACGGCGACGTCGACGCGCTGGACGCGACGGGGCGCGCGGTCACGGAGACGCTTCGGCGCTATCCCGCCATCCACTCCATCCCCCGCGTCGCGCGCGAGGACGCCGCGCTCGGCCCGTACGACGTCCCCGAGGGGGCGCAGGTGCTCGTCTCCGTCTATCGGGCGCACCGCGACCCCGAACGCTACCGGGACCCCGAGGCGTTCGATCCGACGCGGTGGGCGGAGACGCCCGCGCGCGAACGCGACCCACACGATTTCTTCCCGTTCGGCCGCGGCGCGCGCGCCTGCCTCGGCCGCCGCTTCGCGCGCGTCGAGGCCCAGTTGGTGCTCGCGACCATCGCGCGCCGCTATCGCCTCGACCCGCTCGCCGACCTCGAACTCGCGCCCGCGATGACGACGCAACCCGCGGACGGCGTGCCAGCGCGCGTCCGCGAACGGTAGTTACTGGCGGTCGCGGACGGGGAGCGCGCGGCCACGGTCAGCCGGACGGCGCGGGCGCGTTCGGCGGTTCGCGGTCGCGGCGCGCGTGCCGCCAGACGGCGACGGTGGCGACGGCGAGCGCGGCGAGGACGAACAGCGAGATGAACGCGTGGAGCGCGACGTACGCGAACGCGGGGTCGGGGACGCCGGTGACGACGCCGAGCCACGCTTCGAGCGGGAGGACGGCGGTGGCGACGGCGACGAGGCGCGTCGTCAGCCGGAAGTCGGTGCGCCGCCATCCGACGACGGTCGCGGCGAGCATCGCGAGTCCGGTGACGAACGCGACGGCGCGATGGGACCACTCGGCGATGATCTGCGCGCCGGTGTACTGCCCGGAGAGCGTCTGGACGGGGTGGAAGATCGGCGCCCAGACGCCGGCGCACTTCGGGAAGCCGGCGCCGCAGGACATCCAGCCGCGGAGCGCGACCGAGTAGGCGGCCGCGCCCATCAGGAGGAGCGTCCCGACGAGGGAGGCGGTCACCAGCCATCGGAACGCGCGTCGCCACCGTCGGCGTCGTGCTGTGTGCTCCGGCATCGTCCTGGGTGGTCGTGTCTCGTTCGCGCTCTTCTAGTCGTCGGTCTCGCGGCCGCGTTCGACGCGCGTACCAGACGTCTCACGGGATAGAGCGCCCGATACGCCAGCGGTCTCGACGGCGGTTCGACGCCCGTGTCGGAACCACCATCGGCGGCGCGCCACCGAATCGGACGGGACCGGCGGACGCGGACGCGCCGCCACCGCGCGCTCGGCGTCGCGTTCCTCCTCCTCGGGTGGCTGCCGATAGCGCACGGCCTCGCGCTCCTCGGCGTTCCGGTGCCGCACGTCGAACTCCCCGACTATCAGCCGCTGACGCCCTAGTTCATCACGACCGGCTGGGAGACGATCCAGAGCGAGAGGACCGTGTAGGCGACCATGAGCGCGACGAGCGGCGCGTGCGCGCGCCACGCCCGCGTCCGGTCGTCGTAGCGCGCGAGCGTCGCGTAGTGCGCGGCGACGACGGCGACGACGTGCCCCGCGACGATGACGACGACCTCGAACCCCCAGTAGGTCGGGACGGAGAGGCCCGCGAGCGGCGCGAGCGAGACGGCGACGCCGAGACCGCCGAGCGCGAGTTCGAGGGTGCGGGCCGCGCTCGTGACGACGTACGCGCCGTAGTGCGCGAACTCGTAGGCGACCGCGATGGGCAGGACGCTCGGCGCGACCCGGCGCGCCGCCGCCCGGGCGTCCCGGCCGCCGCCGAGGCGGTCGACGAGCGCCGCGGCGAGCGCGAACGCCGCGAGGAAGCCGGCGAACCCGGCGAGGTAGAGGAGGATTCCGACGGCGGCGTACGGGACGCCGATGGCGTCGCGCGTCCAGAAGAGGAGCGCGCGGAACGGCGGCGTGCTCGTGAAGCCGTCGAAGCTGATGGTGTAGACGGCGGCGACGACGAACGCGACGCGGCCGAGCGACGACACCGGCCGAGAGAGGGCCGCCCACGGTGCGCGGAGCGTCACGCGCAGGCGGCCGTCGTCGCGGTGGACGAACGCGGGGGCGACGCGCGCGACGAGCGAGAGGAAGACGCCGATGGGGTCGGCGCGCGCGCGCCACGACGGCCCGACGACGAGGAGGCCGGCGAGCATCCAGAGCGCGTAGGCCGCGAGCAGCGTCGCGGTCTTCGCGGGGGACTCCGGGAGGACGCTGAGGTTCTCCAGGACGCCGACGAGCAGGAGGAAGCCGGCGAGCGCCGGCCACGCGCCGAGGGCGGCGGCCCGCGAGCGGAGCGCGAGCGTCCGGCCTTCGAGCCGACAGAGCCAGTCGTACGCGGCGTTCCACGGCGCGAGCGCGAGCCACGGCGACCCGACGAGCGCGGCGACGAGCGCGAGGCCGTCGAACGCGAGCGCCCACGTCACCAGCGGCGCGACGTTCGACGCGCGCACCTGCCGGCCGACGAACCCCCGGTAGAGCAGGAGGACGAACCCGGCGACGGCGAGCGATTGTGCGGCGGCGACGAGCGCGCGCGTCCCGCGTCGCCCGAGGAGCGTTCGCGTGCGCTCGCGGGGACGCGGGTCGGAGACGAGGCGCGCGGACGCCGCGGCGGTCACGAGCACCGTCACGACCGCGCCCGCGTAGAGGTACGGTAGCGGGAGCGGCGCGGCGAAGCGCGACGACTGGATCTGGTGCGCGCTCGCGGTGCCGGCGGCGGCGAGCAGGGCGACGAGGACGGCGAGGAGGCGCTGTGGCGCGAGGGCGCGGGACGCGAGGCGGCGCGCGCGCCCGCTCATGCGTCGAGGACGTTGTCGACGAGGCGGAGGAAGCGGTCGACGAACCGCCCCCCGACGGACGGCGCGACCGTTTCGAGGACGCGCGCGGTCTCCTCGGGGCGGACGAGTTCGAGCGTCACGCGGTTGTGGCTGTCCCGCTCCTTCCGGACGACGTCGTGCGCGACGAGGTGGTCGACGTGGTGTTCGAGCGTGCTCCGCGCGACGTCGACGTCGTCGGCGACGGCCGGCGACGGCGTCGGCCCGCGTTCGAGGAGGGCGAACAGGACGTCGCGGGCTGTCTCGCGGCGCGCGAGCGCGAGCGCCGCCCGGTCCCACGACGGACAGTCGCGCGGATAGTAGTGCGTGCGGCCGTAGAACTCGACGCGCGCGAGGGCGTCCGCGCGGACGAGGCGGTGGAGGTGGTACTGGGCCTGCCCGGTCGCGAGGCCGAGCGACTCGCGGAGGGCGGAGAAGTGGACGCCGGGGTTGTCCGCGACGTGGGACGCGATGCGCGCTCGCTGGTCCGTCACGGCGAATCAGGCGCGGTGGCCGCCATCTCTACGCCCTCCTTCGGGGCGCGGCTACTAATGTCGCCTCATTCGTCGCTCGCCGCGCGCTCGACGGTGCGCGCGTAGTAGACGGCGGCGAGGACGAGCGCCGCCTGCACGGAGACGAGCACGTGCTCGACGAGGTGGTGCGTCCCCTCCGTGACGACGCCGATGACGGCGAGGACGGCGACGAGCGCGTACGCGAAGAGCGCGCCGAACGACGCGACG
>JBDGUG010000047.1:0-36252 GCA_042216135.1 Halarchaeum sp. | reverse complement strand
GACGGCGAGGACGGCGACGAGCGCGTACGCGAAGAGCGCGCCGAACGACGCGACGAGCAAGAGTACCGAGCGGGTGCGGCGGCGGGCGTACGCGACCAGCGCGAGCGCGAACAGGAGCGCGCCCAGCGCGAGCGACGCGAGGAGCACGCCGTCGAGCACCGGCGACGCCGCGGCCGCGGGGACGTCAGGACGCACGATAGGAGAGCGCGACGACGCGGCCGTCGCCGTACATCGTCAGTATCTCGTCGCGTCCGTCGCCGTCGATATCGAACAGCGTCGGTTCCGTCCAGACCGCGACGTCGCGAGCGTAGGACGCGCGAATCGCGCCCGTCGCCGGGTCCATCACGTGGACGGTCCCGTGGTTCGTGACCGCGACGACCTCCGGGGAACCGTCCCCGTCGACGTCGCCGGCGACGGGCGGCGGGAGGACGTTCGCGTCCACCGAGAGGTCCGTCCGCCACTCCGTCTCGCCCGTGCCCGCGTTCAGCATCGCGACGGCGTCGCCGCCGCTCCCGACGAAGACGTCCGGCGTCCCGTCCCCGTCGGCGTCCGCGACGTGACCGAGCGACGGGCGCGTCCAGTTCTCGCGCGTCCAGCGCCGCGTGCCGTTCGCGTCGAACGCCGTGATAGTCGACCCGCCGGACGCGACGACGACGTCCCGCCCGTCCACGCGGCCGGCCGCGAGCCACGTCGCGCGGGCGGGACGCCGCCAGACGACGCTCCCGTTCGCGGCGAGGACGGTGACGTGCTCGTTCGACCCGATAGCGACCGTCGGCCCGTCGACCCCCGGGACGTCGATCCGTTGTGGGTCCGCCAGCACCGTCTCGTTCAGGTCGCGCGTCCACTCGGTCGTCCCGTTCGCGGTGTCCGCGAACACCATTCCCGCGAAGTCCGGCTGGACGACGAGCGGCCGGGGCGCGTCGAGCACGACCGGACCGGCGTACCCGAACGACGTGAGGTTCTGCGTCCACACGGTCGTCCCGTCCGCCGCGTCGTAGACGTAGAGGCGGTTCTCCGTCGTCGGAACGAGGACGTTCGGGTCGCCGTCGCCGGTCGCGTCCGCGACCGTCGGGTCCCCGATGCCGTGAATCGCGCACGCGTCCCGGTCGACGAGGCGCTGCCAGCGGATCCCGCCGCTCGCGTTCAGCATCGTCACCGCGCAGCGCGCGTCCGGCCCGGCGACCGAACTCACCGGCGCGACGATATCGACGCGGCCGTCGTGCGCGGCCGCGGTGACCGGGTGGTGGTTCACCTGGTTCGGCCGCGGCGTGTCCGACACCCACTTCACCGACAGCGACCCCGACGGCCCCGCGAAGAAGCCGTAGCCGGCGACGCCACCGAGCGCGAGGAGGACGAGGAGCGCGGCGACGGCCGTTCGGGTCTGCATCGCGTGCGCCTTCGTCGCAGACGGCTTAAACCGTGTCGGGACGGCGGGCGCGTTCGACGCGCGTACCAGACCCACGGCGCCCGAAGAGTTAGGGGCGCCCGGCCGAGACACGCACGCGATGCTGCCTATCGTCGCGGGCGGGTCGCTCTCGCTCGTTCAGTACGTGGGCGGGCTCGTCGCGGCGCTCGTCGGCGTTCTCGGTATCCTCCTCGTGAACGCGGGCCGGAACAAGCGGGCGCTCGCCGCGGCGCGCCGGAACGCCCGCGAACGCCCGCCCGGCGCGGTCGACGAACCGGGGCTCGTCCGCGTCCGCGGGCGGGTCACGCCCGTCGGTGAGACGGCGGCGTTCGAGTCGCCGGTCGCGGGCGACCCGGAGACCGTGCTGGCCGCGTGGACCATCGAGGAGCGGTACGACTACGGGACGAGCCGGAGTTGGGAGGACGCCGCGCGCGGCGTCAGTTCGACCCGGTTCTCGCTCGACGACGCGGACCTCCGCGTGGACGCCGGCGAGCGCGTCGTCGGGAACGAGACGGACGAAGTCGTCACGCCCGCGGCCGCGGCCGTCGCCGCCGGCGTCGGCCTCTCGGACCGCCAGTGCTTCTTCGAGAGCATGGACGTCCACGTCGAGACGGACTGCGGGGAGGCGCCGCCGGCCCGTCTCGCGAGGTGGCTGCGCGCGACCGACGGGGTGTCCGTCGAACCGATGGCGAGCGCGGGCGTCGACGAGAGCGAGCGCCGGTATTCGGAAGCGACCGTTCGGGCCGGCGACGAGGTGTGCGTCCTCGGGTACGCCGCCGACGCGGGCGCGCCCGACGGGGCGCTCTCCCTTCGACCGTCGGAGGAGCACCCGCTCTACGTCTCGACGCGCCCGTTCGACGACCTGGGCGATGGCACGGCCGAGCTCGCTACTGGGGCGCTCTGCGTCGTCGCCGCCATCGGACTCGCCGCCGCGGTGTTCCTCGTGCTCTGAGCGGGCCGGGGCGAACGCGATATCCGCGTCCGGAGCGACAGTAGGCGGTCCGGGCCGCGCCGTAGTCGCCGACTACTCTCGTGGCTGGGCCGCGATAGGTGGTCGGATGACGGGTGCGTCCGAGCCGGTTCGCGCGGCCAGAGCGGGGGTTCGGCGGGTGCGTCGAGCGACCGCCGCGGCGCTCGCCGGGACGAGTCTCTTCTGGCGAGAGCTCCCCGCGGCGTTCGGGCGTCGTCTCAGCGCGCTCGTGGATGCCGCGCTGGACGGCGCGCTCGGCGCCCTCATCGGGGGCGCGGTGACGGTGACCCTCGCGGACCTTCGGTCGGTCGGCGTCGTCGTCGACCTGCTCCTCTACGCGTATCTCGTCGCCACCGTGCTGCCCGCGTACCTCCCGGACACGGACGAGGGGCGGGTTCTCGGTTCGAGGGCGTTCGTCGTCGCGCTGAGCGTCTACGCCCTCCTCCTCGGATATCCGGTCTCGACGGTCGCACCGGAGCTGTTCGCCTCGTCACCGACGACGGTGGTGGCGGCCGCGCTCGACGTCCCCCTCCACCCGATCTCACCGACGGAGATGGCGGTGGTGTTCGTCGCGTGGGGCGCGCTCGGCTGGGGGGTGCTCGTCCTCGCCAGCTACGTCACGTGGTGGCGGACCGCCCGGATCGAGGACCGGATCGAGCTGTACTGCGCGGTCGTCCCCACGTCCACGCCGCGTGTGGACCACGCGGCCGCCCATCGGCGACAGCCCGCCGCCGTCAACGCGGTCAGCGGCTTCTTCGCGCTCGCCGCGGTCGCGGGCGTCCTGGTGCTCGTCTGTGCGGCCTTCGGGCTCCTCTCCGGGTTCGCCGTCGTGCTCTTCCCGCTCCCCGAGCTCGTCCTCGTCGCCACCGCGCTCCTCGCCGCGCTCAGCGCACGGCTCCCGGCGCGCGCTCGCCCGACCCGCGTCGCCGCGCGGCTCGAACTCGACAGCCGGCTGTTCGGCGTCGCGCGATACGTCCGCGCCGGCCCCAAGGGGGTCGCTGCGACCGGGCTGGTGCTCGCCGGCGTCGTGTTCTCGATGGGGCTCGTCTTCCTCTCGATGGTCGGGCTCGTCGCCGGCGTCCAGCTCGCGGCGACCGCTGACGGTGGCCGGCAGCTAGGCGCCGGCCCGGATCGGGTCGCTGTCTACGCTCTGACCGTCATCTGCCTGCTCAGCCCTCCGGTCTACGGTCTCTGGTACTGGCTTCGACAGCTGAGCCGCCTCCCGTACTTCCTCGACGACTGGCATCGTCGCCACGGCGACGCCGGACGGGACGGGCGGTTCGCCGCTGACGCCCCGCCGCTCCCGACGCGTCCGCCCGGGACGCTCGTCCCACCGACGCTCCTGTTCGTTCCCGCCAGCGTCGCCCTACTGCCGGCCGGTGTCCGCTCGCGCTCGCCCGTGCTCGTGGGCGGCCTGGCGCTCGCCCTCTGCGCGTTCCTCGGCTGGTGCGTTCGGTGGACGTACCGCGCGCCCCCGCAGCATCCGCGCACGGACGCGTGGGCGATTCCGGCCGCCGTCCTCGTACAGGTCGCGTGGCTCGCGGCGTTCCTCCGAGTCGGCCGTCGGGGCGGCGCGGTAGGCGCCGCGCTCATCCCCGGCGTTCTCGCAGTCACAGCGGTCTCGCTCTTCCTCTACGCAACGCCGGACCTCGAAGCGCGTCTCCGGCGGCGTGTCGGCCGATACGCTGCGAGCGTCGTCGGCGTCCTCCTCGGCAGCGGCGTCCTCCTCGGCGGAAGCGCGTGGGCGGTCGCCGGGGGCGCGTCCTTCGTGCCCGCGGCGCTGGCCGGCGCGGGGGGTGTCGCGCTGGCCCTCTCGCTGCTATCGCTCCTCCTTCTCCGGTTCACTACCGCAGGGGACACCGCGCGGTCGGGGCGCCGCGGCCGATAGCCGCCCCGGGGCGTGGCGGGTCGCCGGGAAGCGAAGCGACGGACGACGACGGGCCCGGATGAGTTAGCGGGCGAGTAACAAACGGGTTGGTGTCGCGTAACCCAGAGGCATGCCGCATCAAGACACATCGCGGACGTCACGGCGACGGTTCCTCCAGACGACTGCGGTCGGCGGCGCGCTCCTGCTCGGGAGCGGGTCCGCCACCGCAACGCGAAGCGAGGGCGCGGGACGCACGCACATGGACGTCACCTACGCGACCCGCGAGGGCGGCGAGCGGCGGACAGGTGGCGACCTGAAACTCGACCTCTACCTGCCGGACCGGGAGGGACCCGTCCCGCTCGTCGTCTACGTCCACGGCGGCGGATGGCTCGTCAACACCCGAAAGCAGACGCTCGGCGTCGAACGGTTCACCGAACGGGGCTACGCCGTCGCGTCCATCGACTACCGGCTGAGCTACGTCCCCGACGACGTCACCCCGATCATCCGACCGGACCCGGACAATCCGACCCCGCGCGGCGTCTTCCCCGATCCGATCGTCGACGTGAAGGCCGCGATTCGATGGCTGCGCGCGCACGCCGACGAGTACGGCATCGACCCCCGGCGTATCGCCACGTGGGGGAGTTCGGCCGGGTCGCACCTCGCAGCGCTCGCCGGAACCATGGACGACGTCGAGGAGGTCGAGGGGCGTCTCTACGACGTCACCCCGACCGTCCACCCCGACGAGTCCGGGCGCGTTCAGGGCGTCGTCGGCTGGTACACCCCGACTGACTTCCTCCTCATGGACGAGCAGGCCGGCTCTCTCGGTCACTTCGACCACGAGGCGTCGAACTCTCCCGAGTCCCTGCTCGTCGGCGGCGACATCAATCGGAACGCCCTGCGAGTGCGGCGCGCGAACCCCCTCACCTATCTCGACGTCGACGACCCGCCCTTCCTCCTGATGCACGGCCGCCAGGACGGCACCGTCCCGTACGAGCAGAGCGAGGTGCTCTTCGAGAAACTCGGCGACGTCCGCGTCGACGCGACGTTCTACGTCCTCGACGGCCTCCACCACGCCTTCGGCTTCGACGACCTCGAATCGACGCCGCGCGCCGACCAGACCGTTCGCACGACGGGCGACGGTCACCCCGACCGCGGCCACCTCGAGGATCCGTCCGACTGGCCGGCGGCGGGCGCGGACGCAATCGAGCAGTTCCTCGACGGGACCATCGGGAGAGGCCGTGGCGACGCGACGCACGACCACCCGCAGCGGGGGTGAGAGAACCACCGGCGGCGCGATACCCGCGATGCACTCCCGGCGAGCCCGGAGCAGCCGGCGACCGCCGAGCGGCGACGCGAGGGAGCAGCGGCCCGACCGCGGGACTCGTACCCGCCACCAACGAAGTGGCGGGGGTACCTACCGGTGGTATCTCGTAACGATCCCATAGCTTAACGTAGGGGTTGTAGTCCTCATGGCATGGACTGTCTCGTTCCGGCGCCCGTCGCGCCGGACGACCCCGACGCGTGGTACGCCCCGGACGTCCGCGCGCAGTACGAAGCGCATCCGGGCGTCGTCGCGACGGTTCGCGACGCCGGCGAGGGGTTCGAGTACGGCGTTCGAGAGCCGTCGCTCCCCGCGGCGGACGCGGCGGCGCGCGAGCGGGTGCGTGAGCACTTCGCGGACGCGCACCTCGAACGCCCGCGGACCCGCGAGGGGACGGTGGAGCGCGCCGACTCGGGTCTCGACCCGAAACACCGCCGCATCGTGGATCGGATCGCACCGGCGCGGCCGGCGAGCAGGCGCCGCCTGCGCTACTACGCGCTCCGCGACCTGCGCTGTCTCGGCGCGCTCACGCCGTACGCGCTCGACGAGCGCATCGAGGTGGCGGACGCGAGCGACGACCGACTCGTCGTGCACACGGCCGACTACGCGCCCGCCCGCACGGACTTGCCGGCGCGCCCCGACCACCTCGGACGGTTCCTCTCCGAGCGCGTGGAGCGCTACACCGTCCCGTTCGAGTCGTTCGACGTCCCCGTAGTGGTCTACCGCGAACACCTGCTCGGCGCGGACCCGTTCGACCTCCAGTACGCCGTGCAGGAACCGCCGCTCGTGCCGGGCGACGAGGCGCTCGTGGAGGCGTGCAAGGAGCGGATCTGGGAGACGAACGTCGACGAGGTGGTGGCCGACCGGCGGGCGTTCGTCCGCGAGCACGCCGAACGCTACCTCTCGCGGGCGCTCGCGGCGCGACAGACGCGCGCGTGGCGCGAGAACGTCCGGCGGCGCGTCCGGAGCGCCCTCGCGACGTACGACCTCGCGGTGCCGCCGGTCGCGCGCCGGTACAGCGACGACCGCTTGGCGGACCTCGTCTACTACGTCCTCCGGGACTTCGTCGGGGACGGCGAACTCACCGTGCCGATCCGGGACGAGCGACTGGAGGACGTGGAGGCGAACCGGGTGGGCGAGCGCGTGAAGGTCGTGCCGCGCGGGACGGACGAGCGCGTGCCGACGGACCTCGTCTTCGAGGACGAGCAGCGCTTCGTCAGCCTCGTCACCCAACTGGCGGCGAGCGACGGCGTGGAGTTGAACGCCGCGAACCCGTCCGCGAAGGTGAACCTTCGGCCGCCGGAGGTGGACGGCGGGACGACGATCCGGTGTGCGGTCGCGCTCCCCGCGATCAGCGAGGGCGGCCCGCACGTCTCCATCCGCAAGCAGGCGCCCGACCCGCTGACGCCCGTGGACCTCGTCGCGCAGGGCGCGATTCCGACGGAGGCGGTGGCGTTGCTCTGGCTGGCGTACGAGCATCACGCCGCGGTGCTCTTCTCGGGGCCGACGGGCGCGGGGAAGACGACGTTGATGAACGCCCACCTCCCGTTCGTCGCGTTCGACGACCGCCCGATCAGCATCGACGAAGGCTCCCGGGAAGTCAGACTCCCCCACGAGACGGGCGTCTCGCTCTCGACGCGCAAGCACGAGAACCCGTTCAAGCGCGTGACGATGTCCGACCTGATGACGGAGACGAACTATCTGAACCCGGACGTAGAGGTCATCGCGGAGATAAACACGCCGGAGAGCTTCGAGACGTTCGGCGAAGTCTTGAACACCGGCCACGGCGTCGTCGGCACGACGCACGCCGAGGACGTCGAGACGCTCGTGAACCGCGTCGTCGAGCGCGGCCTCCCCGCGTACCTCCTGCGCGAGGTGGACCTCGTCGTCTTCCCGCGCCACGTCGACGGCGAGCGCTACGTCGGCGACGTCGTGGAGTTCGTCACGGACGACGACCACTCCGCGGACGGCGAGATAGCGAAGGACGGCTCCGTCGTCCGCTATCGCTACCTCGTCCGGCGCACCACCGGCGGCGGCTTCGACGTCCGCGACGGCGACTCCGCCTTCCTCGCGCGCCTCGCCGCGACCACCGACCGCACGAGCGAGGCCGTTCGCGCCGAATACGAGCGCAAGCACCGCTACGTTCGCTACCTCGTCGAGGAGGACGTGAGCGACGCCGACGAGTTGTTCGCGTTCCTCGCGGACCTCCGCGTGGACGAGGCGGCGACCGTCGAACGCATCCGCGGGGAGCGCGCGTGAGTCGGCGCGCGCCCCGCGAGCGACGACCGAACGCCCGCGGCCGGGAGAGAGTGGTGGCGTGAGCGGGCGATTCGACGTGCTCGACCGGGCGTGCTACGCGCTCTTCGGCGGGCGCGCGGGCCGCGCGCGCCACGACCGGGACCGCCAGCACTACCGCGCGACGACCGTCGGCGCGGGCTTCGACGTCTACCTCGCGCGCGTGTACGCGCTCGCGACGGCGCTCGGCCTCGCCGCGGGCGCGCTCGCGGGCGGCGGCCTCGCGACGGTGCCGCCGCTCCCGGCGCACCCGATACCGCCGCTCGCCGTCGCGCTCGCGGGCGGCGTCCTCGTCGCCGTCGCCGCGTTCGAGGCGACGGTGCGCGCCGGCGGGCGCTATCTCTATTTGCTCGCGCGCGCGAGGCGCGCGGACATCGAACGCACCCTCCCCGGGGCGGCGCGCTACCTGCGCGTGCTCGCGTCCGGCGGCGCGGACGACCGGACGCTCGTCCGGCGCGTCGCCGAGCGCCCGGACGCGTTCGGCGAGACGGCGGTGGCGTTCCGCGCGGTCCAGTCTCGCACCGCGCTCACCGGCAGTCTCGCGCGCGCCCTGCGCGGCGTCGCACGCGACACGCCCTCGCGGGACGTGCTCGCGCCGTTCCTGCTGAAGTTCCGCGAGCACGCCGAGCAGGGCCCGGACGCCGTCGAGACGTTCCTCGAACTGGAGGCGCGGATGCTCGCGAACCGGCAGACGCGCGCGAACGAGGAGTCCGCGGGCTTCCTCGAACTCGTCGCGGAACTCTTCGTCGTGTTGCTCGTCGTCCCCGCGCTCCTCGTCGTCGTCGTCACCGTGCTCGGCGTGCTCGCGCCCGGCCTCGGGCGCGCGATACCGACCCCGCTCGGGCCGGTGACGCTGCGGGCGCTCGTCGTCTACGGCTGCGCCGGGGGCGCGCTCGTCGTCGGCGCGGGTGCGGCGTGGCTCGTGGACGCGCTCCGCCCCGCGGGCTACGGCCTCGACTGGTATCGGCGCGACGACACCGCGCGCGCCGTGCTCGCGGGCGCGCTCGACAATCCCGCGAACGCCGCCGTCGTCTTCCCCGCGCTCGGCGTCGTCGCCGGGGGCGCGCTGTACGCGGCGGGCGTCGGCGTCGAGAGCGCCGTCCTGCTCGGCTACGCGGCGTTCGCGGTGCCGGTGGGCGCGGTGGCGGTGCGGCGCGCGCGCCGCGACGACGCGAAGGACCGGGAGATATCGGACTTCGTCCACGGCGTCGCGGGCGCGGTGAGCCTCGGCCAACCGCTCCCGCGGGCCGTCGAGACGGTGGCGCGCGACGAACACCTCGGCCCGCTCCGGCCGGACGTCGCGGACCTCGCGTTCAACCTCAACCTCACCGCGTACGGCGGCGAACTCCGCCGGGAGGCGCTCGCGCGGTTCACGGAGCGCGTCGGCACCCCGCTCGCCGACCAGTCCATCGGCCTCGTCACGGGCGCGCTCGACGCCGGGAGCGACGTGGAGACGGCGTTCGACGCGCTCCAGACGGAGATCGGACGGCTCTACGACGAGCGGAAGGCGCTGCGCTCACAGCTCCAGGTGTACGTCGCCGTCGGGTGGACGACGGCGCTGCTCGTCGTCGGCATCGTCCTCGTCGTGAACGGCGCCGTCCTCTCCAGTTTCTCACAGCTCGCCGCCGTCCACGGCGTCCAGTCCGGCCTCGGCCTCGACCCGAGCGCGGTGCGGCCGGCGCGGGACCGCCACCGGTTCTACGTCGTCACGCAGGCGACGGTGCTCGCCTGTGGCTGGTTCGCCGGCGCGGCCTCCCGCGGGCGCTACGAGGCGCTCTTGCACTCCGGCCTGCTCGTCGCGCTCACGTACGTCGCGTTCGCCGCCGCGGGGATGATGGGATGAGCCGCGGCCAATCGCACGTCGTCGGCGTCGTCGTCCTGCTCGCGCTCGGCGTCGTCACCCTCTCGCTCGTCACCGCCGGCGTCGGCGCGCTCGTCGATTCGAGCGCGGAGAACGCGGACGCGACCCGCGTCGCGGACACCTTCGAGAAGGGCCTGCGGCCGGCGACGGCCGGCGGCGCGGGCGCGCTCTCCGTCGCCGTCACCGACGGCCGCCTCCACACCGAGAACCGGACGCTCCGCCTCACGCGGGACGGCGCGGTCGTCGAGTCGGCGAACGTGAGCGCGCTCGTCTACGACGGCGGCGGGTACGGCGCTACCGCGCTCGACGGCGCCGTCGTCGTCCGCACCGGTGGGGGCGCGCGCGTCCGCCGCGGGTTCCCGGTGACGGCGACCCCCGAACTGCTCGTCGTCGGCGTCGCGCGCCTCCGAGGCGACGTGGACGTCGCGGCGAACCGGCCGACGACCGTTCGCCTCCGCACCGAGACGACCCACGAGCGCCGCGACCTCGACGGCGGAACGTACCGGTTGTCCGTCGAGACGGCGACGCCGGGCGCGTTCGAGCGCTACTATCGCGAGCGCGGCGTCGCCGTCGAACCCCGGATTGACCCGGACGGCGACGGCGTGGAGAGCGTCGTGCTCGCGTTCCCGCGCGCGACCCGCGTCGCGCTCGTCACCCACGAGACGGAGCTGGTTCGATGAGCGACGACCGCGGCCTGACGCCCGTCGTCGCGAAGACGCTCGAAATCGGTATCGTCCTCCTCTACGTCTCGCTCGTGCTCGCGACGCTCTACGGCGGCGTCGTCCCGTCCGCGCGCACCGACGCCGCGGGCGTCGTCGGGGACCGCGCGCTCGCCGCAGCCGCGACGAACGTCGAGGACGCCGTGCCGCCCGCGAACGCCGCGCGCGTGCGCGTCGAGCGCCGCGTCGACCTGCCCGCGACCCTGCGCGACCGGTCGTACTCGATCCGCGCGGACGGCCGCGCGCTCGTCCTCGACAGCGACGCGCCCGGAGTGGGCGGGCGCACGCCGCTCAGCCTCCCCGGGCGCGTCACGACCGTCACGGGGTCGTGGAACGCCACCGGGGACGCCGTCGTCGTCGTGCGCGGCGACGGGGACGACCTCACCGTCTCGCTGGAGGAGCGATGAGCGGGCGCGGCCAGTCCACGCTCGTCTCGCTCGCCGTCGCGCTCCTGCTCGTCACCGCGGCGTGCGGCCTCGCCGTCGCGTTCGCCGCGACGGCGTTCGCGGGCGTGGATCGGGGGGTCGCTGACGAACGCCTCGCGGACGCGCTCGCGTCCCGCACCGTCGCCGCGGACGGCCCGCTCACCACGCGCGCGAACGTCCTGAACGAGAGCGCGCTCGACGACCTCACCGACTCGTCGTTCGAGCGGGCGTTCCCGGCGGCGCGCGGCCACGCCGTCCGCGTCAGCCTCGACGGCGAGACGTTCGTGGAGACGGGGGACGTCTCGGACGGCGCGACGGTGCGCCGCGTCGCCCTCGTCGCCGAACGCCAATCGCGAGCCTACGAGCCGTCGTTCGCCGCCGGCCCGGTCACGCTCCCGCGGCGCACCGACGCGCTCGACGTCTCGCTCGACCAGCCGGCGGGCGTGAGCGTCACCGCCGTCACCGTCGACGGCCGCGTCGTCCTCGCCGACCCGAGCGGCCTCCGCGGCGACTACCGGGTCGCGGTCAGTCCCTATCGGGCCGCGACGGTCGACGTCGACGGGAACCGGACGCTCACCGCGGGGGACGTCCGACTCGTCGCGCACCCCGTCGCGACCCACAAGGCCGACATGGTGGTGCGCGTCGATGCGTGAGCGCGGCCAACTCGGCCTCCCCGTCGTCGAGGCCGCGGTCGGCGTCCTGCTCGTGCTCGCCGTGATAACGGGGTTCGCGTTCGGGACGCCGCACCCGGACGGCGCGCATCGACAGTTGGACGCGTACGCGCGCGACACCGCCGCCGTCCTCGCCGCCGACGCCCCGCGACACGCCGGATCGACCCGGCTGGAGGAGGTGGCGGCCTCGGACGCGAGCTTCGAGCGCGAACGGGACGCGCTCGACCGGCGCGTCGCGCGCGTCCTCCCCGCGAACTGCCTCTATCGAGTGGAGACGCCGCACGGCACCGTCGGCTACCCGCGCCCGCCCGGCGTCCCCGTCGGGTCCGCACGCGTCGCCACCGCGAACGGCGCCGTCGTCGTGGAGGTGTGGTACGCGTGAACCGGCGCGCGCAACTCGTCCTCGTCGCCGCCGTCGCCGTCTCGCTCGCGTTCGTGCCCGTGCTCGCCGCCTACCTCCAGACGGGGTACGCGGGCGACGCTGACGCGATGGCCGCGCGGAGCCACCCGGGCGCGGACGCCGTCGCGGCGCTCGACCGGGGCGTCGACACGGCCGCGCCCGGCCTCGCCGCCGACTACGCGTGGCCGGAGCGCGACCGCGCGGTCGCCGCCTACCGGGACGCGTTCGACGAGACGAGACGCGGCGTCGCACACGCGCGACGCGGGCGGGGCGTGGGGGTCGTCGTCGCGTACGACGCGGCGGCCGCGAGCGCGTGGCGCACCGCGCACTGTCCCGGCGGGCAGGGGCGCGCGTTCGGGCCGTGCGAAGCGCACGACGGCGTCGTCGTCCAGGAGCGGGCGGGCCGAACGCACGTCGTCGCCGTCGCGCTGAACGTCACCGTCGTCGCCCCCGACGGTTCTGAACATCTCGGCGTCGTGCTGCGGCGCGCGAACGGCTACGCGGACGTCTAGGGCTCCACCAGGTCGTCGGCGAGGCCGAGGTCCGACGCGGCCGCGAGCGCGTCCTCGCGCGCGGCCTCCCGCACCGCCTCGACGCGCTCCTCGTCCGCGAGGAACGCCTCGACGGCGTCCAGACCCGCCTCCTCCGGACCCTCGGGTGCGCGCTCGCGCGAGCGCTCGGCGAGCGTCGGATCGCCCGCCGCGCGTTCCGCGAGCGCGTCCGGCGGAACCGCGGCCTCGGGCGCGAACGACGGAGTCCCGCCCGCGTAGAGGCGGACGCGGTGCGGGCCGGCGCGCGCGAGCGCACCGACCGCCGGCGGGCCGACGTCGCCCGCGGCCCCCCTGACGTGCGTCGGGACGCCCGCGTCGAACCCGACGAGCGTCTCACCGCCCTCGCCGAGGAGGAGCGCGTCCGCCGGCGCGACGACGGCGTAGCCCGAGAGCGACGCGTCGAGCGCGTGTGCGAGCGCGTCCCCGAGGTCCGTGACGACCCGGGAGAAGACGAGTTCGCCACCGTAGGCGGGCGCGCTCATACTAGACGTCCTCGGGGACGACGGCGCTCCGGAACCGGTCGGCGAGTTCGTCCTCGTCCGCGACGCGCACGTCGAGGTTCGCCGCGGCGTCCCGGTAGGCGCGCGCGGCGGGACTGTCCGGGGCGTGCGCGAGGAGTGGTTCGCCGGCGCGGCGCGCGGCGCGCGCGGCGTCGTCGTCCGGGACGGTCCCTATGATCGGGCCGTCGAAGTAGCGTTCGGCCTGCGGGACGACGCGCTCGGCGTTGTCGTCCGCGCGGACCTTGTTGAACAGGACGCCCGCGATGCCGGTGCCGTAGAGCGACGCGTACTCCTGGACCTTCAGCGCGTCCGAGAGCGCGGGAACGGTCGGCTGGGTGACGACGATGGCGCGGTCCGCGAGGACGACCGGGAGGACGGACGCCGCGGAGTCGAGCGCGGCGGGCGAGTCGAGGAGGAGGACGTCGGTGTCGGCGGCGAGTTCGGCGACGACGGCGCGCAACCGGGTCGGGTCGGCGTCCCGGAAGCCCGCGAGGTCCGTGCCGCAGGGGACGACGGTGAGACCGAAGCGCTCGTAGCACGCCTCTGCGACGTCGGCGTCCGCGTCCGCGAGTAGGTCGTGGAGGGTGGTGGTCGCGTCGTCGAGGCCGGCGTGAAAGAGTAGGTTCGCCATCCCCGTGTCCGCGTCCACCACCGTCACGTCGTACTCTTCGGCGAGCGCGAGACCGAGCGCGAGCGTGCTCGTCGTCTTCCCCGTGCCGCCCTTCCCGCTCGCGACGGCGAACGCCTCGACCATTGGCGGACGTGCGCGGCCGAGCGCCAAAAGGGCGCGGGTCGACTCGCCGACGGACCGCTCAGGGGTATGGGTTAACGGCTGTGGCTCTCGTCCCCCCGTCTGTCGGCCGACAGGAACCGATTCCGCGGTCGACGACGCAACGATGTCTAGCGAAACCAAGCAGTTCCCGGGCGTCTCCCGGGACTCCGATCAGTTGTACAGCAGACTCGCAACCGCCCTCCTCGAGTTCGGTGAGCGGGCGAAGGACGTCTACGTCTACAGCGCCGCCTACCTCGTCACGATGGGCGTCGCACAGGTCGCGACCGTGATGTTCGCTCTCTCCCTCCCGCTCAACCCCGCGCCGGTCGTGATGGCGCTCGTCGTCTTCGCCGTCTACGCCGGCGACCGCATCACCGACGCCGACGCCGACGAACTCTCGCGGAGCGGGCAGGCCGCGTTCGCGCGCCGCCACAAGCGCCTGCTGAGCGTGCTCGGCGCCGCGTCCTACGGTCTCGCCATCGCCATCTCCGTGCTTGGCGGTCCCGTCGCGCTCGGCCTCACGCTCCTCCCGGGCGCCGCGTGGATCCTCTACGCCTCCGACTGGCTCCCGCAGGTCGGCGTCTACCTCAGCCGCCTGAAGGACGTCTTCGTCGTCAACTCCGCCGTCGTCGCGCTCGCGTGGGCGGTCTCCGCGGTCTTCCTCCCGCTCAGCTTCACCGGCCACGCGGCCACCCCCGCCGCGCTCGTCCTCTTCGGCTACTTCTTCGTCGACACCTTCGTGAACGTCGAGATTCCGAACGTCCGCGACATCGAGAGCGACGTCGCCGCCGGCGTCTCCACGCTCCCGGTCGTCCTCGGCGTGCGTCGGACGCGTCACGTCCTCTACGCGCTCGACGCCGGCCTCGTCGCCGGCATCGCCTACGCGCACTACATCGGCCTCCTCTCGCTCGTCGTCACCGTCGCCGTCCTCGCCGGCCTCGCGTACGCGTTCGTCATGGCCGCCGCCGTCGGCCGCACCGAACGCTACGGTCGCCTCGCGGTCTCGTGCGATATGAAGCACGTCTACGTCTTCGGCGCAATCGCCGCGCTCGCCGCGCTCGGCATCTAACGCCGAGCAGCGAGCGCTTCGCGACACGCGCGCTTCGCGCGCGGACACGATCGATCAGCGGCCCTATAATTTCGATTCGTGTCGTCAAAATATCATCAGTCACGGCGGATGATTCTTAACGACGCGCGGTCACTATGCCCGTAGCGGTGGTTCCCATAACACCCCTGGTGGTGGCGCTCCTCGTCTCCGTCGCCGTCGGCGCCGCCACCGGGATCCTCGCGTGGCGCGAACGCCCGAAACCCGGCGCGACCCCGCTCGTCGCGCTCCTCGTCGGACAGACCCTCTGGTCCGTCTGCATCATCTTCCGCATCCAGGCCGAACACATCCAGACGAAGGAGTTCTGGATGGCCATCGCCTGGATCGGCGTCGGCCTCGTTCCCGTCGGATGGGTGTTGTTCGCGCTCGAATACACCGGTCGGGACCAGTACGTGCGTCCGCGATACGTCGCCGCCCTCTGCGTCATCCCGCTCGTCACCGTACTCCTCGTGCTGACCAGCGGCCTGCACGGCCTCATCGACGTCACGTACGTTCCCACCGGCACCGGCTTCATCAACTTCCAGTACAGCGGCGTCTGGTACTGGGTCGCCGCCGTCTACACCTACATCCTCGGCAGCATCGGCGTCATCGCGCTCCTCGAACTCATCACCAGTCAGGCGATGGCCTTCCGCGGGCAGGGCGCCGCGCTCCTCGTCGGCCTCGCCGTCCCGTGGGCCACCAACATCCTCTTCGTCACCGGTCAACTCCCGTTCGCCGGCATCGACCCCACCCCCATCGCGTTCTCCATCTCCGGCGTCGCCTACCTCGGCGCCATCACCCAATTCAGGCTCCTCGGCACCAGCCCCGCCCCGCGGAAGCGCGGCAGGCGGAAGTTCTTCGACGAACTACCCGCCGGCGCCGTCGTCCTCGACACCAACGACAACGTCGTCGACGTCAACGCGTACGGCGCCAGACTCCTCGGCCGCGACGAGGAGGACCTGATCGGAACGGCCGGCGCGGACGTCCTCCCCGAGTACGACCGACTCCCGCGGGACGGCCAACTCGCCGGCTACATCACCTTCGACGCCGACGGCCAGGAGTGCCCGCACGACGTCCACGTCTGCGGCGTCGAGAACGTTCGCGGCGAACCCATCGGCCGCATCGTCACCTTCCACGACGTCAGCGAGCACGTTCGCCAGCAACAGCGCCTCGCCGTCCTCAACCGCGCGCTCAGACACAACATCCGCAACGAGACCAACGTCGTCAGCGGCTTCGTCGACCGTCTCGCCGCCGACGCCGGCACCGACCCCGACGACGTCGCCGTCGTCAAAGAACGCATCCGTCGCATCGAAGAACTCGGCGAGAAAGGCCGACAGGCCATCGACGTCTTCGACGCCGCCACCTCCTCCACCCACCCGCGCTCCCTCGACGCCCTCCTCACCGACCACGTCACCGAGGCGCGCGCCACACACCCGACGGCGGACGTCACCTACGACGGCCCCGACACCGACGTCACCGTCCCGGCCGCGCTCGACGCCGTCTTCGAGAACCTCGTCGAGAACGCCATCGCGCACAACACCGACAGCGCGCACGTCGAAATCGCCGCCGCCGTCGACGACGACCACGTCACCGTCACCGTCACCGACGACGGCCCCGGCATCGAACCCGGCGAACTCGCCGTCATCGACCAGGGCGTCGAAACCGCGCTCGAACACGGTAGCGGCCTCGGCCTCTGGGTCGTCAAGTGGGGCGTCGACGTCGCCGGCGGCACCATCGACTTCGCCGAGAACGACCCGCACGGCACCATAGTCACCGTCACCGTGCCGCGGTAGGAGTGTGACGCCCCCGTCTGCTACGGGATTCGCAGGACGGCGGCGCCCCGCAGTGGGCCCCCGTTCGAATTGGATTTTTCGGCGAGCGCACCGAAAGTAGAATCTGCCGTTTCAGCGGCGGGAGACGTGCGTCTACAGGAGTTCGGGTTCTGCCAGGAATCAGCGGGTTTCGGGATCCGCCCTCCCCGGTTTTGAACCGGGCGAGACGGTCTCGCTCGCTACGCTCGCCAGCGTGCGACTCGCTTGCTCAAATCGGCTCGGTCGGACGTTAGACTGCTCACGTCCGTTCGCAGTAGAAGTCCGCCCTCCCCGATTTGAACGGGGGGCAAGTCGATCTACAGTCGACTGCTCTACCAGTCTGAGCTAAGGGCGGACGTACTCCACAGTAGGCGGGGGCGCGAATTTAAGACTTCTCATTCGGCGGGAGACCGGCGTCTGACACCGGCGGGAGCTTGAAGTACTCGGTTCGCGTACGGGGTGGTATCGTATGACGAAGGTCACGTTCCGCGCGGACCCCGAGCTCGTCGAGCGCGTGGAGCGCCTGGACGCCTCGAAGAGCGAGGTGATGCGGTCGGCGCTCCGCGAGTACCTCGATGCGACGGAGGGCGGGCCGGCGACGCGGGAGACCGGGAGTCTGGACGCGCTGGTGGACGAGCGGATCGAGCGGCGCGTGGCGGCGGCCCTGGACGACGACCGGGGGGACGTGACGGGGAACGTCGCGCTGAACGGGGAGCGTGTGACGGACGGACCGTCGGACGCGGGGGCGGTGTCTGACACGGACCGGGCGGGTTCGGTCGCGGAGGTGTCCGACGCGCGGACGTGCTCGCAGTGCGGCGAGGACGTGGATCCGTCGCACGCGTTCTGCCCGAACTGCGGCGAGCGAGCGTCGCAGCCGGCCTGTGAGTGCGGTGCGGCGCTGCGGACCGATTGGGCGTTCTGTCCGGACTGCGGGCGACGGACGCCGTCGGCGGACGTGCTCGAGCGGTAAGACAACTGTTTACACACCCATTAATTATTTACGTGAGTGCGTTGTCGGTGGGTGTACGTAAGACGGTTGTCTTACACCGAGTCCGTGGGTGGGGCCGATGACGGCCGACGCGGGCCGAGTGTACGACGGAACGGGGCGTCCCGCCGTCTTACTGGGGAAGATACAATCATGGAGCGTGTGACACTCCGCATTCCGAAGCAGCAGATCGAGGAGGTCGAGCAGATGGTCGAACTCGGGAAGTACCCGAACCGTAGCGAGGCCATCCGTTCCGCCGTCCGCGAGATGCTGGACGAACAGACCGACTCGCAGTCGAAGTCGAACGAGAGCCGCGGCTGGGCGAAGGTGTGACGATGCAGGATATCGTCAACGACGCCCTCGAAAACGCGGAAGCCGAGCAGCGTGATCTGAGCGACGTCAGCACCGACGGCGACGAGTTCGGGGATCCCCGGATCGTCATCGTGGGCTGTGGCGGCGCCGGGAACAACACGATCAATCGGCTGTACAACATCGGCGTCGAGGGCGCCGACACCGTCGCGATCAACACGGACAAACAGCACCTGCAGATGATCGAGGCGGACACGAAGATCCTCGTCGGGAAGTCCCTGACGAACGGTCTCGGCGCCGGCGGCGACCCCTCGATGGGGGAGCGCGCCACCGAGATGGCCCAGGGCACCGTCAAGGAAGTCCTCGGCGACGCCGACCTCGTCTTCGTCACCGCGGGGATGGGCGGCGGCACCGGTACCGGTGCGGCGCCCGTCGTCTCCAAGATCGCGAAGGAGCAGGGCGCCATCGTCGTCGGGATGGTCTCCACGCCGTTCAACGTCGAGCGCGCCCGCACCGTGAAGGCCGAGGAGGGCCTGGAGAAGCTCCGCGAGGAGGCGGACTCCATCATCGTCCTCGACAACAACCGCCTGCTGGACTACGTCCCGAACCTGCCCATCGGGAAGGCGTTCTCCGTGATGGACCAGATCATCGCGGAGACGGTGAAGGGCATCTCGGAGACGATCACCCAGCCCTCGCTGATCAACCTCGACTACGCCGACATGACCGCGATCATGAACCAGGGCGGGGTCGCGGTGATGCTCGTGGGCGAGACGCAGGACAAGAACAAGACGGACGAGGTGGTGAAGGACGCGATGAACCACCCGCTCCTCGACGTCGACTACCGCGGCGCCTCGGGCGGCCTCGTGCACATCACGGGCGGTCCGGACCTCACGCTGAAAGAGGCGGAGGGCATCGCGGACAACATCACGGAGCGCCTGGACGCTTCCGCGAACGTCATCTGGGGCGCGCGCATCCAGGAGAACTACAAGGGGAAGGTCCGCGTGATGGCGATCATGACCGGCGTCCAGTCGGCGCAGGTCCTCGGTCCCTCGACGCAGAAGCAGGCGGACAAGTCCCGCGCACAGCTCCAGGACGTGGAGACGTCCGGGAGCGGGAGCGAGTGGGACGGCGCGCACAGCGACGGCGGGCAGAACGAGGTCGAGCAGAACAACGGTCTCGACGTCATCCGCTGACGAACCGACTCTTCTTTCGCGACCGCCGAGTCAGACGTGTAAGACGCGAGCGCGTCGAGTAGTACGACCGCCGGCCGCGGAGGCCGGTCGGTGTATCGCTCGAAGTCTGTTATCAAACCAGTATTATAGAGCCGGCACCGAGTGTGTCCGGTATGGGGTCATGATCGACGCAGTCGCCCTCCTCTGCGTGGGCGGCCCCCGCTGGAGCGCCTCGATTACGCGCGAGCTCACGCGCGAGAGCGATCTCTTCGACGTGCGGACGGCGCGCTCGGCCGAGGGGGCGCTGGACGTCCTCGCCGAGGGCGGGATCGATTGCGTGCTCTCGGCGTACGGTCTTCCGGCGCGGACCGGCGTGGAGTTCCTGGAGCGCGTTCGGGACGCGTACCCGGAGTTGCCGTTCGTCATCTTCACCGAGGAGGGATCGGAACGTATCGCCAGCGAAGCCATCTCCGCGGGCGTCTCGGACTACTTCGTCAAGGACGCGAGCGAGAGCCAGTATTCGAGCCTCGCCACGCGACTCGCGGCGCTCGTCGAGACGTATCGCGAGAGTCGGATCGTCGAGACCGCGGAGGCGAACTGGCGGGAGGCGAAGCAGCGCGTGAACGACGTCTACTACATGTTCACGGGCGACTGGAGCGAACTCCTGTACGTCAACTCGGCGTACGAGGACGTCTGGGGCGGGCCCATCTCCGAACTCCGGGCGGACCCGAGCGCCTTCCTCGACTACGTCCATCCGGACGACCGGGCGGTCGCCGTCGAGTCGATGCGGCGCCTGTCGAACGGGGAGTCGACGGACATCGAGTATCGGGTGCGGTCGCCCGACGGGGGGACGCGGTGGGTGCGCGGCGTGAGCGAGCCGATCCGTAACGCGGACGGCGAGGTCGTTCGGGTGACGGGCGCGGTCCGGGACGTCTCGGAGCTCAAAGAGCGCGAGCGGCGATTCCGAGCCGTCTTCGAGGAGTCCCTCGACGCGATCGTCATCGCGAACGACGACGGCGAGTACGTCTCGGTGAACGACGCCGCCTGCGAACTGTTCGGGCTGCCGGAGGACGAGCTACTCGGGCGGACCGTCGCGGAGTTCGCCGCGCCGGGGGTCGACGTGGAGACGGCGTGGGAGACGTTCCAGTCGGCGGGACACGACGTCGGCACGTTCCGCCTCCAGCGGCCGGACGGGACCGTTCGACTCGTCGAGTACGAGGCCACGACGGACATCCTCCCCGGGGAGCACCTCTCGATACTCAGGGACGTCACAGAGCGTGAGCGCCGGCGGCGAGAGCTGGCGGAGAGCGAGGCCAGATACGAGACGCTCATCGAGGACGTCCTCGACACCTCCGCCATCGGGACGTTCATCCTCGACGCGGAGTTCGAGATCGTGTGGGCCAACCGCGCCGTCGAGGAGTACTTCGGGGTCGAGCGAGCCGACGTCCTCGGGCGCGACGCGCGAGAGGTCGTTCGGACCGAGCTGAAGCGCAAGTTCGCAGAGCCCGAGCGGTTCGCCGAGCGAGTGCTCGGGGCGTACGCGGACAACACGTACACGGCGCAGTTCGAGTGTAAGATCCGCGACGAACGCGACGGGTCGTGGCGCTGGCTCAGACACTGGAGTCAGCCGATCCGGTCGGGCCTATACGAGGGCGGGCGGATCGAGCACTACACCGACTTCACGGAGGCGAAGACGCGAGAGCGCCAGCTACAGGTGCTGGAGCGGGTGCTCCGCCACAACCTGCAGAACAAGATGAACGTCGTCATCGGGTCCGCGGAAACGATCGCCGCGGGGTCGGGCGGCGCGGGCGAGCACGCGCGACGGATCGTGCGGGCGGGCGAGGACTTGCTGTCGCTGTCGGCGAAGGAGAAGCGCATCGTCGAACTCGTCCGGGGCGGCTACGAGCGCCGGTCGGTCGATATCGCGGCCCGGGTCCGGGACGTCGTCGCCGCCGTGCGAGCGGACGTGCCCGAGGCCGACATCGTGACGCGGATTCCGGCCGAGGCGCGGGTGGTCGCGGTCTCCGATATCGAGCGCGGGGTCGCCGAGGTGGTGGAGAACGCCGTGCGGCACGGGGAGGGAACGACGCATATCGAGGTGTCGGTGGTCGCGGGCGCGGACCGCGTCACCGTCACGGTCCGCGACGACAATCCCCCGATCCCCGAGCGGGAGACGGCGGTGCTGCGCGGCGACGTCGACATCGACCAGCTCGCCCACAGCCGAGGGCTCGGTCTCTGGTTGGCGTACTGGCTGGTGGCGACGTCCGGCGGAGACCTCTCCTTCGAGAGCGACGCGGATGGGAACGAGGTCCGAATAGCCCTGCCGACGTCGGCGTCCCGGTAGGCCACGGCGACGTCGGACGGCGGGGCCGGGAGCGCCGGACCGGGCCGCGTTCACCGAGGCGGGGGCGGCGTGAGGACGCGCCAGCGCGACCGGCCCGGTCGCGCCTATTCGGCGGCGTGGACGGCGTCGACGAGTTGGCACTTCCGGCAGACGTCGCCCGTCGTCGGCGCGCCGCAGACCGAACAGGAGTCGAGGTCCGACGCGTCCCCGTCGTCCCGGTATCGTTCGGCGGCCATCGCCGCCATCTCCTCGTAGCCCGCGAGGATGCTGTGCCGCGTGCCCGGATGAGCCTCTTCGAGGGAGAGCAGGAGGTCCTGAATCTCCCCGCGGAACGCCTCGCTCGAGTGGGGGCACTCCGCCATGTGCACCGGGAGGTCGCGCAGTTGCGCGTAGAGCGCCACCTCCTTCTCGGGGACGTCCCGCAGCGGTTTCGCGCGCGGCACCATCCCGGCCTGCTCGTGGCGTTCGTCGAACGGCCCGAGGGAGGCGTCGAAGTGCTTCGCCATCTGCTCGACGTTCCCCTCGAGGACGTTCATCAGCGCCGTCTCCGCCTCGTCGTCGAGGTTGTGGCCGGTGAGGAGTTTGTCCGCGTCGTAGTCGTTCGCGTACGACGAGAGGAGGTCGCGGCGGAAGACGCCGCAGTAGGCGCAGGCCGCCATCCCCTCGGGGTCGGACTCGACGACGTCGTCCATCTCGACGTCGAACTCCTCCGCGTACGAGACGACGTCGTGTTCGATGTCGAGGTCCGCGGTGAGCGCCTCGCAGGCGTCCACGCTCTTGTCGCGATAGCCCGCGATGCCCTCGTGGACGGTGAGCGCGACGAGGCGGACGCGCGGGTCGTTCGCGAACGTCTCGTGGAGGATCTGAGTGAGGACGACCGAGTCCTTCCCGCCGGAGAGGCCGATCAGCCACGTCTGCGGGTCCTCGGGCGTCGCCGAACTCGGGAGGAGGGCGTCCTCGCGGACGCGCCGACGCACCCGGCGTTCGACGGACTCGCGGAAGTGGCGCTCGCAGAGATAGCTCCCCGAGTAGGCCGCGTGCATTACGGCCTCCCGGTCGCACTTCGTGCACTCCATCACGGTTCGAGTTGCGCGCGCGGGCGTTTCACCGTTGCGACTGGGGCGCGGGCGCGTTCCGTCAGCAGGGTGAGTACTTTACCGCGGCCGGACGCATCAAGAGTGTGATGACAGATCCCATCCCGGTGACGGTCGTGAGCGGCACCCTGGGCGCGGGGAAGACGACGCTGGTCAACCACGTCCTCGCGAACCAGCAGGGCTACGAGGTGGCGGTCATCGTCAACGACATGGGCGACGTGAACGTCGACGCCGAGCTCGTCGCCGACCGAAACGAGGAGTCGGGCGTCGTCGACCTCTCGAACGGTTGCATCTGCTGTCGACTCCAAGACGACCTGCTCGCCGAGGCGCGACGGCTGGCCGAGGAGCGCGAGTTCGACTACCTGCTCGTCGAGTCCTCCGGCATCAGCGAGCCCGTCCCCGTCGCCCGCGTCTTCCTCGACGGCACCGAGGGGAGCGACGTCGACCCGGCCGACTACTTCCGCCTCGACACGATGGTAACGGTCCTCGACACCTACGGCTTCTGGAAGGAGTTCGATGCCGGCGCGACCCTGCCCGAGGACGCCGAAGCCGACGACCGCCCGCTGAGCGAGGTGCTCGTCGAGTCCATCGAGTTCTGCGACGTCCTCCTCTGCAACAAGTGCGATATGGTTCCTGACGACGCCCTCGACGAGATCGAAGCGGTCGTCCGGGAGCTCCAGCCGCGCGCCGAACTCGTCCGCACGACCCGCTCCGCGGTGGATCCGGGAACGATCCTCGACACCGGCCGCTTCGACTTCGGGGAGGTGTCGCGCTCGCAGGGGTGGAAGCGGCACGTCGCGGGCGACGACGGGCACGGGCACGCGCACGGCGCGGGCGAGCGCGCCGCCGAACGCCACGACGTCTCCTCGTTCGTCTACCGCAGCGAGCGCCCGTTCCACCCGGAGCGCCTCGCCGCGTGGCTCGACGAGCCCGATCCGGGAATCGTCCGCGCGAAGGGGTTCTGTCACGTCGCCGGCTCGGCGGACGTCCTCGGGGTCAGCCAGGCCGGGACCGCCGTGCAGGCGGGACCCATCGGCGCGTGGGACGACGGCGACGACAGGGAGACGCGACTCGTCTTCATCGGCCGGGAGCTCGACGAGGACCGGCTGCGCGAGGAACTCGACGGCCTCCTGCTCGCGGACGGCGAGGCGCCCGAGGAGTACCCGTTCCCGCTCTAGACGTCGAGCTCGTCGCGGAGGTCGTCCCACGATTCCTGGAAGCCGTGTGTGGACGTCGACTCGCGCCGGGCGACGGCCTCCTGATAGACCTCGTCGTACTCGAGGAGCGTGCCCCAGCCGTTGTCGTAGACGGCGCTACAGTAGATGCACACGCGTGACGGTACGTGGTGCGATGGCTTACCAGTTGTCCCGGCGCGGGTGCCGGGACGTCGGCGGTAGGCGCCGCTGGCGACGACGGGGCCGAGCGCGAAAAAACGGAGTGGCGGGCTTAGGGCTCGAGGATGACCTTGGTGACGCCTTCCTCGCGGTCGTCGAACTTGTCGTACATCTCGGGGGCGTTCTCGAGGGCCTCGCGGTGCGAGACGACGAAGCTCGGTTCGGCGCGTCCGGCGACGATGAGGTCGCGGAGGTAGCGGTTGTAGGACTTCACGTCGCACTGGCCGGTGCCGAGCTTCTGGCCCTTCTCGAAGAGCTTCCCGAAGTCGATGCCGAGCCGTCCCTGCGCCTCCATCTCGCTGATCGTCTCGGGCGCGCCGGGGTCGTCGGGAACGTAGAGGCCGATGATGCCGAGTTGGCCCTTGGGCTCGACGACGCGGATCAACTGGTTGATGAGGACGCCGGGGTTCTCCTTCGCCGGGTCGTAGGGCTCGTCGGACTCGCGGGACTCGTCGGGTTCGACGGACTGGTAGCCGACGGCGTCCACGCCCTTGTTCACTTCGCCGCCGTTCGCGTCGATGATCTGTTCGACGGGGTTGCCATCCTCGAAGTTGATCGGGGTGGCGTCGCAGTGCTCCTCGGCGAGGTCGAGGCGGCTGGGGACGCGGTCGACGACGTATATCTCGGATGCGCCCTTGATCTTCGCGCTGTACGCGGCCATCAGGCCGACGGGGCCGGCGCCGAAGATGGCGACGGACTCGCCGGGTTGGAGGTCGGCGAGTTCGGTGCCGTGCCACCCGGTCGGGAAGATGTCCGCGAGCATCGCGAAGTCGTCCTCGTGACCCTCGTCGGGGAGTTTGAGGGCGTTGAAGTCCGCGTAGGGGACGCGCATCCGCTCGGCTTGGCCGCCCTGGTAGGGACCCATGCCGACGTAGCCGTACGCGCCGCCGGCGGGGACGCCGCCGGACGGGTTGACGTTCGTGCAGAAGCCGGTCTTTCCTTCTTCGCAGTTCTTGCAGTGTCCACAGGCGACGTTGAACGGGATCGAGACGCGGTCGCCGACGTCGAGCGAGTCGACGCCGTCACCGACCTCGTCGACGACGCCCATCGCCTCGTGACCGAAGACGATGCCCTCCTCGGCGGCCGTTCGTCCCTCGTACATGTGGAGGTCGGACCCGCAGATGCAGGTGGACGTGACGTCGATGACGATGTCGTTGGGGTGTTTGAGCTCCGCGTCGGTTACGTCTTCGACGGCGACGTCGTGTGCGCCTTTGTAGACGACTCCTTTGATAGACATTCGAGTGCTCCATCAGATTCATCGTTATCTGTCCTTATAAATTCTCGCCAGTATTTATTGTCAAGGGACATTTGTTGCCGGTGAACGCGAGACCGGCGCGGCCGGGGAAAGATCTATCCGCGCGGAACGGCCGAGTAAGGGTGTGAACGACGCGGCACCGGGATCACCGGATAGCCGTCGTGCGGGGCGAAACGGGCCGGCGCCGCGCACGCGCCGGGGGACGGAAAGAGCGCGGACCGCCGGTCGGACGCGCGAACCGACACGCTTTCCTATCTGACTGACCGATCAGTCAATACCAATGGGTGAGGACGAGGCGGTCCGCTCGGAGACGCAGGAGGCCATCATGGAGGCGACCTACCGCGCGCTCTGCCGGCGCGGCTACGCCGACCTGACGATGCAGGCCATCGCGGACGAGTTCGAGAAGTCGAAGTCGCTCATCCACTACCACTACGACACCAAGGAGGAACTGCTCGTCGCGTTCCTCGACTACCTCCTCGATAAGTTCATCACCGACGTGGCCGTCGACGCCGCGGCCGACCCCCGCGCGCGCCTCGACACCCTCGTCGACGCCCTCCTCTCCGGCCCCGACGAAGCGGGCGACTTCCAGGTCGCGATGCTCGAACTGCGCTCGCAGACACCGTACGTCGAAGCGTACCGCGACGCGCTGCGCGCGAACGACGCCTACCTCACCGACCTCCTCGCCGAGACCATCGAGGACGGCGTCGCAGCGGACGTCTTCCGCGACGACGCCGACCCGGAGGCCGCCGCCGAGACCATCCTCCTGATCGTCGACGGCGCGCGCACCCGGAGCGTCGTCTTCGAGGACGGCAGCGCCGTCGAACGCGCCCGCGAGACCGTCGAACGCTACGTCGAACGCGAACTGCTCGCCGCGCCCGCCTCGGAGGCGTAGATGGACCGCGACACCGCGGTGGCGCGCGTCGAATCCGTCCTCGACGCCGTCGAAGACGAACGCCTCCCCGTCCCCGTCCGCGAAGTCTGGGTCTACGGGGACGTCGCGCTCGGAAAGGACCCCCTCGAACGCCTCGACGTCTACGTCACGAAGGACCTCCTGCTCGACGGCGACCCCGCGCCCGAACTCGACGCCGAGTACGGCGTCGCGGGCATCGGCCGCACCGTCGACGCCGAGTGGGCGCGCGAGCATCCCGAGTGGATCCGCGCGAACGACAGCGGCCACGTCGCCCCCGAGAAGTGCCTCGCCGCCCACCTCCTCCCCGACGGCGAACCCGTCCACCTCGAAGTCTGCAACTCGGGCTTCGAGCGGAACGTCACCCAGCGCGCCGCGGGCGCGCGCGAACGCGAACGCTACGAGGAGCTGCTCGACCCGCGCGCCGTCTGCCTCTACGCCGACGGTCGACGCAGCGAGGACGCGCTCGCGAAACTCCGCGACGGCGCGCTCGCCTTCCCGACGCTTCCCGAGGCGCTCACGATGCTCGACTTCGACCCCGACGAGGCGGAGCGCGCCGCCGCCGCCCTCCGCTCGTACGAGGCCGAACAGGACGGCGCGACCGTACGCGGCGACGTCGTCTAGCGGGCCGCGCGACGCCCGCCGGACGCCGCGGACCGACCCCTCGCCTAGACGCGGCCGACGACGACGTAGAACGGGATGTGCGCGCGCCGCTCGTACTCGCCCGCGCTTAGCTGCTCGACGACGTCCCGCCCCATCGCCTTCCACTCGTTCGCCAGGTCGTCGAGTTCGCGCTGGGAGAGCCCCCCGCGTTTCAGCGTCGCGGCCTGCTGGCGGATGCGCTCCCCGGTCGCCTTCCGCTTCGCGGACTCCAGGGCGGCCTCGTCGTACGGCGCGGCGACGGAACGCTCGTACTCGTGGCGGCGCGTCTCGACGTCGGAGAGGCCGACGTCGCGGAAGAGCGCCGCCGCGCCCGAGCCGAGCGCCACGTCCGTCTCCACGCCCGCGATGTACGTCTCGCGAGCGCGGTGGGCGAGGGGGGCTTCCGCCTCGACGGTCGACTCGACGCGCACCTCCGAGTTGTCCGGTTCGACGGCCGCGACGAGGTCCGAGGAGACGCGCGCGAACTCCCGG
Organism: Halarchaeum sp.; assembly: GCA_042216135.1. Classification (GTDB taxonomy): domain Archaea; phylum Halobacteriota; class Halobacteria; order Halobacteriales; family Halobacteriaceae; genus Halarchaeum. The sequence continues at coordinate 9,006 of JBDGUG010000047.1, read as the reverse complement.
ACCGCGGCGCTCGGGTCCGGGAGGTTGATCAGGAGCGCCTGACAGACCACGAGGTCGAACGCGTCGTCGCGGAACGGCAGACGCGTCGCGTCCCCGAGCGCGCGGCCGTCCGCGTCCACCGCGTCGAGGAGCGCCGGATCCGCGTCCAGCGCCACCACGTCCGCGTCGCTCTCCTCGCGCAGCACGCGCGTGAGTTCGCCCGTCCCACAGCCGACGTCGAGGACCCGCGTCCGCGAGTCGAGTTCGAGTCCGTCGAGCGCCGACCGGTCGTCCCAGAGCCCCCGGCGGGTGTCCCGGAGGTACTCCGCGGAGAAACGTCGCACTGCCCGCGCGTACGGCGAGGAGGTACGAAACGCTATCGTTCGCCCGCCTCGACGTGACGGCTCGCTCGCGCCGTATCGTAGCTCGCGGGTCGCGCCGTTCGTCTGAACGTCAGTCCTCGCGTCACTCGGACTGACGTCGCTCGCGGCTTCGCCGCTCGCATCAACGTGACGGCTCGCTAGCGCTCGCCGTCACGTAACTCTCGCACGTGCCGGATGTTCCACTCGTAGGAGCGGCCGTCTTCGGTGGGGGTTTCGAGGGCGAGCGGGACGTCCGCGATGGCGTCGTGGTTCAGGAACGCCTCGAAGCCGGCGTCACCGATGTAGCCGTCGCCGATGTGGGCGTGCTCGTCCTTGTTCGTGCCGCAGTCGTGCTTGGAGTCGTTCAGGTGGACGTACTCGAGGCGCTCTAAGCCGACGGCGTCGTCGAGTTCGGCGAGGGTGTCGTCGACGCCCTCGGGGGTGGAGAGGTCGTAGCCCGCGGCGAAGGCGTGCGCGGTGTCGAGGCAGACGTCGAGGTGGGTGTCGGCGAGTTCGAGGACGCGCGCGAGGTGTTCGAAGTCGCCGCCGAGTTTCGTGCCGCTGCCCGCATCGGACTCGATGAGGACGGTGACGTCGTCCGGGACGTCGAGGCTGTCGATGACGCCCGCGGCGTTCTCGAGGCCCTGCTCGACGCCCGCGCCGGTGTGCGCGCCGAGATGAACGTTGACGTACGGGATGCCGAGTTTGTCGGCGGCGTCCACCTCCTCCTGCATCGCGGTCCGGGACTTCTCGCGGAGGTCCGCCTTGGGCGTGCAGAGGTTCACGAGGTAGGACGTGTGGATGACCCACGGGCCGACGTCGTCGCGCTCGCTCTCGGCGCGGAAGCCGTCGGCCTCGTCGTCACCGACGTCGGGGGACTGCCAGACCTGCGGGGAGTGCGTGAATATCTGACCGCAGTTCCCGCCGACGTCGAGTTGGCGCTCGACGGCGTTGTCGATGCCGCCTGCGATGGAGACGTGTGCGCCCACGCGGAGTGTCATGCCGCGTACTGCGCGGGCGTCGAGCAAAGGGGCTTCGGAGTCGCACGCGACGGACGGGGCAGCCGTCGCGCGCAGTACGCGGCAGTCGTCGCGAGCGGCGAAAGAGGTTAGCTGTCGTGGCAGATAGTGAGGGTATGGCCGAACCGCTGGCCGCGGGCGACGTCGCCCCCGACGTGAGCGCGCCGCTCGTCTATCCCGACGGCCGGGTCGAGGACGTCTCGCTGTCCGCGCTCGTCGGGGAGCGTCCGACCCTCCTCGCGTTCTACACGAACGACTTCAGCCCGGACTGCGCGGAGGAGTGGTGTTCGTTCCGCGACTACGGCTGGTTCTCGAACGACGAGCGCGTGCAGGTGGTGGGCGTCTCGCGGTCGCGCGTCGGCACGCACCGGCGGTTCATCGACTATCTCGACCTGGACTTCCCGCTCTACTCGGATCGCGACCTCGCGATGACGGAGGCGTTCGGCGTCGACTATCGGGTGTTCGGGCTCCTGCGACGGCCGAAGCGCTCGGTCTTCCTCGTGGACGACGACTTGGAGGTTCGCTATCGGTGGGTGGGCGAGCACGCGCTCGACGCGACGCGCGCGCAGCCGCCGCTCGGGGAGATCGTCGAGGCCGTCGAGAACGCGTTCGGAACGGAGGCGGCGGAGGACTTCGGGTTCGACTGAGCGGACGCGAAACGCCCACGTTTCTTTAGGGTAGCCTACACCACAGGGGGATGGGGTCCCCTACCTGAGCGAGCGCCGCGTACTCGTTCGAGACGGCCTGGATGACGCGCGGGGCGCGCACCCACGCGCCGAGGAGGATGCCGACGCCGCCGAGCCCGAGGAGGAATATCGTGTTCAGTCCGAGGTCGCTGGAGACGACCGATTCGAGCGGCCCGGTCGCGAGGCCGACCTGACTGCCGCCGCTCGTGAACACGACCACGAGGCCGAGCGCGACGAGGAACCGATTGATGCCGCGCGTCTCGTCGCGCGCGAGCTGCCAGCGCGTCACCGCGAGCGCGACGAGGCCGAGGACGAGCGAGACGGCGACCATCCCGAGCGTGTAGCCCGCGGCGAGCGGTGCGTCGAGGCCGAGACCGGGGGCGAGCGTCGCCGCGACGGAGCCGTGCGGGAGGACGGAGAGGCGGACGTTCGCGAGCGCGTAGCCGACGCCCGCCGCGAGCAGCGGGACGCCGACCGCTTCCGGGAGGCGCTCGCTCCGGAGCGCGCGAGCGATGAGGTAGCCGAGGAGCGCGTTCGCGACCGGGATGGTGAGCCAGAACCCGAGGATGCGGACGTACTCGTCGGGCGCGAACCCGCCGCCGAGCGCGAGGCCGACGCCGATTATCGCGCCGGTGACGGTGAACGCCGACGGGATGGGATAGCCCCGGGAGTTCCCGATAGTGATGAGCGTCGCGGACGTGAGCAGCGCCGCGGCGGCCGCGAGCGGCGTGATGGAGACGCCGGTGACGAGGCTCTTCCCGATGGTCTCGGAGATGTTCCCGCCCTGCAGGACGGCGCCGAGCGCGGCGACGACGCCGACGAGGAGCGCCGCGCGCAGCACGGAGAGGGCGTTCGCGCCGACCGCGGGCGCGACCGGTGCGGAGTTGCTGTTCGCGCCCACGGTGAACGACATGAAGAGCGCGGCGACGAACGCGACCGCCAGCACGAGCAGAACGGTGGCCATCGAAGTACGTCGGCGTCGCGGCCCCGGGCTACTGAGTGTTACGACACCGCACGGTCACGCCGGGTCCGCACCGGCGCGACACGGCGTCGTCAGTAGAGTTCGCCGCCGAGCGGGACGTCCGCCGTCGGCGCGACGAGGACGGGGTGGCCGTCGTCGTCGGGGACGCCGAGCGTGAGCGCCTCTGACTCGTATCCCGCGACGTTCACCGTGCCGAGGTCCGTCGCGCAGAGCACCTGTCGGCCGACGACCCCCTCGGGGTCGTGGTTGTAGCCGAGTTGGGCGGCCGAGTCGAGCGTCTCCTCGCCCAGGTCGAGCGTGAGTTTGAACAGTTCGGGCTTGCGCGCCTCTTCGAACACCTCTGCGTCGACGATTTCGGCGACGCGGACCGTCGTGTCGAGCATACCCGAAGGCGGGGCCGGCGGCTTGAAGGTTCGCGTTCGGTTCGAACGACGCTTACGGCCGGAGGCCGACACCAGGAGTATGGCACTCGATTCGTTCCCCGCCCGCTCGCGCACGACGAGGTGGCGGTGCTCGCCGCGTCCGGCCGGTTCGTCGACGTCCGGCCCGTGAACGCCTTCCACTTCCCCGAGCGCGACACCAGACTCGTCACCGCGCTCGTCCTCGTCACCGAGACGGGGTTGCGCGCCGTCGAGTACGACCCGACCGTACGCGAGTGGAGCGTCGTCCGCGCCGAGTCCCTCGACGGCCCGGAGTCGATGGCGGACGTCCCGGACGCCCTGCTGGGGGACGTGCAGGCGGAGTTGGAGCGCCGCGTCAGCGAACTGGAGGACGCCGGCGTCGTGAGCGAGACCCCCGCGGAGGACGGCGACGACGTCGAAGTTCGGGAGGCGACGGGCCTCGGAACCGTCCTCTACGAGCAGTACACGGACGGCGAGTAGCGCCTAGGAGAGCCGTTCTTCGGCGATGTCGGCGCCCTCGACGAGCGCTTCGAGTTTCGCCCACGCGATTTCGGGCGACACCATGCCGAGGCCGGCCTGCGTGCCGAACCCGCAGTCGGGCGCGGCGACGAGGGGCGTGTCGTCGGCGACGGCGCCGTGGACGCGCTCGATGCGGTCCGCGATGGTCTTCGGGTGGTCGATGATGTTCGTCTTCACGTCCACGACGCCCGGGATGAGCGTCCAGCCGTCCGGGAGGGGTTCCTCGGCGAACGCGCGGTACTCGTGCTGGTGGCGCGGGTTCGCCTGCTCGACGCTCAGCCCCGTGATGTCCGCCTCGTATATCTCCGGGAGCATGTCGACGAGGTCGACGTCGAGGTGGCCGGGGCCCTCGTAGCTCCCCCAACAGGTGTGGAGGCGCACCTGCTCGGCGGGGATGTTCTCCAGCGCGCCGTTGAGCGCTTCGACGTTCCGGCGCGTGATGCGCTTGATGTCCTCGATGGGGGCGTCGCGGAGCGCCTCGGCCTGCCCGGCGGTGAGGAGTTCGGGCGCGTCTATCTGGAGGGTGAACCCGGCGTCGGCGATTATCTCGTACTCCTCCTGCATCGCGTCCGCGGCGTCCGAGAGGTAGTCGTCGTAGGAGTCGTAGTAGTCGTTGACGTGCGTGGACGTGACGATGCTCGGGGACGCGGACGTCATGAACGTGTCCTCGACGTCGACGTCGGCCTCCTCTATCGCGGCGAGGAACTGGTCGCGTTCCGCCTCCGCCTCCTCGTAGCCGGTGTACTCGAGGGGGCCGGTGACGACCGGTTGGACGGAGAGGTCGATGACGTCCGTCCGGAACGTCTCCTCCGCGTACTCGGGGTAGTCCTGGAGGTCCGCCCAGAGCTCCTGCTCGCGCGTCCCCTCGATGCCGCTCAGGCGGTTCTTGACGTACCAGTTGAACGAGACGCGGGGCTGTTCGCCGTCGTTGATGTAGTCGATGCCGACGTCGAGTTGGCGCTCGACGACGTCCCGAGTGGCGTCCTCGACGGCGGCGTCCCACTCGTCCATGTCCACGTCCTCGCCGTCCTGACGCGCTTTCAGGAGTTCGAGGAGGTGGGGCGGCCGCGGGAGGCTGCCGATGTGCGTGGTGGGGATTTCAGTCACGTCCGAGTGATGCGAGCGGGCGAAGATAATAGGCACGGTAGTGGCAGGCCGACACGTCCGCGAGCGCCCGCGGGACGGGCGCAGACGCGCTCGGGCCGAGCGACTACGCGGGGAGGAGGTGGACCGCGTCCGGCGGTATCGAGACGCGGACGCGCGCGCCCGTCTCGACGCCGAGGCGGTCGAACGTCGACGGGCGGACCGCGGCGACGACCTCGGTCTCGCCGATATCGACGGTGACGCGGTACGCGTCGGCCTCGTGGAGCCACCGCGAGACGGTGCCGTCGAGGGCGTTCGGCGCGTCCGCGCCGGGCGCGCGGAGGTCGATTCGGGAGGGGTGGACGGCGACGGTGACGGCCGTGCCCGGCGGGACGCCGCGGGTCGAGCGGAGCGCGCGCGGGCCGACGCGGACGCGCACGCCGTCGTCGAGGCGCGCGGTGACGCGGCCGTCGAGGAACGACTCGGTGCCGGTGAAGCGCGCGGCGAACTCGCTCGCGGGCCGCGCGAGGAGGGCGTCGGGCGCGTCGACCTGCTCGATCCGACCGTCTCGAACGAGGGCGACGCGGTCGCCGAGCGCCGTCGCGGTCCGCTGGTCGTGCGTGACGTAGACGACGGGGATGTCGAGCGACGCGAAGAGGTCGTGCAGGTCCTCGCGGAGGCGGCGGCGGATCGGGGCGTCGAGGCTGGAGAGCGGTTCGTCGAGGAGGAGCGCGTCCGGGTCGGCGGCGAGGGTACGCGCGAGCGCGACGCGCTGGCGCTCCCCGCCGGAGAGCGCGTCGGGCCGCCGGTCGAGGACGCCGTCGAGTTCGAGCAGGTCTGCGAGTTCGTCGATTCGCGCCGGGCCGCTCGCGGCGTACGCGACGTTCTCGCGCGCGCTCATGTGCGGGAAGAGCGCGCCCTCCTGGAAGACGAGGCCGACGTCGCGGGATTCGAGCGGGCGGCCGACGAGTTCGCGGCCGGCGAGACGGACCGATCCCGCGTCGGGCGCGGTGATGCCGGCGACGAGCGAGAGGAGCGTCGTCTTCCCGCTCCCGGACGGGCCGAGGACGGCGAGGACGCCGCGATCGACGGTGAGGTCGAGGGGTCCGAGGGAGAACCCCGCGTACGTCTTCTCGATGCCGGCGAGTTCGAGCGTCATTCCCACGGGTTCGCGGCGACGGTGTGCAGGGCGAGCAGTGCGGCGACGGAGACGGCGACGAGCAGGACCGCGACCGGGTAGGCGCTGTCGAGGCCGAGCGACTGGAAGGAGACCCAGATCTGAACGGGCATCGTGCGCGGGTAGTACGCGAGCATCATCGTCGCGCCGAACTCGCCCATCGAGCGCGCGAACGCGAGCGTCGCGCCCGCGGCGATGCCGGGCGCGGCGAGCGGGAGGGTGACGCGGCGCGCGGTCGTCCAGCGCGTCTTCCCGAGCGAGCGCGAGGCGTGTTCGAGCGTCCGGTCGACGCCCTCGAAGGCGGCCTTCGCGGTGACGACGACGAACGGGGACGCGACGAACGCCTGCGCGAGCACGACGCCGGCGAGCGAGCGCGTGAGAGGGAGTCCGACGTCGGCGGCCGCGCCCCCGAGGAGCGTGCCGGGGCCGACGACGGTGAGCAGGACGACGCCGCCGACGGTCGGCGGGAGGACGAGCGGGAGGACGACGACGGCGAGAACGACGGTCGTGAGGCGGGTGTCGGCGCGCGCCAGCCAGTACGCGAGCGGGAGGCCGAGCGCCGCGGCGACGACGGTAGTTATCGTCGCACCGAGCAGGGACGTCGCGGCGGCGCGCCGAACCGCCGGGTCGCCGAGGGCGGCGAGGACGTCGCCGGGGGGCGCGGCGAGGAGGAGGGACGCGAGCGGCGCGAGATAGTAGAGCGCGAGCAGGCCGCCGAGCGCGAGCGAGACGGAGAGCCAGTCGAACCCGCGCGCGGTGCGCGTCGCCATCTCAGGTCCCCCGGGTCGCGTCGCGAACGCTCGCGGGCGCGTCGCCGACGTACTCCGGGAAGGCGTCGCGCGAGAGGAAGCCGGCGTCGGCGAGGTAGTCGCCCGTCGTCTCCGCGGCGAAGACCACGCGGACGGACTCGCGGTCGTGGCGAACGGTCGACCCGTAGCTGATGAGGCCGCCCGTGACGACCTGGCCGCTCGGGAGTTCGTAGGAGACCGTCTCGTACCAGTCGTCGGCGTACGCGGGGTCGCTGAGATTTATCTGATCCGGCAGGGAGACGTACTCGTAGCCCCGCTCGACGGCCATGTTCCGGTAGGCGAACGCGGCGTCGATGGAGCCGGTCTCGAAGCGACTGACGAGGCCGGACTCCTGATAGGTCTGGTCGCGCGAGAGCAGTCGCTCGCGGAGGCCGTCGACGCCGTAGTAGCGCGAGGCGAGGTCGAGCGCGAACAGCGTTCGATAGCCGAGCGGGTCCTGATCGGGGTCGGTGCGGCCGAGCGCGGCGTCGCCCGCGATCAGGGGGTCGTACCAGTTCTCGGCGTCCGCGACGGCCCGCCCGCCCGCGGTGTCCGGATCGTAGGCGAGGACGACGGCGTTGCTCGTGAACACCGAGTACCACGGCGGGGAGAGCGGCGACTCGAAGAGCGCGGTGTCGGCGACGGTGACGACGTCCGGGTCGCGCTGCCCCTCCGATATCAGCCGCGCGACGGTCGCGGAGCCGTGCGTCTCGACTTCGAGGGGGACGTCAACCGCGTCCGCGAGGCCCTCGGAGAGCGCGTGCTGGAGGCTGCCAGCGGCGAGGATGGAGACGGCGTCGTCGCTCGCGCTCGGCGACGTCGACGTCCCGTTCGTGCCGCTCCCGCCGAGACAGCCGGCGACGCCCGCGACGCCCGCGACGCCCGCGGCGCGGAGGAACGCGCGCCGGGACCCGCCAGCGTGGTCGGTCATGCCCCAGTCGTTGTTTCGGACGCGGCATAACGGTTTTCCTCGTGCGCGGCCACGGACGCGTATGGACCCCGACGCCGGCTTCGACGCCAGACTGGAGGCGGACGGCGTGCGCGTCACGGCGCGCGACGCCGCGCTCCTCCGCGCCATCGACGAGCACGGGTCGCTCAACGCGGCCGCCGACGCCCTCGGCCGCTCCTACTCGCGCGCGCAGCGACGCGTCGTCGAACTCGAGGACGCGTTCGGCCGCCTCGTCGACCGACGGCGGGGCGGCGCGGGCGGCGGCGGGAGCACGCTCACCGAGACGGCCGACCGCCTGCTCGCGGAACTCGACAGGCTCGAAACCGCGTTCGCGGGCGTCGCGGGCGTCGCTGACACCGTCCTCTCGGGTACCGTCGTCGAGCGAGACGGCGAACTCGGCACGGTGGAGACGGCCGCCGGACCCGTCCGCGCTATCGTCCCGCGGGACGCCGAGGCCGTCGACGTCACCGTGCGCGCGGACGCCATCACCCTCCACCCGGTCGGTGGCGTCCCCGCCTCGCAGACGAGCGCGCGCAACCAGTTCCGCGGCACCGTCGACGACGTCACCGAGGGCGACGCGCTCGCGCGACTCGCGCTAGACATTGGCGCTGACGCCTCGCTCGCCGTGCTCGTGACCCTGGCGAGCGTCGAGCGCCTCGGCCTCGAACCGGGTATCGACGTCGTCGCGTCGTTCAAGGCGACGGCGACGCGGGCGACGCCGCGGCCCGCGTGAATCGGGATTCCGTCACTCGTGGGCGTCGCCGAGCCGCCGCATCGCCTCGGTCTTCTGTTCCGAGTACACCGGGCAGGGGCGTTCGGTGTCGAGCGTCGCGACGAGCGCTCGCCGCTGCGGGTGCGTGCAGTCCGCGCTCCGGTAGGGACAGCAGCGACAGCACGCCGGGAACGAGAGGTCGTCCGGGTGGCGGTGCATGTCGGGCCAGGTAGTCCGCAGACGGAAATAGGGGTTGCGCGGAGTCCCAGCGCGTGGGAATACGTGACCCGGCCACCCCCTGGAGTTGCGAACGACAGGATCTATGCACGGGATCAGGGATCCAGAGTGG
>JBDGUG010000081.1:0-43746 GCA_042216135.1 Halarchaeum sp. | reverse complement strand
CTGGGTGATGGCGACCGAGCGCTCCGCGCGCGTCGACACGCCGCGATGGACGACGAACGCGAGCGCCGCGACGGCGAGGACGGAGACGGCGAACGCCACCACCATCTCGACGGAGAGCACGGTCTCGAGGTCCGCGGTCGCGAGCGAGTGGAACGCGAGCGCCGGGAGCGCGACGTAGAACGCGAACCGCGTGAGGTAGTCCGCGCGCACGGGCGTGAGGACGCCGATCCGACGTCCGGCGACGCCCGCGGCCAGCACCGCCAGCAGGTAGAGGAGGTTCGAGGCGAGAGACACCGGCGATCAGGCGGGCCCGAAGCTCTCGATGGCGGCCTCGTCGGGGTCGCGACCCGCCGACTCGAGGAGCGCGCTCACGTCCGCGACGAAGTCGTCGAACCCGAAGACGAAGACGGACTCCGTCGGCACGTCGAGGCGGGCGTCGTCGAGGACGTCCACGACGTCGACCGTCGCGCCCGCCTCGGCGAGTGCGTCGAGACGCTCGCGGTGCGGCGGCGCGTCCCCTCGGAAGACGACCGTCGCGTCGTGGCCGGCGTCTACCGCACGCTCGGCGATACCGACCGCGGGACCGATCCCGGGGCCGGCGGCGTAGACGAGGACGTCCCCGTCGCCGCGATACTGGACGTTGCCGAGCGGCCCCTTGATTTCGAGTTCGTCGCCCGCGTCGCGCTCGGCGAGCCACGTCCCGAGGGACTCTTCCGGCGACTCGTCCAGCGGATAGCCGACCGTTATCTCGAAGCCGTCGTCGACGTACGGCGAGGAGAGCGTGTAGTAACCGGCGTCGCCGTCCGAGCGGACGAGGACGAACTGTCCCGGCGCCGCGTCGAAGTCGTCGGGCGCGGTGAGGCGGAGCGCGACCGTCTGGTCGCCGACCGCCTCCACCGCCTCGACAGTGACCGTGGGCATACCAGCGGCTACGAGCGAGGGGGCCATAAGCGGACGGTCTCCGGAAAGCGGCGAACGCGCGGCGAGAAAGACGGGGTCGGTGCGCTCAGCCCTCGGCGGGCGGGTTCGCGTCGTCGGAGCGCATCTGCGACACGTAGCGCTTCAGGTAGCCGTAGAGACCGGTCGGCAGGAAGATGACGAAGAGGATGATGAGCACGCCCTCGACGGTGGTCGCGAGGCTCCCGACGATGGACGCGAGCGCGTTGTCGAGGAACATGAACACCACGGTCCCGAGGAACGGGCCGGGGAACGTGCTCATGCCGCCGAGGATGACGACCACGAGCGTGTCGACGGTCCACGTGACCTCGAGCGTGGACGTGGGGTTGATGTAGAGGGAGTTGAGGGCGTAGAGCGCGCCGGCGATCCCCGCGAAGAACGAGGAGATGACGAACGCGTACATCTTGTAGCGCAGCGGACTCACGCCGAGACCGCTCGCCGCCGTCTCGTCGTCGTGGATCGCCTGCATCCCGAGACCGAGACGGCTGTTCACGATGCCGTACGTCGCGACGGCGACGATGCCGGCGACGACGACGGTGAGGAGGTAGGTGGGGACCTCGCCCATCCCGCCGTTCAGGTAGTAGCCGGTCGAGCCACCGCTGATGGAGCGCTGGTTCGTCAGGATGAGCCGAATGATCGCGGCGAGCGCGAGCGTCCCGATGGAGAAGTAGTGCCCGCGAAGGCGGAAGATGACGGGCCCGATGACCAGCGCGAGGAGCGCCGGACCGACCCCGCCGAGCACCATCGCGACGATGGGGTGCGCGAGCACGCCGGGGAGTTGGGGGAAGCCGGCGGCGCCCGGCGTCGTCACCCACGCGGCGACGTACGCGCCGAGACCGAAGAACGCGGCGTGCCCGAGCGAGACCTGACCCGCGTAGCCCGCGAGGAGATTCCACGACAGGGCGAGGATCAGGTAGACGAGCGCGGTCATCGCCAGCCCAGTCTCGTACGACGTCGTGACGAACGGCACGACGAACATCACCGCGAGCGCGACGAGTCCGACGCCGAGGCTGCGCTTCGAGGACGGGACGAACGTCGAGAGGTCGACGTTCATTCACCACCACCTCCGCCGGTGCCGAAGAGGCCCTGGGGACGGACCAGGAGCACCACGAGGAAGATGGCGAACGTCATGACGTCCCGATAGCTCCCGCCGACGAAGAGGGCGGTGAGGTTCTCGGCGGTGCCGATAATGATGCCGCCGACGAGCGTGCCGCCGATGCTCCCGACGCCGCCGAGGACGACCACGGCGAACGTCGTGAGCAGGTAGGACCAGCCGACGTAGGGGTCGATGGGGAAGAGCATCGAGAGGAGCGCGCCGGCCGCGCCGGCGAGCGCGGACCCGATACCCATCGTGATCATGTAGATGCGGTCGGTGTCGATGCCGACGTAGCGGGCGGCGTCGCGGTTCTGTGCGGTCGCGCGGATGGCGTGCCCGGTGGACGTCCGCTCCATGAACAGCCACGTGAGCGCGACGAGCACGACGGCGAGGACGAACGTCACCGTGCGCGACGACGAGAGCTGAATGGGGCCGAACGCGAGCGACGGGAGATTGAAGCCGAGTTCGGTGGACTGGGCGTCCGATCCGAGGAAGAACTGCCCGAGGTTCTGCAGAACGAGCGCCACCCCGAAGAGCACCAGGATCGGTTGTTCGACGCCGACGTCGACGACCTGGTCGAGGAGGAGGCGTTCGAGGACGATACCGAGGACGAAGAGCACGACGATTGCCACCAGCATCCCGACGAGCGGGGAGAGGCCGAGCATGGCGAGGACGATGATGGCGACGTAGCCGCCGATCATGAGGAGGTGGCCGTGCGCGAGGTTCACGACGTCCATGATACCGAACACGAGGGAGAGGCCGAGCGCGGCGAGCGCGTAGATGCCTCCCAGGAGGACGCCGTTCGCCGCGGTCTGTGCGATGAGGTCGATCGATGGCATTATTGTATCACTCTCTTGGCGGTCGACCCGCGAGCGGGGTCTCGTCCGTACGCGATACCGACCGACGACGCCCGGGCGATCCGCGAGCGGGGTCGCTGTCCGGAGCGGTCGTCGGTGGGCGACATACGACAGTCGCAGAGTGCTTCCAGGGGCGTATAAAGACTGTGATTAAAGATATTGTCAATTCCGGGCGCAGCGGCTCGGAAACGGACGCGAGCGCCCGTCTGCCGCCGCGACGCCGGCGTAGAGTCTGTGTCGTACACGACTAGCCTCCGAGATAGGACGCCTCGACGCGCTCGTCGCCCTCGAGTTCCTCGGCGGTCCCGGAGAGGGAGATGCGCCCGCTATCGAGGACGTAGCCGCGGTCGGCGACCCGGAGGGCGTTGTGGATGTCCTGCTCGACGAGGAAGACGGTGGTGCCCTGGTCGTTGATCTCCTGGATCGCCTCGAAGACGTCGTCCACCAGCACCGGCGCGAGACCGAGGCTGGCCTCGTCGAGGAGGAGGAGGTCGGGTTCGCTCATCAGGCCGCGGCCGATGGCGAGCATCTGCTGTTCGCCGCCGGAGAGCGTTCCCGCCTTCTGCGAGCGGCGCTCCTCGAGGCGCGGGAAGATGTCGTAGACGTCCTCCATGTTCTCGTCGATGGCGTCCCGCTTGGTGTAGCCGCCGAGTTCGAGGTTGCGCTCGACCGTGCTGTCCGTGAATATCTCGCGGCCCTCCGGGACGTGCGCGATGCCGCGCCGGATGGCGTCCTCGGGCGCGATGCCGTTGATGTTCTCGCCCTTGTAGGTGATGTCGCCGTCGAGCGGCGTGAGCATCCCACAGATCGTCTTCAGGATGGTCGTCTTCCCGGCGCCGTTGGCACCGAGCAGGGCGACGGTCTCGCCGGTCTCGACGTCGAAGCTCACGTCCCAGATGACGCGAATGGCACCGTACGCCACGTCGATCTCGTCGACTTCGAGCAGCGACATTCAGGCCTCACCCCGCGCGGTGTCGGCGTTGTCGTCGTCGTCGCGCGCGCCGGACCCGAGGTAGGCCTCGATGACGCGCTCGTCGTTCTGGATCTCCTCCGGGGTACCCTTCGCGATGAACTCGCCGTTGTTCAGCACGAAGACGCGCTCGCTCACGCTCATGAGCGCGCGCATCACGTGGTCGATGAGGAAGACGGTCTTCCCGCGACCCTTGATGTCGCCGATGAGGTCGACGATCTCCTCGGTCTCCTCAGGGTCGAGGCCGCCGGCGACCTCGTCGAAGAGGAGCATCCCCGGGTCGGTCGCGAGCACGCGCGCGATTTCGAGTTTCTTCAGCGCGCCGACGCTCAGTTCCGAGGGCGACGTGTGCGCGCGCTCGGCGAGGCCGACGAACTCCAGGGCCTCGTACGCGCGCTCCTCGACGTCCTCGTGCTTCCGACCGCCGAACTCGGCGCCGACCTCGACGTTCTCGAGGATCGAGAGGCTCTCGAACGGGCGGACGATCTGGTGGGTCTTGGTGAGGCCGCGGTGGCAGATGTCGTCGGGCGACCAGCCGGTGATGTCCGTCCCGTCGTAGGACACCGTTCCCTCCGTCGGGGCGTGTTCGCCGGAGATGACCTTGAACAGCGTCGACTTCCCGGCGCCGTTCGGCCCGATGAGACCGACCGTCTCGCCCTTCTCGATCTCGAAGGAGACGTCGTCGACGGCGACGATCCCGCCGAATCGTTTCGTTACGCCTTCACACTCCAGTAGACTCATTGTATATGATGAGGGTATGAATCATCCAGGTATAAACGTGTGGTGGTCTGTGTCTCGCACGACCCACTCTCGCAGCGAGCGCGTTCGCGTCGAATCGGCGGCGCGCCCTACCTAACAAGGGGTTGAACTGACAGGATGTTTCGGCGCGGGCGTCGCACCCGGAGTTCAACACCATTGAACGTGATCTGACGCCCGAGCCGCCCGAAAGCGCCGTCCAATCGCATTTTTCGTGATGGTTACCGTCCGCCCCCACACGTGAGGGCTGCGTTACCTATCTTTTCGATTATAGTTCGTCGCGGGCGGCCGGCGACCGCTCGGCCCGCGGCCGCCGGCGCGGGTCGACCGAGCCGGGTTCGGTTCGGTCGGGCCCGCCTTTTTAGTAGTTGCCCGAGTACGGAGGGGTATGGACACGCGAACGATGCTGGTCGCCCTCTCGCAGGACGAGGCCGACGCACAGAACGTCGTGAAGACCGTCACCGGGCTCTACGACGCCGACGAAGTCGACGTCGTTCTCACGCACTGCTTCACCGAGAACCCCGAGGGCGCGAGCGCCACACAGCTCTCCTCCATCAAGCACGCGAACGAGCGCCTCGAAGAAGCGGGATTCGACGTCGAAGTCCACGAGCGCAGCGGGAACCCCGCCGAGGAGATACTCGACGCCGGCCGCGAACTCGACGCCGACCTCATCTGTCTCGGCGGCCGCCGCCGCTCCGCCGCCGGCAAGGTGATGTTCGGGAGCACCGCGCAGTCCGTCCTCGTGGACGCCGACCGCCCGGTCGTGCTCTCGCCCGGCCGGCGCGCCTAGAGGAGTTCGCGGAGGTTCCCCGCGAATATCTCCTCGCGCGTGGACTCGCTCACGTCCATCGACTCCACCGCGTCGATGGAGAGCTCCACCGTCTCGCGGCCCCGCTCCGGACTGAACGGGTAGTCCGTACCGAAGACCACGTTGCTCGACCCGAAGAAGTCCTCGGCGCACTCGATGGCGGAGGTCGACCCCGAGACGGCCGTGTCGGCGTAGAAGTCCCGGAAGTACTCCTCGGCGGGCCGCGATAGCTCCGCCGCGTTCTCGTGGAACCCCTTGTAGTTGTCCGGATAGTTCTGGCGCTGCCGGTAGAACATCGCGATGCGCTCGCCGTAGAACGGCACCATCCCGCCGCCGTGGTGGGAGACGAGCTTCAGATCCGGATACTCCTCCATCACGCCGCCGAAGACGAGTCGGGAGAGCGCGAGCGTCGTGTCGAACGGCCAGCCGAAGAGCCGATGCTCCATGTACTCCGACGCCCAATCGTACCACTCCCAGAGCTGCGGGTGCATCCAGAGCGGCGTGTCCGTTGCCTCCGCGCGCTCGAAGAGCGGCCAGAACTCGGGGTCGTCGAGCGGGCGGCCGTCGATGTTCGAGAATATCTGCACGCCCGCCATGTCGAGTTCGTCCACGCAGCGCTCGAACTCCGCCATGAACTCCTCGCTCACCTTCGGGAGCGTCGCGACGGGGATGAACTCCTCGTGCTCGTCGGCGAGCCGTCGGATCTCGTCGTTCGCGAGCCGCGTGATGTCCAGGGCGAGGTCGTGGTCCATCCCCTGGAACATCGTCGGGAGCGCGAGCGTGATGACCTGCTTGTCGACCCCGTAGTCCGCCATGTCCTCCTTGCGGCGCTCGATGTTCCACAGCCAGTCGGGGCGCCCGGAGAGCCCCTGGAAGCCGAACTCGTCCGTGAGCGCCTCGAAGAAGTCCTCCGTCAGGACGTGCGTGTACCCGTCGATGATCTCCGGCATACCTCCGGGTATGCGCCAACACGGCCATAGTTCTTTGGCTTCGCGCGGCGGCGAGAACGCGACGCGGTGCCCGAAATCAGGAGGGCGGCGACGCGGCGCCGTCTCGGCGCCCGTTCAGTTGTCGGGGTAGTCGAGGCCCGCCCAGCCCGGGCCCTCCCCGATGAACTGGTGGCTCGTCTCGCCGCCGATCTCCTCCTCGTGCCACTCGATGGGGTCCCAGTCCGGCTCGAAGTTGAGGTAGCCGGGACCGGCGAAGAACTCGATGCAGAGCCCGCTCGCCGGGTCGGAGACGTAGAGGAAGTCCGCGCTCGTGATGGCGTGCTTGCCCGGCCACGCGTCCGGCTCGATGCCGTGCTCGGCGAGGACCTTCCCGGCCTCCCAGAGGTCGTTCAGGCTGTCGAGGTGGTAGGAGAGGTGGTCGAACATCGGGTCCGCGCCCTCCTCGAGGCGGTGGACGGCGAAGTCGTGCGGGAGCGGCGTGACGGAGAACCACCAGCCCCACGTCTCGCCCTCGTCGGTCAGGTACTTCTCGTTGAGCTGGAAGCCGAGGACGTCCTGGAGCCAGTCGGCGTGCGCCGGGGAGACGGAGTCCTGAACGTGGGCGTGGTCGATGCGGCGCGGGGAGATGCGGTTCCCGGACGCCTCGCTGTAGACGCGGTTCTTCAGGCGGGAGCGCTCGCCCTCGGGCGCGTCCGGCTTCTCGACGTCGTAGTAGAACTCGTAGGGGTGACCGAACTTCTCGACGCGGATGGCCTCGCCCTGACCGGTCTCCTCGCCCGCGTCGAGGTAGGTGACGTCGTCGCCGTTCGCCTCGAAGGTGTCCGCGAGGTCGTCGAGCGCCTCGGCGGACTTCGTGCGGAAGGCGATGTGGTCGACGCCGGTCTGCCCGGACTCGATGACCATGAGCGTGTGGTGCTCCCAGTCGCGGAGGCCGCGGAGGTAGGCGACGCCGTCCTCGCGCTCCGTGAGCTTGAGACCGAGGACGTCACGGAAGAACCAGAGGGACTCCTCGAGGTCGGGGGTGTGAACGGCGAGGTGGCCGAGCTTCGCGAGGGGGGACTCCCAGCGCTTCATCGCGCGTCCTCCGTGCGGTCGCCGGTGCTAGCGCTGTCCGTCCACGTCTGGGTCGTGTTCGTCATCATCGTCCGTACCCGATTGGATGGATGACGCTCTCATAAGGGTTTCGTCGAACGGCTTCGACGCGCTCGGCCGTTCTGCACCGCGAACGCCGCCGCGCTCGCGAACCCGGGGATTTTATACGCGATTCGGCCCTGCTCTCGCGCATGGACGTACTCCACACCGCGCTCTGGGTGTCCGACCTCGAGAAGACCCTCGAGTTCTACACGGAGGAGATCGGTCTCGAGAAGACGAACGAGTTCGTCGGCGGCGACGGCGCGACGAACGTCTACCTGAAGGGGGACAACGGCGTCGTCCTCCAGTTCAAGCACGACCCCGAACGGGAGGACGAGGACATCACGCCGACGGCGCTCGACCACCTCGCGTTCGGCGTCGAGGACGTGGACGCGGCCGTCGAACACCTCGTCGAGGACGTCGGCTGCGAGCACGTTCGGGGCCCGCTCGACTCCGAGGGCGCGGGCGCGCGCATCGCGTTCATCGAGGACCCGAACGGCTACGGCATCGAACTCATCACGCCGTTCGAGGACAGCCCGCACAACTAGCGGCCCCGGAACGCGTCGCTTCTTCTGCCGTCGAAAGAGCCGGGAGAATCGAGAGTCGCCTAGTCGTCGGCTTCCGCGGTCGCCGCGCCCTCGTTCGCGAGGCGTTCGGCGACGTCCGTGATGAGGTCTTCCTGGCCGCCGACGACCTCCATCTCGCCGAGTTCGACGAGGATGTCGCGCGGGTCCACGCCGTAGCGCTTGCCCTCGCGGCGCGCGTGCCGGAGGAACGACGAGTAGACGCCGGCGTAGCCGAGCGTCAGCGAGTCGTTGTCGAGTTCGGGCATGGTGTCCTCGGAGAGCATCGGGAGCAGGACGTCCTCCGCGGCGTCCATCACGCCGTAGAGGTCGGGGCCGACGTCGTAGCCGGCGCGTTCGAGCGCGCCGACGAGGACTTCCATCTGCGTGTTCCCGGAGCCGGCGCCGAGGCCGCGCAGACAGCCGTCGATGGTGTCCGCGCCCTCGTCGAGCGCCGCGAGCGAGTTCCCGACGGCGAGGCCGAGGTTGTTGTGCGCGTGGAAGCCAACGTCGATTTCGAGTTCCTCTTTCAGCAGGCCGACGCGGTCACGGACGTCCTGCGGCAGGAGCGCCCCGGCGGAGTCCATGACGTAGACGGCGTCCGCGCCGTAGGACTCCATGAGCTGGGCCTGTTCGAGGACGACTTCGGGCTCCGCCATGTGCGAGAGCATCAGCAGGCCGTTCGCCTCCAGACCGCGGTCCTTCACGTACTCGAAGTGGTCCTGGGAGATGTCCGCCTCCGTGACGTGCGTGGCGATGCGGCAGATGTCGGCGCCGTGGTCGGCGGCCATGTCGAGCTCCTCGACGGTGCCGATGCCGGGGAGGAGGAGGACGGAGAGTTCGGTGTCGGTGAGTTCCGGCGCGACGGCTTCGAGGTACTCCTCGGTGTCCGCGGCGGCGAAGCCGTAGTTGATGGAGGAGCCGCCCATGCCGTCGCCGTGCGAGACTTCGACGACGTCCATCTCGGCGTCGTCGAGCGCGCTCGCGATGTCCGCCATCTGCTCGGGCGTGAACTGGTGGTCGACGGCGTGCATGCCGTCGCGCAGCGTCATGTCGACGAGGCGCGGCGCGTCAGTCATCCTGCCCACCTCCGACGACCGCTTCGGTCTCCCAGTACTTCGCGACTCGCTCCGCGGCGCCGAGCGCGGCGCTCGTCATGATGTCGAGGTTGCCCGCGTACGGCGGGAGGTGCTGGCCTTCGCCCTCGACTTCGAGCTGGGTGGTGAGGATGACGGTGTCGCCGAGGTCGAAGCCGACGTCGTCCTGGTCCTTCACGTCCGGTTCGAGCGTGACCTCGTAGCCGGGGACGTAGGACTGAATCTCGGACTGGATGTCCGCGACGGACTGTCGGACTTCCTCGACGTCCGTGGTGTCCGCGACCTGCGTGTGGACGGTGTTACGCATCATGATTGGGGGCTCGGCGGGGTTGAGCGTGATGATGGCCTTCCCGTCGTCGGCGCCGCCGACCTCTTCGAGGCCGGCCGCGGTCGTCTGCGTGAACTTGTCGATGTTCTGCCGGGTGCCGGGGCCGGCGGACTTCGACGCGATGTGCGAGATCATCTCCGCGTACTGGACGTCCGCGACGCGGTCGACGGCGTGGACGATAGGGATGGTCGCCTGTCCGCCGCAGGTGACCATGTTGATGTTGTTCGTCCCGTCGATGACGTCCTCGACGTTGACGACGGGGACCGTATAGGGGCCGATGGCGGCCGGCGTGAGGTCCACCGCGAAGAGGCCGAGTTCCTCGTAGACGGGCGCGTTCTGCTCGTGGACGCCCGCGCTCGTCGCCTCGAAGACGATGTCGAACTCGTCCGCGTGCTCGCGGACGCTATCGATACCCTCCGTGCCGACGTCGATGCCCTCCTCGACCGCTGCCTGGAGGCCGTCGGACTCCTCGACCGGGAAGATGCCGATCATCCGCTGGAGGTTGATCTCCTCCCCGCGGTCGAGAATCTTGTACATGAGGTCGGTCCCGATGTTACCGGGCCCAACTATCGCTGCATCCACAGGCATGTGTAAGATATATTTATGAGACTCGCGTATAAGTCTGCCGGTCACGTGAGCACGGGACGTAGAAACGGGGCGGCGGCCGGACCAGCGAACCGACGCGAACGCGCGGACGGTGGAATCGCGAACCGCGAGTGCAGGGGGCAGGAGTCCGCGCGTCGAAGGGAGGTCGAGTGTCAGGCGGCTAGAGGCCGCGCGCCGACCCGCGTTAGAACGGGTAGCCGCGGTCCTCGCGCTGGACCGACGTCCACTTGACCTCGGTGAGTTCGTCGATGATGTACTCGCCGTTGTAGCGACCGATGCCGGAGTCCTTCATGCCGCCGAACGGCATGTGGGGTTCGACGTTGACCGTCTGGTCGTTGACGTGCATCATCCCGACGTCGATCTGATCGGCGACGTCGCGCGCGCGGCCGAGGTCGCTGGAGTGCACGGAGCCGGCGAGACCGTACTCGGTGTCGTTCGCGATTTCGACGGCTTCCTCGTCGGTGCTGAACGGGATGACGGGGACGATGGGGCCGAAGTGCTCGTTGCACGCGGCGGCCATGTCGTTGGTGACGTTCGTGATGACCGTCGGCTCGACGAACAGGCCGTCGGACTCGCCGCCGGCGATGACCTCGCCGCCGGCCTCGACAGTCTCCTCGACGTACTGCATCATCTCGTCGCGCTGGCTCTCGTTGATGATCGGTCCGATGACGACGTCGTCGTCACCGACGGGGTTCCCGACCTTCAGTTCCTTCGCGCGCTCCGCGAGGCGCTCTGCGTACTCGTCGTAGACGGACTCGTGGACGATGTGGCGGTTGATGCTGATGCAGACCTGGCCCTGGTTCCAGAAGGAGCCGAAGGTGCCGGCGTCCACGGCCTTGTCCAAGTCGGCGTCCTCGAGGACGACGTGCGGGTTGTTCCCGCCGAGTTCGAGCGCGGGGAAGCCGAAGTGCTCGACGACGTTCTTCCCGACCATCCGGCCCGCGCCGGTGGAACCGGTGAACGCCATGACGTCACAGTCGGGGTGGGAGGCGGCCTGGTCGCCGGCGACGGAGCCGTGCCCGGTGACGACGTTCAGGACGCCGTCGGGGAGGCCGGCCTGCTCGAAGAGCTTCGCGAGCAGGAGGCCGCCCGAGATGGACGTCTCCTGCGCGGGCTTGAGGACGACGCTGTTCCCGAGCGCGATGGCGGGCGCGACGGCGCGGAAGGAGAGCTTCAGCGGGACGTTCCACGGCGAGATGACGCCGACGACGCCGACGGGCTTTCGCTGGACGATGTTCTCCTTCCCGGGGATCTGGGACTGGGCGTGCCGGCCGTCCGCGCGGTAGGCGTACTGCGCGGCGTCGTAGCCGAACGTGACGGAGCCGCCCCACTCGATGTCCTGCTTTGCCTTCACGCTTCCACCCTCGGCGGCGAGGATGTCGCGGACCTCGTCCTCGTACTCCTCGAGGAGTTGCGCGACGCCGCGGACGACGGACGCGCGCTGTTCGATGGACGCGTCCCCCCACTCGACCTGGGCCTCCTTCGCGGCGGCGAACGCCTCGTCGACGTCGTCTCGCGACGCCGCGGGGACCTGCGTGATGAGGTCGCCCGTGGAGGGGTTGGTCACGTCGATGCGGTCTCGGTCCTCGGCGCGGCGCCACTCGCCGTCGATGAAGAGTCCGTCCCAGTCGGAGTCGAGCGCTACCTCGTCGAAGCCGGAACTCGAAGCTGTCTCACTCATCTGTGTACCCTAAACGTGGGAGTTGAGGCATAAAGAGATACCGGAAGGGGTGAGGGAGGGCGCGGCGTCGGGCGGGCGCGAGAGAGCGAGACACGGTACTGTTAAGTAGCACGTGGCGGAGTAATCGCGTATGGCGCTGAGTCAGTCCGAGATCGACGAAATGGCGGAGACGCTCTACGCGGCCTACGACGAGAAGGAGCCGGTGGAGCCGCTGTCGAACGACGCGGAGTTCACGACCGAGGAGGCCTACGAGATCCAGGCGAAGGTCTTCGATAAGATCAGCGACGGGGGGACGCTCGGGCACAAGCTCGGCCTCGTCAGCGAGGCGAAACAGGAGCAGCTCGGCATCCCCGAGCCCATCTTCGCGCCCGTCGTCGAGGAGACGGTCCTCGACGGCGAACCGGTCCCGACGGAGGACATGATCGCGCCGCGCATCGAGGCCGAAATCGGGCTCGTGCTCGGCGAGGACCTCGAACCGCCGGTGCGTCCGATGGACGTCGTCACCGCCACCGACGCCGTCGTCCCGGTCGTCGAGATCCTGGAGAGCCGCTATCAGGGCTGGTCCATCCCGTCCGCCCAGGACGTCATCGCGGACCTCACGTCCGCGGGGAAGGTCGTCCTCGGCGAGTCCGCGAAGGACGTCTCCGAGGTCGACCTGGTGATGGAGAGCATCGCCGTCTCCGTCAACGGCGAGGTGCAGGCGAGCGGCATCGGCGGCGACATCATGGGCAACCCGGCGCGCGCCGTCGCGTGGCTCGCGAACC
Organism: Halarchaeum sp.; assembly: GCA_042216135.1. Taxonomy (GTDB): domain Archaea; phylum Halobacteriota; class Halobacteria; order Halobacteriales; family Halobacteriaceae; genus Halarchaeum. The sequence goes on along the minus strand of JBDGUG010000081.1, from coordinate 31,182 downwards.
GCCTCGAGGCCGAAGGGAAGAGCATCGACGCGGGCGAACTGGTGATGACGGGCGGCATCCCCGCCGCCATCGACATCGAACCGGGCGACGTCTACGACATCGAGTTCGCGAACATCGGCTCCATCCGCGTCCGCGCGGAGTAAGACCGAGACGACGCTGGGCGTCCCGCGCGGACGCCCGACTACTGGTACTTTATTTCGAGCGCGAGTTCGTTCGCGGTGCTCTCGACCTGTCCGATGATGTCCTCGTCGAAGCCGTCGGTACCGAGGCGGCGGGTGGGCGCGGAGATGCTGATGGCGCCGAGCAGGTCGTCGTCGAGTCTGACGGGCGCGCCGATGCACGCGAGGCCTTCGGTGCGCTCGCCGTGTTCGGTCGCGTAGCCCTGTTCGCGGACGTCGGCGAGTTCGGCGCGGAGTTCGTCGGGGTCGGTGATGGTCTTCTCGGTGGCGGCGGGGAGCCCCCAGCGCTCGATGATGTCGTCGACGCGGGACTCGGGGAGGGACGCGAGTATGGCTTTCCCGACGGCGATGTTGTGGAGGGGGATGCGGTAGCCGACGTGCGTGTCGAGGTTGACGGCGTAGTCGCCGCGGGCCTGGTAGAGGTAGACGCCGCGGCCGTCCTGCTCGGTGACGAGGTTGGTGAGCATGTCGGTGTCCTCGGCGAGCTGGTCGACCTTCGCGCGTCCGTGCCGGTAGAGCGGGTGGTTGCGCCGTATCTGGCCGCCGACGGTGAGGAAGCGGAAGCTGAGCGCGTACTCGTCGCCGTTCTTGACGACGTAGCCGTGCTCGCGGAGGGTGCTGAGGTGGTTGTGGATGGCGCCCTTCGTCATGTCGAGGTCGGCCTCGAGGTCGCGGATGCGCGCGCCGTCGACGCCGCGGAGTCGCTCGACGATCGCGAGCGTCTTCTCGGTCGTGCGGACGGGGTGGTTCGCCTTCTTCTCCATACTCCCCGTCACCGTCCCACGCCCATATCGTTTTCGACTAGAAAACGCCAGTGGCGTGTCCGCTTCGTCTTATTCTTCGCCCACGCGCGCGTGAATGGTGCCGATGCTGGAGAACTCGACGCCGAGCACGTCGCCGGGTTCGACGTCCACGGCGGAGGTGAGCGAGCCGCTGAGGACGAGGTGGCCGGGTTCGAGGGAGACGTCGAGGTCCGCGAGCGTGTTCGCGAGCCACGCGACGGAGCGAGCGGGATGGTCGAGGACGGCGGCGCCGACGCCGGACGCGGCGAGTTCGCCGTTCAGGTGGAACTTCACGCCTTCGAGGGAGAGGTCGCGGGCGTCGACGGGGTGGACGGCTTCGCCGGTGAGGTAGAGCGCGGAGGAGGCGTTGTCGGCGACGGTGTCCTGGATCTGGATGTCCCAGTCGCGCACGCGACTGTCGATGATCTCGAGGACGGGAACGACCCGCTCGGTGGCCTCGAGGACGTCGAGGTAGGAGACGGGCGGTTCGAGTTCCTCCTCGATGAGGAAGCCTATCTCGGGTTCGACGCGCGGTTGGAGGAGGTCGTCCGCGGGGATAGTGCGGCCGTCGACGAACATCGTGTCGAGCAGGCGGCCGAAGTCGGGTTCGTCGACGCCGAGTTGGTTCTGGATGGCGTCGCTGGTCAGTCCGATCTTGTGTCCGACGACTTCCGCGCCGTCGTCGATGCGGCGCTGGACGAACCGAGACTGGACGTCGTAGGCGTCCTGGATGGTGAGGTCGTGCTCGTCCGTCGGCGCCTCGATGGGCGTGCCGGTGCGGAGCGCGTCGTACAGCGATTCTGCGAGTCGGTCGCGGGCGTCCTCGTCTACGTGCACGTCCGAACGAGAACGGCCGCACCATCAAATAGATTCCCCCACGGCCATCGTTTTCTACACGAAAACACAAAGCGGCGGGCGGGGCGGGAGGATTTACGACGATATGCGTGTAATTTCGGCGCGTACGTGTCGACGCAGCCGGACGCCAGCGAGCGGCCGCGTCCGCACCATCGTTTTCGTATAGAAAACTGTTCGGCGTGGTGGCGCGCGCGAACGGCCGAGACGCCCCAATCAGTAATTCAGATAGAAACAATACTCGTCGTTTCGGGGACGGCGCTAGAATTACATCCGGGGCTATAACCCCTCATTTTGGTCTGTTTCGGACACTATATCCCCGAGTAGGGTTATCTCGACAACCTCGCCGGCCCCCGGTGAAGGAGTACCTATCCCAGAACCTCGCTCTACGGTGAGTTACAGGCCCTGCTGAACGCGTTCGTCGCGTCGTATCGCCTGACGTCGATTCCCCTACTAGTAGTTCTGTTTTGCCACACTACTGCCGGCGTTTCGGGGCCGCTACGCTTTTACCGGCGTGGCCGGACCAAAGCGTATGAACAGGGAGTTGGACCTGATGAGCACCGGCGTCCAGGGGTTGGACGAACTCCTCCGGGGCGGCGTCGTCACCGGACGCATGTATCTCGTCCGCGGACGGCCCGGCACGGGGAAGACGCTGCTCGGCATGGAGTTCCTCGAGACCGGCCTCGAGAACGGCGAGACCGTCCTCTTCATCCACGGCGAAGAGTCCGAGGATGACATCGTCGCGAACGCCGCCGCGCTCGGCATCGACCTCTCCGACGCCGCGTTCCTCGACCTCGGCCCCGAATCCGACTTCTTCAGCGAGGAGCGCTCCTACGACCTCGTCGACCCGCGGGACGTCGAGGGCGACCAGTTCATCGACGACATCCGAGACGCCATCGAACAACTCAACCCCTCGCGCGTCTGCATCGACCCGATCACGCAACTGCGCTACGTCGAGGCGAGCGACTACCAGTTCCGGAAACGTCTCGTCTCCTTCATGCGATTCCTGAAGGATCGCGGGACGACCGTGCTCGCGACGCGGACCCAGTACGGCGGCGCGAGCCACGACGACGAAATCGCGTCCCTGAGCGACGGCATCGTCGAGTTCGACCGCGGCGACGGCGGCCGCCGCGCCCGCGTCCCCAAACACCGCGGGGTCGGCCAGCGCGACGGCACGCACGGGATGGAGATCCGCGAGCGCGGGATCGAGGTCTATCCGAGCCTCGTGCCACCCGTCCACGAGGACACGCTCGGCGACGAGCTCGTCGCGAGCGGCGTCCCCGAACTCGACGGTCTCCTCGGCGGCGGCATCGAGCGCGGCACCGCGACGTTCATCAGCGGCCCGACCGGCGTCGGGAAGAGCACCACCGGCACCGAGTTCCTCGTCGGGGCCGCGCGCGAGGGCCTCGACCCCGTCGTCTACCTCTTCGAGGAGTCCCTCGAGACGTTCACCGCGCGCTCCGAGTCGCTCGGCCTCCCCGTCACCGACCTCCGCGAGTCCGGCGCGCTCACCGTCGAACCGATCGAACCGCTCACGCTCTCCGCGGAGGAGTTCGCACAGCGGGTGCGCGAGCAGGTCGAGGAGCGCGGCTCACAGGTCGTGATGATCGACGGCATCGACGGCTACAAGGTCTCCCTGCGAGGCGAGGACCGCGAGCTCGGCGAGAAACTGCACGCGCTCGTGCGCTACCTCACGAACGTCGACGTCACCGCCGTCCTGCTCGACGAAGTCGGGGAGGTGACGGGGCTACCGAGCGCGACCGGGGCGAACGTCAGCTACGTCGCGGACAACATCGTCTTCCTCAGCTACGTCGAACTGGAGGGACGGCTCCGCCGCGTCGTCGGCGTGCTGAAGAAGCGCGTCAGCGACTTCGACCACACGCTCCACGAGTTCGAGATCACCCCGGACGGCCTGACCGTGGGCGACCCGATGACCGACGTCCAGGGCGTCCTCGGCGGCGACCCGACGTGGGTGGAGGGCCGCTCTCGATCCGGCGCGAGGTAGCGTGACCGACCCAGGGCCGGACCGGGAGTGGTCCACGAGCGGGCGCGACGAGGACGCGCGGATTCAGCTCCTCGTCGACGAGGCGGGCAACCGGGCCGCGCTCCGCTCCCTGCTCGAACAGCGCTACGAGACGGTCGTGGACGAGTCGGTGCGCGACGCCGCGCTCCACGTCGTCGACGACACGAGCCTCCCCGCGTACCGGGACGCGCTCGCCGCGCACAGCCGCGAGGCCCACCCGACGTTCGCGCCGACGGTGCTGGTCCGCCGCGAGGACACGCACATCGACGTCGAACTCGCGCTGTCGGACGGCGACGACCCGGCTATCGTCGACGAGATAGTGGCCGCGCCCGTGGACCGGCAGCGGCTCTTCCGCCGCCTGGAGAACCTGCTCGTGCGCCGCCGCCAGTCGATCGAGCTCTCGCGGCGCTACGAGGCGAGCGAGGCGCGCTTCGAGGGACTGTTCCGGGCGGTCCCGGACCCCGCGTTCGTCCTGGACGCCGAGGGCGCGATCATCGAGGCGAACGAGGCGTTCGCGGACGTGACGGCGCTCGGTGACGACGCGACCGTCGGATTTCGCCCGCACGAACTCGACGTCTTCGAGGCGGACACGTTGGACGCGTTCACCGACGCGGCGGACGAACGCGTCGCGTACCGGGACGCGGACGGCGAGCGTCGCTACGCGGAGGTGCGGACCCGCCGCCGGTCGGTCGCGGGCGAGACGTACACCGTGGTGGTGATGCACGACGTCACCGCGCTCCACGAGTCGAACGAGCGCCTCGAACAGTTCACGAGCGTCGTCACGCACGACCTCAGGAACCCCTTGCAGGTCGCGCAGGCCCGCGTGCCGATGGTCGAGTCGGCGGTGTCGGACGACGGGCGCGCGGCCGACCACCTCGACGTGGTCGCGAACTCGCTCGACCGCATCGACGACCTGGTCGCGGGCGTCCGCACGCTCGTCCGGGACACCGGCGTGGAGGCCGTCGAATCGGTCGCGCTCGACGACGTCGCCGAACGGGCGTGGCGGCTGGTCGAGACGGCGAACGAGGACCCGCGGTTCGCGGACGCGTCGCGCACGCTCTACGCGGACCCCGGACGGCTCCAGCAGTTGCTCGCGAACCTCTTCCGGAACGCGCACGACCACGGCGGCGGCGACGTCACCGTCACCGTCGGCACGACGACGGGCGGCTTCTACGTCGCCGACGACGGCCCCGGCATCCCGCCGAGCGAGCGCGATGACGTCCTGGAGACGGGCTACACGACGGCGTCGGACGGCACGGGCCTCGGGCTGAGCATCGTCTCGGCCATCGCGGACGGGCACGGCTGGACGATGTCGGTGACGGCGAGCGAGTCGGGCGGCGCGCGCTTCGAGTTCACCGGCGTCGAGTTCGTCTAGGCGTCCGGGAGGTCGAAGGACGCGCCCGTGAGGTCCTCGGAGACCGACCAGAGGCGTCGCGCGACGTCGCGGTCCCGCGAGCGAGAACTCGACGCCTGCACGGTCGGATGCCCGCGCATGTTCGCGAGGCCGCCCGGCCCGACGTACTCGCCGCCGTCGATATCGGGGGCGGTGGCGGCGTAGAGCAGGGGCCACGCGCCCCGCTCGGCGGACTGCGCGACGAGGACGTTCGCGGCCTTCATCGCGAGGAGGCGCAGTCGAGAGCCCGACTGTTCGGGGCCGCGATACTGGAGGTTCGTCGCGGCGTACCCGGGATGGGTGACGACGCTCCGAACGCTCGCCGACGCCGCGCGGAGGCGCCGGTCGAGTTCGTAGCCGAACAGGACGTTCGCGAGCTTCGACTGCCCGTAGGCGTCCCACGGGTCGTAGTCGCCCTCGCTCTGCAGGTCGTCGAAGTCGATGCGGCCGCGCCGATGAACGCCGCTGGACTGCGTGACGACGCGCGACTCGCCGGTCGTCCGTCGGAGGACGGGGAGGAGGCGGGCGGTGAGCGCGAAGTGGCCGAGGTGGTTCACGCCGAACTGCGTCTCGAAGCCCTGCACGGTCTCGGATCGCGGAATCGCCATCACGCCCGCGTTGTTGCAGAGGACGTGGAGGGCGTCGAAGGAGCTTCGATACCAGTCCGCGAACGCCCGAACGGAGTCGAGGTCCGCGAGGTCGAGTTCGCGGACGGTGAGCGACGCGCCCGCCACCGCGTCCTCGACGGCCGCTCGGGCGTCCTCGCCGCGGTCGGTGCTCCGGCACGCCATCACGACGTGCGCGCCCGCGTCCGCGAACGCCTTCGTCGCCTCGAACCCGATGCCGCTGTTCGCGCCGGTGACGACGACGGTGCGTCCGGCCTGCGACGCCATCTCGTCGGGCGTCCACTCGTCGCTCATGTAACGGGAGTCGGCCGCGAACCCCTTAATCCGTCGCGAGGCGGGGGCGTCCGCCGGCTCTCACTCGACGGGCAATCCCTCCTCGGCGACGTCGTTCGGCCACGCGACGATGAGCGCGTTCGTCGCGTAGACGAGCGTTCCGGCGAAGACGACGAGGAGGGCGACTGCGGCGACGGCCGCGGCGGCGCCGCCGGCGCTCGCGAACGCGAGCGCGAAGACGCCCGCGAACAGCGTCACGAGGACGACGGTGCCGGCGTAGCCGGCGACGGAGGGCTTCTCTGCCATGGCCGGTGCGTCTCGCCGCACCCAAAAAAACGTGGGTGGCGGAGCGGAGCGCGGCCCGCACGACGGGAGCGACGGGCCAGTACGTTCTTACGAAGGTCCGACGTACGCGGTAGCATGCACGGGGAGGGGAGAGCGACCGCGTGTCACGTGACCGCGGACGCCTCGGGGGGACCGACGCTGGAGACGGCGACGATGGCCGTGGAGCGAACGACGCGCGCCGACGCGCCCGCGGTCCTGGACGGCTACGAGGGGGACGTCGTCCTCGCGGATCGGTCGGTCGCGACCGACGAGACGCTCGCGGGCCTGCTCGCGGACCCCGACGGCGTCCCGTGCGTCGTCGTCGACGAGACGAGCGACGGGGACGCCGTCGACCGAGCGGTCGCGGACGCCGTCGCGCGCGACTGGCACGGCTATCCGGTCGCGGCGAACGAGCGCGAGCGACTCGCGGCCGTCGAGGCGTACGACTTCGACGATCCGACGCTCCGCCGACACCTCGACGGCCTGGCGACGACCGTTCGGGAGTGCTTCGACGCGCGCGTCGGCGTCGTCGGCGTCGTCGGGGAGACGACCGAGCGCTTCGTCGCCGAGGACGGTATGGGCCGCGAGTCGCTCGCGCGCCGCGACGCGCTCTGCGCGCGCGGCATCTTCGCGGACGGAACGCTCGTCGCGCCGTCGCTCGGCACGGACCCGCGCGTGAACGCCGACGCGCTGGACGACGGACTCGAGTTCTACGCGGGCGCGCCGATCCGCACGCCGTCGGGCACGCCGATCGGAATGCTCTGCGTCCTCGACGACGCGCGCGACGGCTTCGACGAGGCGGACCGCGACGCGCTGGCGTGGCTCTCCGAGCAGGCGAGCGGCTACGCCGACCGGTACGGCCGCTAGCTCAGCCAGTCCGGCATCTCGGCGTCGCCGCGCCGGATCGCCTCGACGGTCTGCTCCGGGAGCGCGTCGAGCACCTCCTCGGGGACGTGCGAGAGCGGGTCGTCCGCGTCGCCATCGCCATCGACGTCGTCGGCATCAACGTCACTGGCAGCCACATCGACGGCATCGACGCCATCCTCGGTATCGGCCGATTCGGCCGTCTCGTCGTCGGACGCCGCCTCGTCGTCGGGGCCGAGCGTCGCCGCGTCCCGTTCGGCCGGGTCGTCGGCCTCCCCGCGGTCTGCGACCTCGGCGTCGTCGTCGCGGCCGGTCGGCTCGTCCGCGTCGGCCTCGTCGTCCGTCTTCGGGGTGAGAGCGGGCGAGACGCCGATCGGTCGCGAGTCGCTCGCCGCGTCGGCGGCGGCGGTGTCGCGTTTGCCGGCGGAGGCTTCGCTCGCGGCGTCGCCGTCCGTCCGCGCCGACGCGTCGGCGTCGTCCGCGTCACCAGCGGCCGCGTCGGCGTCGTCGGGCGTGTCGTCGTCGGGCGTCGTCGAGCGGGCGCGGTCGGTCGCTGCGTCGGTGTCACGCGTGCGCGCTGACCTCGCGTCGTCCCGCGTGCGGTCGAACGAGTGGAGGTGGCTGAGGTCGCGGCCGTCGTCGATGGCCGCCGCGACGGCGCTGTCGTCGCGCACGAGGTCGGCCGTGTCCGTGAGGTCGTCGAGGCGGGTTTCGATCTCGGCGGTCGCGGACGACTGCTCGGAGACGAGCGTGGAGATCGTGGTGACCTCCTCGGAGACGCGGTCGGCCTGCGAGGCGGCGTCGCTGATCATGTCCGCGAGCGCCTCGGTGGTCTGGGCCTGCTCGTCGGTCGCGCGCGCCACTTCGTCCACGCCGTCGGACGCGGAGGCGACGGCGTCCACGATCTCGTCGAGCGTTCCCATCGACTCCTCGACGCGGTCGATGCCGTGTCCGATCTGCTCGTTCGCGGTGTCGAGGCTGTCGGTCGTCGCGTCCGCGTTCTCCGTGACCTCGGCGATGGTGGCTTCGACGCGCTCCGCCTGCTCTTTCGACTCGTTCGCGAGCGCCTTCACCTCGTCCGCGACGACGGCGAACCCGCTCCCCGCTTCGCCCGCGCGCGCCGCCTCGATGGACGCGTTCAACGCGAGCAGGTTCGTCTGGTCCGCGATGTCGTTGATGACCTCGACCATCTCGTCCACCTCCGCGAGCGTGTCCACGAGGTCGTCGACGTTCTCGACGACGTCGCCGCGCGCGTCGTCGATCTGGTGCATCGCGTCGATGGCGTCCGCCGCGGACTCCCGGCCCTCCTCCGCGAGGTCTTCGGCGCGCGCGCTCGTCTCCGCGACCTGGTCGGCGGTCGCCGCGATCTCCTCGACGGTCGCGGAGAGCGTCGAGACCTCGTCCGCGATGGCGTCCGTGTTCTCGGACTGGTCGGCGGCGAGCGTCTCGATCTCGCCCGCGCTCTCCGCCGCCGTCTCGACGGCGTCGCGGAGGTCGCCTATCTCGCTCGCGACGCCGTCGCGGAGGCGCTGGGACGCCTCGACTTCCTCGCGCATCGACTCGGCGTAGGAGTGGTGGTAGGTCTCGACGATGACCTGCGTGTCGAGGTTGACGCCGCGGACCGCGGCGGCGGCGTTCGCGAACCCGTCCTCTATGGCCGCTTCGACGGCGTCGGCGTCCTCGTCGTCGAGGCCGTCGGTCGCGGCGTCGGCGGTGGCGGTGGCGAGTTCGTCGAGGACGGCGGTGGTGACGTTCGCGACGGTGCCGAGATAGAAGTTGAGCGGGAGACCGAGGGCGTCGTGTACCTTCCCGATTCGCGCGCGCGACTCGTAGTGGTCGCGGTCGTACTCGCCGGTCGTGAGCGTCCGGAAGTAGTGTTCGACGATGGCGCGCAACTCCTCGTCGTCGCGCCCGGAACTGTGGACGAGTTCGTTCGTCCGGTCGTGCCGGTATATCGGGTCGAGGAACGCGTCGGTGAGGTCGTCGAGTCGGTTCTCGACGGCGGGGCCGAGGCCGCGGAGTCGGTCGGCCTCGTCCTCGTCGAAGCCGACGTACTCGCGTCGCCACTCGACCTCGTCTCGCGTCAACCCGATCTCGTCGGCGAGCGCGCCGACCGCCGTGTCGTCCGTAGACTGCCCGCTGGGGGCCTGCATACCCCAAAATCGGAGGGGCGGCGCATAAGGATAGCCCTCGAATTACCAGCGAAGATAATCGGACGGGCGCGGGGCGCGACGGACGGAGGAGACGCCCGCGTGCGGTCGCTCGCCTCAGAAGACGAACGGGCCGCGCTGGTCGATCGGGTCGCCGTGGGGGCGGCCGGCGACGGCGACGACGCGGAGGCCGTCGTCGCTCTCGACGCGGACGTCGTCGCCGTCGGTGAGGAGCACGTCGCCCTCGCCGAAGGCGTCGCCGTCGACGGTTCCGGTGCCGGCGACGCCGAAGAGGAAGCCCGTCCACTCGGCGGGCGGCGCGTGCGTCCACGCGCCGTCGACGCGCGCGTCCCGGTACGTCATCTCGGTGTGGAGGGAGAGCGGGGAGCCGTCGCCGACGACGGTGGTGACCGTCGCGCCGTCCACCGTCTCGGTCGGGAGGTCGGCGGCGCTCGCGTCCGCGTAGTCCGGTTCGGCGTCCTTCGCGTCCCGCGGGAGGTTCACCCACAACTGGAGGCCCTCACAGCCCGCACCGTCCGCGGGGAACTCGGAGTGTCGGATGCCGCGCCCGGTCGTGATGCGCATCGCGTCGCCTTCGCGCGCGACGCTGCTCGCGGCTCCGCCGCTCGCTCGTTCCGTCGCCGCACTCTGTTCGGCGACGTGCTCCACGTCGAGCGAGTCGGTGTGCTCCATCCCACCGTCGAGCATGTAGGAGACGATTTCGAACCCGCGGTGGGGATGCATCGGGAACCCCGTGTCGGGGTCGATGTCGAAGCGCTCGAAGAGGACGAACGGGTCGACGTGTCCGGGGTGGGCGTCCGTCGGGAAGGCGCGATTCGCGCGCACGTCGGTGCCGTGTCGGATCGGCTGCGCTGCGACGCGTGTCACGGAGTTCGGGCGTTCGTCTGCGGCCATAGTCGGAGGTGGGCGCGCCGCCGGATACGCGTTCCGTCCCCGGCGACGACGGCGGGGAGCGGGCGACGGTGATGGCGCGCGATGCCGGGGACGGCAGTCTTTTGCGGTGCACGGTCGAACCCGGACGCGATGGACGCGGGCACCGACGTGGCGACGCTCGACGAGGTCCCCCTCCGGGGGTCGTACCTCTTCACGGTCGCGGACGACTACGGGAACGACACGGAAGTCATCCTCGTGCGCTGCGACGAAGACCCGGGCGTGCGGGCGTGGGTGAATCGCTGTCCGCACGAGAGCCAGCGCTTCGACCGCGGGGCGGGCGCGCCGATGCGCGACGGCGAACTGCTCTGCCCGAAGCACGGGTCGCTCTTCGACGCCTGCACGGGCGAGTGCGACAACGGCGAGGCCGCGGGCACCGCGCTCCCGGAGGTCGATATCGCCGTCTCGGACGGTACGGTCTACCTGGTCGACGACGACTACGCGTACCGCCACGCGGGCGCGAGCGACGACGACGGGCCGGGGCCGAGTTCGAGTTCGCACCTCTCGTTCTAGTCCCGCGTCGCACCGTCTCAGGCGCTCGCGGCGCGGCCGTCGAGTCGCGCGAGCGCGCGGAGCGCGTACTCGACGACGCCGAGCGCGCACAGGACGGCGAGCGGGAGGAACCAGCCGCCGAAGTAGAGCGCGTGCGGGTCCTCGACGGTGACGGTGAGGGACGCCGCGGCGTCCCAGCAGACGAACGCGACGAGGCCGGCGAGCGGCGCGACGAGGCGGCCGCGACAGTACGCGTAGACGGGCGCGGCGGCGAGGACGAACGCGCCAGCGGCGCCCCACGCGTACAGGAGGAGCGTCGACCCGCCCGCGAGGGCGACGCCGAGTTCGACGGCGAACCAGACGGAGACGGCGGCGTGGAGAACGCCCGCGCCGGCGGCGACGCGGGCCGCGGGGCGGCGCGACACGGGCGGGGAGAGCCACGCTGGCGGGTCGAGGGCGGCGGGGAGGCGCGCGCTCCGGTCGCGCGCGTCGGCTTCGAGGGCGCCGACGCCGAGCAGGCCGAGCGCCCAGACGGGCGCGCTGACGGCGTACCGGAGGACGTAGAGGCCGTTCTCGACGACGGTGACGCCCGTGGGGTGCGCGAGGCGTTCGAGTTCGGCGACGTCGCGGAAGGTCGGGCCGGGCGGCGCGAGTTCGAGGCCGGCGACGGCGGCGGACGCGACGCAGAGCGCGAGCAGCGGTGCGAGGAGGCGATAGCGGAGCGCGAGCCACGCGGGGACGGCGGCGACGAGGGCGAGTTCGACGACGCGCGTCGCGAACGCGACGGGGCCGGCCGCGGGGCCGACGTCGTAGCCGAGGCGCGCGGCGAGCGCGAGCAGTGCGAGCGCGTGGAGGACGCCGACGGCGCCGCTCGCGAGGGCGCGGCGAGGTCGGTGGAGGACCATGCGTAGACGTGTCGCATCGACTATAGTAGGTGTTTCGCCGGGTGTAGCGCGCGGTTCAGTCGGCGCTCGCGCCGTCCGCGCCGAAGGCGTAGCCGTACGCGACGAGGGGGAGGCTCGCGAACCAGCCGCAGACGAGCGCGAGGACGCCAAAGAGGGCGCCGGGGACGCCGAGCGCGGCGGCGGACGCGGCCGCGCCGACGAGGGGCGTGAGGACGGTGAGCGCGGCGAGGCGAACCCACGACGCGCGTCGGACGAGCAGGCCGGCGAGCAGGCCGAGCGCGGCGACGGCGCCGATGATCGGGTAGACGACGTAGCGCGTCCCGAGCGAGCCGCTGCCGGTGAGCGTCGTGCCGACCCACACGAGCGCGACGGTGGCGGCGGCGACGCCGAGCGCGTTCCGGCCGTCGAGCGGGCGCGGGTCGCGGCGCGCGCGCAGGCCGGCGAGGAGTGCGAACGCCGCGGCGACGTACGCGTAGCCGGGCGGGCGGAGCAGGAACGCGCCGAGGGCCGCGGCGAGGCGGCCGACGAGCGCGCCCTCGTTCGCGGGTTCGACGACGTAGTAGTCGCCGTCGCGTTCGACGAGGGCGGGCGCGACGAAGCCGTCGGCGGTCGCGGTGCCGTTCGCTATCGCGCGCCGGAGGGTCGGGTCGGCGTCGGCGTACGGGGTGGCGACGGCGCGCGCTGCCGTCTCGGGCGCGAGGGCGGTGGCGGTGAGGGCGACGTCGGTGGTGTCCCCGTCCGTGGCGACGCGGAGGCGGTAGTAGTCGCCGCGGGAGACGCCGACGACGGACTCGTTCGCGTGGTCGTCGAGGCGGACGTAGAGTTCGGGCGGGACGGACCCCTCGTAGGTCCCGTCGCGGAGCGCCTCGCGGAGGGCGCGGGCGCCCGCGTCGGGAACGCCGTCGGTCCAGTGGTCGAAGGCGACGAGGTCCGGGTCGGCGGCGGCGATGCGCGCGCCGTCGGTCGCGGGGTCGACGTGGGTCGCGGCGTACGTGGCGTCGGCGGGCGCGCCGGTGGTGCCGGCGCCCGCGCAGAGCAGGCCGGCGGCGAGGAGGACGAGGACGGCGGCGTAGCGGGCGGTGGAGACCATATCAGGGCTGTGGCGTGCGGGGTGAAGAAGCGGGCGGTCGGGCGCTCACGCGTCGAACCCTCCGTCGCGGAGCGTCGCCCAGTAGGCGTCGCCGCGGTAGCGCACGATCCAGTCCCCGCCGTACTCGTCGCCGCGGACGGGGTCGTGGCGGCGGAAGCGCTCGCGGAGACTCCGGAAGGCGTCGTCGTCGGTGTCCTCGGCGTAGTAGCCGCCGTCGATGGCGTCCTCGACGACGGCGCGTTCGTCGTCCGTGAGATTCCGGAGGGTGAACCGGTAGCGCTCGCGGAGGCCGTCGGCGAACGCGGCGGTGTCGTTCGCGAGCAGGGTCGTGCGATACCGGTAGGTGGTGACGTCGACGGTTCGCGCGGTGGCCCGAACGCGATAGGAGGCGTTCCGGTACGCGACGACGGTGGTCGGGGTGGCGGCGAGGAGGGACGCGTTCAGTTCGGCGTCGGTGTAGACGCGGCTCGCGCCGATAGCGACGTCCCGGTCGTCGACGCGGGCGAGATGGGAGAGCGGGTCGGCGAGCGCACGCCGGTCGGGTGGGGGGAGGTCCCCGTAGGCGACGCGCGGGCCGGTGGCGTTCGCGACGTCCCGGTCGACCTCGATTTCGAGCGCGCTCGCGTCGCGTTCGCCGGTGGCGTTCCACGAGAGCGCGTAGTACGCGCCCCGATAGTCGAGGGGGCGCGTGACGCGGAGCGGCGGTGAGCGCGCGTCCATCGCCGCGGAGCCGTTCCGGAGGGCGTCGCGGAGGAGGCGCGCGTCCGCGCCGTCCGGGTGGGCGGCGACGTCGGACGCGTTCACGCTGGCGTGCGCGGCGAGGTCGGCGTCGCCGTCGAGGCGGTCCATCGAGAGGCTACCGGGGGCCGAACAGCCCGCGAGGACGAGGAGGAGGCAGAGCGCGACGGGGACGAGGGCGCGGCGGGCCATCGTCGACTCGTCGCACCGCCGGCTATTCAACCCGCGGGGAGACGAAAACGAGCGTTTCAGCGTCCCGGCCGGTTTCGTCCCCGCGAGCACGACAAGACTTTTGCCGGCGCGCGCGGGAGGAAGAGCGAGCCCGCGATCCGGGTCACACGCACTATGTCCATGGAACTCGAAGACTTCGTCGCGGCGAACGAACCGACCGAGAGCGCCGACGCGTTCGAGCTGGAGAGCGGGAAACTCCTCGACATCGAGGTGAGCGGGAGCGTGATGGTGAAGGCGGGCGCGATGGTCGCGTTCGACGGCGACCTCACGTTCACCGGGAAGTCGTCCGCGGAGGGCGGCGTGATGGGATTCATCAAGGAGAAGGCGACGAGCGAGGGGACGCCCGTGATGGAGGTGTCGGGCGACGGCCACGTCTACGTCGCCGACCAGGGCAAGGAGATCCAACTCCTCTCGCTCGACGCGGACGAAGCCATCTCCGTGAACGGCGCGGACGTCCTCGCGTTCGAGGACAGCGTCGACTACGAGATCGGAGTGATCGGCAGTCTGGGCGGGGCGTCCGCGGCGGGGTTGACGAACGTCTTCCTCTCCGGTCCGGGCGTCGTCGCCGTCACCACGCACGGCGACCCGCTCGTGCTCACGCCGCCCGTCCGCACCGACCCGCAGGCGACCGTCGCGTGGAGCCGCGACCTCTCCCCGAGCGTCGAGTCGAACCGGAGCCTCAGCGATATGATCGGCCAGTCCTCGGACGAGCGCTACCAGCTCGTCTTCGAGGGCGAGTCCGGCTTCGTCGTCGTCCAGCCCTACGAGGAGCGCGGCCCGGAGGTCTAGTTCTCTTCGACCACGTCCGCCGCGAGGAGGTCGTGGAGCGCGCTCGTCACGTCCGGGTCGACCTCCGCGACCTGTTCGCCGTCGTGGACGCGCTCGTTGTGCCGCTCCACCGTCGCCGCGACGTCGTCGAGCGCCACGCGGTTCGTCGTATCGCACGCATCACATATCACCGGCACCGTCGGTTCGTCGTCCGAATCGGCCATACCACCGCATCACTTAGCGCGACGACAAGTCTTTCGCCTCGCCGCGTCCGCCCCGAACCCGTTCGGGATGGGTGCCTTCCGGCCGCGGGCCGTTCGGTCGCGTATGAGCCACGGAGACGCCCACGAGACGGACGCGCTCGACGAGACCCACGACGGGTCGTGGTCGGTGAACCTCGAGACGGACGAGTACGCCGGCGACGAAGACGCCACCGTCGCGGACGCCGTCGTCGCCGTCGACCACACCCGGCCCGGCCACCACGTCAACCTCGTGACGCACGGCGAGAACGGCCACCCCGAAACGTACCTCTACGCGGACGTCGAGGCGGCGTTCGACGACGTCACCGTCGAGTTCGTCGAGCGCTGCGGCTGTGGCGGCTACGTCACGCGCGTCCACCGCGAATGACCGACGCCACGCTCGGATCGCGGACGGCCGGCGAGTCGGGCGAACTCGACGGCGACGCCGTCGCCGACCGAATCGCCGAACGCGCGGCCGCCCACCGCGAGCGCGAACTCCAGCGGGCGTTCGACCGTCTGGCCGCGCGGGACGCGCTCGACGACGAGCGCCGGCGCGCGCTCGCATCGCTCGCGGACGCGCTCACCGAGGGCGTGCTCGCCGGCCCGCGAACGGCCATCGAGCGCGCTGACGACCCCGACACGCTCACCGTCGCGCTCGACGTCTTCGGGCGGGACGAGTAGCGCGCGCCGCCCGCCCTAGTCCGCGAACTCGACGCCGGTGAACTCGAATCGCGCGCCGCCCGACTCGCCCGTCGTCACGGTGACGTCCCCCCCGTGAGCGTGCGCGATGTCGGAGACGATGCCGAGACCGAGACCGGTGCCGCCGGTGCCGGTCGTGTACCCCATCTCGAGGACGTCATCGCGCTCGCTCGGCGGGATGCCGGGGCCGTCGTCTTCGACGTAGAACCCGGATCCGTCGTCGAGGTCGCCGACCGTGACGGTGACGTCGTCGCCGCCGTGCTCCACCGCGTTCCGAAAGAGGGTCGAGAGGAGTTGACGGAGGCGGCTCTCGTCCGCGACGACCGTGCGCGTGCTCTCGACGGCGAGCGTGGCGTCCGCCGAATCGATCGTCCGCCAGCAGCGGCCGACGCAGTCCGCGAGCGCGACCGGGTGCGTGTCGTCGATGGTCCGCCCGCGCTTCGCGAGCGCCAGCACGTTCTCGATGAGGTCGCCCATGCGCTCGTGCGCCGCCCGGATCTTCGCGACGTGCTCGTCGTCCGCCGCGCCCGCCGCGTCTAACGCGTCGAGGTGGCCGGACGCCACGTTCAGCGGGTTCCGCAGGTCGTGCGAGACGACGTCCGCGAAGTCCTCCAGTTCGGCGGTGCGGCGTTCGAGCGCCGCCTCCGCGCGCTTCCGGTCGGTGATGTCGACGTAGGTCGCGAGCACCTCCGACCGGTCGTCCGGGCCGAGCGACGTCGCGTAGAGCAGGAACGTCCGGGGGACGCCGTCGGCGTCCCGGCGCGTGACCTCCCGGCCGACCCGCTCGCCGCTCCGCACGCGCTCGTTTATCTCGCGGGCGTCGTCGGCCGCCGCGTCGTGGACGATGAGGTCGTCGAGGGACGCGCCGGCGAGTTCCCGATCCGTGTAGCCGAACGTGTCGCGGAACCGCTCGTTCGCCCGCGCGACGCGCGGGGCGTCGCCCGCGAAGTCGACGAGGACGAGGGGGACGGGGACGGCGTCGAGGAGGTGGGCGAACCGGTCGCGCTCCCGTTCGAGGCGCGCCCGGGACTCGCGGAGGTCGGTGACGTCCTCGTTCACCGCGACGAAGCGCACGATGTCGCCGGACTCGTCGGTGACGGGCGAAATCGTCTGCTTCACGACGTAGCGCTCGCCGGTCTTGCGCTCGTTCGTTATCTCTCCCTCCCAGACGTCGCCGGAGAGGATGGTGTCCCAGAGGCGCTCGTAGAAGCGCTCGCCGTGCACGCCCGACTGGAGGATGTTCGCGTTCGAGCCGACCGCTTCCTCGGCGGTGTAGCCGGTCTGCTCCTCGAACGCCGGATTGACGTGCTCGATGGTGCCCGCGGTGTCCGTCCAGTAGATGGCGTGCCCCGCGTGCTCGACCGCTTCGCGGAACGCCCGACGGTCCCCCCTATCGCGCGACGCCCCGTCGACTGTCATGCACGCAATAAGCACGCGCGGCGCTTAAATCACGTGATGCACGTGTGCACGACACGTGATGGACCGTGTGCGCGACGTGTTCGGGTCAGACGGCCGCCCTCAGTGGCCGTGCGCGTTCGGACTCGCGGACCTCGTCTCCGCGGGGCAGAGTATCGTGTCGCGCCCGCTCGAGCGGTAGACGCCCGTCTCCTCGCGCTGCGTGAAGAAGGAGACGAGCACGACGGCGCCCTGATAGTCGCGCTCGTCCTCGTTGAAGTCGAAGAGGTAGATTGCCTGGTTGTCGTCGAGCGTGATCGTTCCGTTCTCGACGTACGGGTCGACGTAGCGCTCCGCGGACGTCTGCCCGTTCGCGCCCGCGACGTCCGGCGTGGCGTTCCCGTCGCGGTAGACGCGGACGTTCTCGCTGTTCCCCGTCGAGCTCACGCGCACCCAGTAGGGCTCCGTGTGACAGAAGAGCCCGAACGGCCCGCAGACGCGGCGGTGCTGGAGGCCGGCCGCCCGAACCTCGATGTCCGTCCCCGCGTCCTGTCTGGAGACGCCGTACGCGCCGACGGTGGTGTCGTGGTCGTGGACCATCGTCCACGCCGTCGCTCGCTCGCCGCCGACGGCGACGGTGACGTTCACGGGCGCGTCGCTGTCCGCGGACCCCCACCCCGTTCCGAGGAACTTCACGTTCGCCGTGTAGGGGACGCTCGCGCGGACGCGCGAACCGTCGATGGCGAACTGGCCGCGCTCGACGGGAACGGTCTTCTCCGAGAGGAGGTAGCTGCTGCGCGCGCCCCGATAGCGGAGTTGGACGGACACCGAATCGCCGCCGGGGTCGCAGAGCGTCGACCGGTTCAGGCTGACGTTCAGGCGCTCCCCGGCGCTCCACTCGCCGTCGTCGAGCGCACCGCCGTCCAGGTCGGAGACGGGAATCGTGGTGGTGGTCCCGCCGACGGTGACGGCGACGGAGAGCGCGCTCGCGTCCACCGGTTCACCGTTGCGGTGGACGAGTTCGAGACTGTGCTGAGCTTCGTTCCCGACGATGTCGACGGTGACGGACTCCTCCTCCGAGACGAACGGCGGCGGGTTCGAGAGCTGATCGCTGAACCCGAGGACCATCGCTCCCGCCGTGGCGACGAGCGCGACGGTGAGGAGGAGGAGGGCGCCGCCGACCACCGTCGAGAGCGCGCGCCCGTCCCGACTCATGCGTGACGTACGCGTCGGCGCGAAGATAAGCGCGGGGGCGAGTCGAACGCCGATACGCCCCCGCGAGACGCCGGCGGCCCCTACGCGTCGGCGGGCCAGAGGTACCGCCACGTGTAGCCGGCGGCGATCCCGCCGATTTCGGCCGCGACGGCGAACGCGAGCGCGTCGACCGGGCGGACGCCAGCGATCGACGACGTGAAGATGCGCGCGAACGCGACCTGTGGGTTGACGAACATCGTCGAGGAGAGGGCGACGATGCCGGACCCGACGACGAACCCGACGGCGAGGCCGAGGCGGTCCGTCCCGCTCCGAATCCCGGCGACGACGACGGAGGAGAGCACCCACGACCCGAGGAACTCCGCGAGCCACGTCGAGGGCGGCCGGGAGACCGTCGAGACGGCGAACGTCCCCCAGCCGAGCGTGCTGACGAACGTGAGGTCGGCGAGGAGGACGCCGACGACGCCGCCCGCGAACTGCACGGGGACGTAGCGCGTCAGCGTGCGCCACGACGCGTCGCCGGTGACGACGAGCGCAGTCGTCACCTGCGGGTTGACGTGCGCGCCGCTGATGGGGCCGAACACCTCGACGATGACGAACAGCCAGCCCGTGGTGGCGAACGCGACGAAGAGGACGGTGACGCCGACGGAGGCGCCGAGCATCCCGCGGCCGAGGAACGCCGAGGACACGATGGCGAACACGAGGAGCGCCGACCCGAGGAACTCCGCGAGCAGCCGCTGGCCGAGCGCGAACTCGGGATCGCTCACGGGAGACCCCTCGGGCGGCCGTCGCCCCCGCGGGGCCGCGTCGTTCCGTGTCGCGTCATCGTGTCGGGCGGCCGTCGCTCTGTCGGACGGTCAGGGCTTGAGGAGGACTTTGAGGACGTCCTCTTCGCGGTCGTCGAAGCGTTCGTAGAGTTCGGGCGCTTCGTCGAGGCCGGCCTCGTGGGTGACCACGAAGCTCGGGTCCGCGGCGTCGTGGACGATGAGGTCGCGGAGGTACCGGTTGTACTTCTTGACGTCGCACTGGCCGGTGCCGAGCTTCTGGCCCTTCTCGAAGAGCTTCCCGAAGTCGATGCCGAGCCGTCCCTGCCCGGCCATCTCGTCGGGCGCGCCCGGGTCGGACGGGACGTAGAGGCCGATGATTCCGAGTTGGCCCTTCGGTTTGACGGCCCGGATCAGGTCGTTCAGGACCCCCGCGGGGTTCTCGCGGGCGGGGTCGTAGGCGTCGCTCCCGGGGTCCGTGTCGGGGTCGAGCGCCTGATAGCCGACGGCGTCGACGCCCTTGTCGACCTCCGCGCCGAAGTCGTCGACGATCTGTTCGACGGGGTCGCCCTCCTCGAAGTTGATCGGGGTGGCGCCGGCGTGGTCGGCCGCGAGGTCGAGGCGGCTGGGGACGCGGTCGACGACGTATATCTCGGATGCGCCCTTGATCTTCGCGCTGTACGCGGCCATCAGGCCGACGGGGCCGGCGCCGAAGATGGCGACGGACTCGCCGGGTTGGAGGTCGGCGAGTTCGGTGCCGTGCCACCCGGTCGGGAAGATGTCCGCGAGCAGCGCGAAGCTAGCCTCGTTCTCGTCACCGGGTTCGCCGGGGAGTTTGAGGGCGTTGAAGTCCGCGAACGGGATGCGGAGTTTCTCGGCCTGCCCGCCCTGATAGGGGCCCATGCCGACGTAGCCGTACGCGCCGCCGGCGGGGACGCCACCGGACGGGTTGACGTTCGTGCAGAAGCCGGTCTTCCCCTCCTCGCAGTTCTTGCAGTGCCCGCAAGCGACGTTGAACGGAACGACGACGCGGTCGCCGACTTCGAGGTCGGAGACGCCCTCACCCACCTCCTCGATGACGCCCATGTTCTCGTGCCCGAAGACGATTCCCGGTTCGGCCGCGGTCCGCCCCTCGTACATGTGGAGGTCGGACCCGCAGATAGCGGTCGTAGTGATGTCGAGAATCGCGTCCGTCGGCTCCTGTATCGCCGGTTCGTCCACGTCCTCGACGGCGACTTCGTGCTCGCCCTTGTATACGACGCCTTTGATCGACATAGCGTCCGACCCGTCGCCCGCGACAGGTATAGTTACTCTGACAGTACGCGTGTGGGCCGGCGGTAATCCGAGCGTACCGGCCGCGCCGAGGGTGGCGAAGTCGAGCGACACGCGGGTTCCGGCGGACTCGCGCGGCGATTCGGCCCTGGATATAGCGCCTATCGATATACTAGTTCTCGAAGTAGTCGTCGCGGAGCGGCCGGCCGAGGACGTAGTGCGAGAGGTAGGCACGCGCGTACGTGGCGAACAGCGAGAGGTAGCCCTCCTCTACCTCCCGGCGGGGCGACGTCGCGACTTCGGTGTCGGGGTCGTAGACGACGCGGCCGCGCTCTTTCAGGCGGAGGGAGAACTCGGTGTCCTCCATGAACGGGATGGCCTCGTCGAAGCCGTCGAGCGCGCGGAACGCGTCGGCGCGCACGCTACAGTTGAATCCGGGTTGCTGGACGAAACCGAGCGGCCACGACACCCGATACCAGTAGTCGGAGAGGACCTTGAAGAGGAAGCGGTCCCGGCGCGTGCCGTCAAGGGCGGTGGCGGGGCCGCCGACGCCGACGACGGCCGGGTCGTCGTAGTGGCGGCGGTGGGTATCGACCCAGTCGGCGGGGACGACGGTGTCCGCGTCGGTGAAGCAGACGACGTCGCCGGTGGCGTGCGCGGCGCCCTCGTTCCGCGCGGCGCCGGCGCCGGCCTCGCCGCCCCGAACGAGGACGTCGACGGCGTCGTGGTCGGCGGCGACGTCCCACGTGCCGTCGTCGCCGTCCACCACGACGACGACTTCGGCGGACTGGCCGGTGAGCGCGTCGAGCGAGCGAGCGAGCGTTGCGGCCTCGTTGTACGCGGGGACGACGACGGAGGCGTCCATCGCGTCGGGATTGGGGGAGCGACCTAATACGGGTTTCGTGCGCCGGCCCGAGACGTCGGTCGTGCTATCCAGTCTCACGACAAATTCATAATGGTCTTTCCCTATAGATACGGTTGATGACGGTCAGAACAGCGACCGACCCGCTCGAGCGAGCGACGTACCCGATCACGACCGACGAACTGCGCGCCGAGTACGGCGACGTGGTCATCGAATACGCGGACGGTTCGGAACGGCTCGCCGACGTGCTCGCGCGCACCGGCGAGGACGAGTTCGCGGACGCCACCGCGGCCATCCACGCGGTCATCGGCGCCCTCGCCCAGGACGCCGTCGGGCGCGTCGGCTACTCGGACCGCGACCCCACCCCGATGGGCGTCGACGGCCCGGAACCCGTCTCCTTCTGAGGCCCCAAGGGGGTCTCACCCCAGCGTCACGCCGACCAGCGACCCCACCGCGTACGTGAGCACCGCCGCCGCGAGGCCGATTCCCACCTGTCGCGCCCCCGAGTAGAGGACGCTCCGCCCGGTCAGCACCGTGATGGCGGCGCCCACCGCGAAGAGCGCGACGGCGCTGCACGCGAGGCTCGCGCCCACCGCGACCGGCCCGGTGAGCGCGAAGAAGGGAAGAACGGGGACGACAGCGCCGAACGCGAACAGCACGAACGACGTCCCCGCCGCCGCCCACGCGGACCCGCCGAGTTCCTCCGGGTCGACGCCGAGTTCCTCGCGCGCGAGCGTGTCGAGCGCCTGCTCCTCGTCGCTGACGAGGCGTTCCGCGAGCGACTCGGCCTCCTCGCGCGACAGCCCCTTCGCCTCGTAGATGAGCGCCAGTTCGCGCGCCTCCGACTCGGGGTTCGCGGCGAGTTCGTCCGCCTCCACGCCGATCTGTCGCTGGTGGAGCTCTCGCGAACTCTGCACCGAGAGCCACTCGCCCATCGCCATCGACCCCGCGCCCGCGAGCAGGCCCGCGAGGCCGGTGACGAGTATCGACGTCGCGGAGAGCGCCGCGCCCGCGACGCCCATCACGAGGCTGAGGTTCGAGACGAGGCCGTCGTTCGCGCCGAGCACCGCCGCACGGAGCGCGTTCCCGCTCGCGGCGCGGTGGCGGCCTTCGAGGCGCGCGAGCACGCTCCCCTCCGCGCCCCGGCCGGGCGCGGACTCGATGGCCTCGAGCAGCCGGTCGTGCGAGCGCTCGTCCGCCGCGAGCGTCGTTCCGGCCGTCTCCGCCTGCTCCGCGTACGCCGCGCCGCCGACGGACTCGGCGCTCCGCATCGTCCCGACCACGGCGTCCGGTCCGAGGAGGCGCGCGAGGCGGACGAGTACGCGCGCACGCCACGACGGCGACACGTCCGATACCGCGACGCCGGCCTCCCGGAGGCGCTCCGCCCAGAACTCCGCGTGCTCGCGCTCCGTCTCCGCGAGCCGTCCGTAGACGTCGGCTAGCTGGGGCTGATCGGCGGCTGCCGCCATCGCCTCGTAGACCGTCGCGCTGTCTATCTCGTCCCGTCGGTTCCGCCGGTACCGCTCGACGTCCTCGCTCGACATTCGACCGAGACGTCGCACGCGAGCGACATAACGGCGTGGGCGCGCGGCCGCGTCGTAGAGCGAGGCCGGAATCACCGGGGACGGCAGCCTTTTTGAGTCGACCGCGAGTTGAACGTGTATGAGCGACGACGAAGACCCCGGAATCAGCACCGAGAGCGTCCACGCGGGCGCCGAACCCGACCCGACGACCGGCGCGCGCGCGACGCCCATCTACCAGACGACGTCCTACCAGTTCTCGGACGCCGAGGACGCCGCGGGCCAGTTCGCACTGGAGAAGCCCGGTCACATCTACTCGCGGCTGATGAACCCGACCGTGGACGTCCTCCAGGAGCGCCTCGCGGCGCTGGAGGGCGGCATCGGCGCCGTCGCGACGTCCTCGGGGATGGCGGCGCTGAACCTCGCGACGTTCATCCTCGCGGAGGCCGGCGACAACATCGTCGCGTCGTCCGCGCTCTACGGCGGCACCTACACCTATCTCACGCACACCGTCGAACGCCGCGGCGTCTCCACGCGCTTCGTGGACCCTCTCGACCCCGAGGAGTACCGGGAGGCCATCGACGAGGACACCGCGTTCATCCTCCTCGAGACCATCGGAAACCCCGCGCTCGTCACCCCGGACATCGAGGCCATCGCGGACGTCGCGCACGAGAGCGACACGCTCCTGCTCGTGGACAACACGTTCGCGACGCCCTACCTCTGCAACCCCATCGAGCACGGCGCGGACATCGTCTGGCACTCCACGACGAAGTGGCTGCACGGCGCCGGCACCACGGTCGGCGGCGCGCTCGTCGACTCCGGGAACGTCGACTGGGCGGCGAAGGCGGAGAAGTATCCCGAGGTCGGTGCGGACAACCCCGCCTACCACGGCGTGAACTTCGCGGAGCGCTTCGGCGACGCCGCGTTCACGTACGCCGCCATCGCGCGCGGCCTCCGTGACCTCGGAAACCAGCAGTCGCCGTTCGACGCGTGGCAGACCATCCAGGGGATCCAGACCCTCCCGCTGCGGATGGAGCGCCACTGCGAGAACGCCCAAGTCGTCGCGGAGTACCTCGACGACCACGACGAGGTCGCGTGGGTGAACTATCCCGGCCTCGACTCCCACGAGACCCACGACGCCGCGAGCGAGTACCTCCAGGGCGGCTACGGCGGGATGATCACGTTCGGCCTCGACGCCGGCTACGACGCCGCGCGCGCCACCGTCGAGAACGCCGACCTCGCGAGCCTCCTCGCGAACGTCGGGGACGCGAAGACCCTCATCATCCATCCCGCGAGCACCACGCACCAGCAGCTCACCGAGGAGGAGCAGGAGGCCGCGGGCGTCACCGCGGACATGGTCCGACTCTCCGTCGGCATCGAGGACCCCGCGGACATCCTCGCGGACCTCGACGACGCCATCGCCGAAGCGACCGAGTAACCGACCGCGGCGGCGGTCTTCGCCACCCGGTTTTTTCTCCGCGCGAGTCGAGCGCCCCGTATGGACGACGTCGTCATCGTCACGGGCGGAACCACGGGTATCGGGAGAGCCATCGCGGAACGCTTCCGCGAAGAGGGCGCGGACGTGGTGATCGCTGGCCGGACCGTGGAGACGGGCGAGGCGACCGCCGAGGAACTCGACTGCACGTTCCAGCGCTGCGACGTCTCCGAGTACGCCGAGGTGCGGGCGCTCGTGGAGGCGACCACTGAGGAGTTCGGCGGCCTCGACGTAATGGTGAACAACGCCGGTATCGGCCGCACGGGCACCGTGGAGGAGACGTCGCTCGACGACTGGCGGGACGTCCTCGCGGTCAACCTCAGCGGCGTGATGTACGGCTCGCGGGCCGCGCTCCCGCACCTCCGCGACTCCGGGGGCTGTATCGTGAACGTCGCGTCCATCTACGGCCTCGTCGCCGGCCCCGGGTCGGCCGCGTACTCCGCCGCGAAGGGCGGCGTCGTGAACCTCACGCGCGAGATGGCGGTGGACTACGCGAGCGAGGGGGTGCGCGTGAACAGCGTCTGCCCCGGGTTCGTCGAGACGCCGATGACGGACGCGTTCCTCGACGAGGAGGAGTTCTACGAGTTCGTGCGCGACGAGACGCCGATGGGGCGGGTCGCCCAACCCGAGGAGATGGCGGGCATCGTCGCGTTCCTCGCGAGCGACGACGCGTCCTATCTCACCGGCGCGAACGTCCCCGTCGACGGCGGCTGGACCGCGCACTAGCGGCGTCGACGGAACGGCCGCTCCATCTCGGCGAGGACGGCGCGAGCGCGCTCGTCGCTGCGCGCGTACGACCACCACCCGGTCGCGAGGAAGCCCGCGCCGGCGAGCACGAAGAACGCGGCGACGGCCGAGGCGACGAGACCGTCGAAGAGTCCGAAGAGCGCGACGCCGAAGAGGAAGGACGCGAAGCCGGTGCGGATGTGCGCGAGGATGGTGCGCTCGCGAGCGAGGCGGTTCTGCTCCTCGGCGAGGCGGAGGCGGTACGTCTCGGCGTCCGGGTCGTCGCTCATACGGTGGCGTCGGCGCGAGCGCCCGTATCGCTTGCGCCGCTACCGGTACATCTGGTCGTCGGCGTCGTCGTAGCCCAACGGCGACTCCCGCTCGGCCGCGGTGGCGGTGCGGTCGGCGAGCTGCTCGTAGTACGCGCGCAACTGGTCGCCGAGCGCTCGGAGCTCCGTCTCGTCGACGCTCAGGTCGTAGGCGTCGTGGAGGCCGCCGAGGAGGGTCAGCGCCGCGTCGACGTCCGGGCCGGGCGGATGCGTCGGGGTGACGTAGACGCCGACGTCGGGCGCGTCGGCGTCGAGGCTCCGAGCGACGAGTTCGCCGACGACGCCGTCGAGGAAGCCGCCCTGGAGCGGGTTGAAGACGCCGGCCGGGAGCCGCTCCGTTCGATAGGCGTCGGTGGCGACGTGGAAGACCGCGTGCTGGTCGGGGCTGTGGCTGAACGGCACGCCGTGCAGGACCGCTATCTCCGCGACGTCGCGCGCCGAGCACCAGTCGAGGAGGGTGTCGGCGTAGGCGCGCGCGGCGTCCGCGGGGACGAACAGTTCGCCGACGAGGACGGTCATCGGCGCGTCGTCGAGCGCGTAGAGACGGCTGTGGTGGCGCGGCACGCCCGCTTCGAACGGCGCGATGGCGGGGAGTGCGTCGGTGTCGACGCGCCCGATGCGGGTGGAGGCGAGGTGGCGGACGAGGTAGTCGGCGGCGGTGACGCCGGCGAGGCCGAGGTGGGACTGGCCGACGACGAGCGTCTCGCCCGTCGCGCGGTCCGCGTCCGCGGTCACGTCGAAGGCCATGGTGGACGATGTCGCGGCGCGCGACCCTAACGCTTCCCCCAAATTTCGGACAGCGGGCCGCGATCGAGGGAGGCGGGGCGAACGTTGAAGCCGGCGGCGCGAGAAGCCGCGTCGATGACCGCGCGTCCCTCGCTCCGGTCGTTCCTCGCGTACGTCGGACCCGGCTTCCTCGTGAGCGTCGCGTACATGGATCCGGGGAACTGGGCGACGAACATCGCGGGCGGCGCGCGCTACGGGACGGCGCTCCTCTGGGTGGTCGTGCTCTCCTCGCTGATGGCCATCGTCATCCAGGTGGTCGCGGCGAAGGTGGGCATCGTCGCGGGCGCGAACATCGCGCGGCTCTGCCGGCGGCGCTTCCCGACGCCGCTCGTCTACGTCTCGTGGGGGGCGGCGGAGCTGGCGATGATAGCCACCGACATCGCCGAAATCGTCGGCGCGGGTATCGGCTTCCACCTCCTGCTCGGCGTCCCGCTCGCGGGCGGCGCCATCGTCGCCGGCGCGCTCTCCTTCCTCCTCCTCGCGGCGCGTTCGGCGTACAAGCGCGGCTACCGGTCGTTCGAACTGCTCATCGCGGCGTTCGTCGCCGTCATCGGGTTCGCGTTCCTCTTCGAACTCGTGCTCGCGCGCCCGGACGCGAGAGCGGTCGCGGCGGGGCTGGTGCCGTCGCTCCCGGACGCGGGCGCGCTCTTCTACGCCGTCGGCATCCTCGGCGCGACGGTGATGCCCCACTCCGTCTACCTGCACACCCAGCTCGTGCAGGACCGCCGCGGGCGCGCCGAGGAGGCGAGCGACGCGGCGGCGATAGAGCCCCAGATATTCTCCGACGGCGGGGTCGTCGATCACGCCACCCACTATCGGCTGGAGGCGTTCGACACGGGGTTCGCGCTCTTCGGCGCGATGTTCGTGAACGCCGCGATGCTCGTCGTCGCGGCGACGGCGCTCTTCGGGAGCGGGGTGGCGACCATCGAGGCGGCGTCCGCGACCCTGCAGTCGGTGTTCGGCCCGCTCGCGTCCGAGGTGTTCGGGCTGGCGCTGGTCGCGGCCGGCCTGTCGTCGTCGTTCGTCGCGACGATGGCGGGCCAGACCGTCATGGACGGCTTCCTCGACCTGCAGATTCCGGCGTGGGCGCGCCGACTCGTGACGCTCGTGCCGTCGCTCACCGTCGTCCTGCTCGGCTTCGAGACGACGACCGTTCTCGTCGCGAGTCAGGTCGCGCTCTCGCTCGAACTCCCGTTCGTCCTGATTCCGCTCCTCTGGTTCTCGACGCGCCGGGACCTGCTCGGGGACGCGGTGAACCGGCGCTCGACGACCGCGCTGCTCGCCGCCATCGTCGCGCTCATCGTCGGCCTGAACGTCCTACTCATCGCGAACACGTTCGGCCTCACGGTGTAGGCGCGCCCGACGAAATCGCCCGACGGGGGGCGTTCGTCGGAACGTTCATTATCGGTGATGTGAGAAACGTAGACGATGTCAGACGAACCAGGGAATCTGGGACGACGGAGCTTCGTGAAGGCGAGCGGCGTCGGCGCAGTCGCCGGCGTCACGGGGCTCGCCGGCTGCGGCGGGAACTCGGACGGCGGCGGGACGAGCAGCGGGACGACGACGGGCGGCACGTCCTCCAGCGGCTCGTCCGAGACGGTGACCATCGGCGCGACGCTCCCGCAGACCGGCTCGCTCTCCTCGAGCGCGAAACTCATCGAGACGGGGTATCGACTCGGCGTCGAGAAGATCAACGAGAACGGCGGCGTCGGCGGGAAGGACGTCGAGTTGATCATCCGCGACGACGAGAGCACCGCGAAGAAGGTGCGTTCGAACCTCCAGCAGATCGTGTCGAACAACGACGTCGACATGCTCTGGGGGTCGTTCTCCAGCCTCCTCGTCACCGCCGGGAGCGCCTACGCAGAACAGCAGAAAATCCCCTTCCTCGGGACGACGTTCGCGTACATGAAGCCGCGCGTGGAGCAGAACTACGAGTGGACGTTCGCGCCCTTTGGCACCAGCCGCGACTTCGCGCGCGCCACGAAGGACTGGTTCGACTCCATCGAGGACGGCCCGCAGCGCGTCGCCATCTGGGAGCTCAACACCGGTTGGGGCGCCGAACTCGCGGACTACTGGGAGGAGAAACTCGGCGGGAACGGCTACGAGATCGTGCTCCGCGAGAAGTACGAACTGGGCGCGAAGGACTTCTCCACGCTCATCTCGCAGACGCAGTCCGCGGACGCGGACGCGGTGCTCTCGAACCCGGTGCCGCCGGACGGCATCACCGCCGTCAAGCAGATGAAGTCGCAGGGCTGGACGCCGAAGCTCGTCGACTTCATCCGCGCGTTCGACCCGACCGCGTGGCACTCCGCGCTCGGGAAGACCGGCGAGTACGTCTCCAGCACCGGCACCGGGTGGCTCCCCGGCCTGGACACCAACGGGACGGAGGAGCTCATCCAGCGCTACCGCGATCAGGACGGCGTGGACTCGGACGCCGTCCCGCTGAACATGGTCGGTGACGGCTACTCGGTGACGCAGGTCGCCGCGACGGCGCTCCGCGCGGCGGGCTCCACGGAGAACACGGCCATCCAGGACGCGCTCATGAACGAGACGTTCGACACGGTACTCGGCGAGTTCGGCTTCAACGAGCACGGGATGGCGAAGGAGGGGCAGCTCGTTCCGGCGGTCGGCCAGTGGAAGGACGGCGAGCAGAAGCTCGTCCACCCCAACCCGGACGGCCCGCACACGATGGACACGGTCTACCCGATGCCCGACTTCTCCGAGCGGTAGAGCCCGGTCGGGGCATCGACCCGACGAGAATTCATTGTCGCGGCGTGCCTACTGCACGCCATGGACGAGTACGACTTCGCCGTCGTCGGCTCCGGCTCCGGCCTGGACGTCGCGAACGCCGCCGCCGACCGCGGCGAATCTGTCGCCGTCGTCGAGCGCGGGCCGCTCGGCGGGACGTGCCTCAATCGCGGCTGCATCCCCTCGAAGCGCCTGCTCTACCACGCGGACGTCGTCGAGACGGTGCGGCGCGCGGGCGAGTTCCACGTGGACGCGACCGTCGAGGGCGTCGCGTTCGCGGACATCGTCCGCGAGGTGACGGCGGAGGTAGACGCGGACGCCGAGTCGATACGGCGCGGCCTCCGCGCCTCCGAGCGACACGCCCTCTACGAGGGCGAAGGGCGGTTCGTGGACGAGCGCACGATAGAGATAGCGAGCGGCCCGGATCGGGGCGAGCGGTTCCGCGCGGACACGGTGCTCGTCGCCGTCGGGACGCGCCCCGCGATTCCGCCCGTCGACGGCCTCGACGACGTCGACTACCTGACGAGCAGGGAGGCGTTACGCTTGGAGACGCCGCCCGACCACCTCGTCGCCGTCGGCGGCGGGTACGTCGCCGCGGAGCTCGCGCACTTCTTCGGGACGTTCGGGAGCGACGTCACCATCCTCGGCCGACGCCCGACGCTCCTCCCGGACGCCGACCCGGAGGTCGGCGCGGCGTTCACGGAACGCTACGCCGAGCGGTTCACCGTCCACGCGGGCTACAGCGCGACGGCCGTGGAGGAGACGCCGGACGGCGTGCGCGTCACCGCGCGCGCCTACGAGCACGGCGAGGACGCCGGCCTCGTCGAGGGCGGGGAGACGGTCACCGCGACGGGGGACGCGCTCCTCGTCGCCGCCGGTCGCACGCCGAACACGGACGCGCTGAACCCGGAGGCGGCGGGGGTGGAGACGGACGACGCGGGGTTCGTGGAGACGGACGAGTACCTGCGAACGACCGCGGAGGGCGTGTGGGCGCTCGGGGACGTCGTCGGAGAGTACCTCCTGAAGCACAGCGCGAACCACGAGGCGCGCGCCGTCGCGCGGAACCTCTGGGGGGACGGCCTCGAACCAGTGGACTACACGGCGATGCCCTTCGCGGTGTTCGCCGCGCCGGAGGTCGCGGGGGTCGGCGCGCGCGAGGACGAACTCCGCGAGGCAGGCCGGGAGTACGCGGTGAACACCTACGAGTACGCGAACACGGCGCGCGGGAGCGCGATGCACGCCGACGGCTTCGTCAAGGCGCTCGTCTCGCTCGACGGCGACATACTCGGCTGTCACGTCCTCGGGCCGGACGCGTCGGCGCTGATCCAGGAGGTGGTGGTCGCGATGAAGGCCGGGAGCGGCACCGTCCGGGATATCCGAGAGTCCGTCCACGTCCACCCGGCGCTCCCGGAGGTCGTCCAGCGCGCGTTCGGCGGGCCGTTCGAGCGGCGCGACTAGTCCTCGCGCACTACCGCGGCCGCGAGGCCGCCGAGACCACCGAAGGCGACGGGATAGACGACGCCTGCGACGACCAGCGCGCGGAGGAGGCTCGGGTGGACGTTCGCGTATCGCGCGAGGAGGGCGAACGCGACGGCGAACGGGAGGTAGCCGGCGGTGACGGTAGCGCCGGCGACGAGGGCGTCGCGGCGGTCGGATATCGGCGAGGCGAACGCGACGAGGCCGCCCGCGGCGAGGAGGAGGAGCGGCGGGACGAGGTAGAGGTACTCGACGCCCGCGAACCCGACCATATCGACGGCGCCGCCGGGGTAGACGGTGACGACGAAGTGCGCGTCGGTGAACGCCCATCCGGCGGCCTTCCACGCGGGGACGAATCGGCCGCCGGCGTCGGCGAGCGGTTGGTAGGCGCGCGCGACGCGCTGGACGTCCGCGGCGGCGCTCAGGTAGGCGAACGCGTAGCCGACGAGGTACGCGACGACCCCGGCGACGGCGCCGCGAACGAGCGTCGGGGCGGACACGCGGGTTGGCATAGTTGGGGGTTGGGCGTCGAGCGGCAAAATAGCGGGGGGCCGGGGAGCGAACGCGACCATCGATAAACCCCAGAGCGCGATATAGAGTTCGTCGGCTGTAGTTCCGAATACCGGTGATTTGCTGAACGGGATTCCTAGTTCCAGCTGCGAACTGGCCACCATCACCACTGAATCACACCGCAAAACCAGTCAAAACTCGGATAGTTCACCGGAACACGTCGAAATCACCGCGAAAACACGATTACTGCGTACTGATGGCTCTCACGAAAACTGCTGCCCCTGAAAAGAAATGCAGGCTATATCAGCCGCGTTAACCGCCGCTGAATATGGCTGCGGAACCGTTCCGCCGTGATCCGCGGCTTCGACCGGAACTCCTTATCCAACCCGACCTGCACAAGGAAATCCACCATCAACCACATATTGTACAGCAGAATACCCTGTTGCACTCTCAAAATTAATTCGCCAGACGGGGCGGCTTGGTCCGAATTCGTCTCAGCACCGATGAA
>JBDGUG010000023.1:0-44881 GCA_042216135.1 Halarchaeum sp. | reverse complement strand
ACACTGATTTCGTATCGCGCCATGTGGTGTATCACTCGCGGACCGCCCGGCTTTTAGCGCCCCCTATCGAAGGGCGCGTATGGCCGACTTCACGCCCGAGGAGTTCGAGGAGCGCAAGTACACGGACTACTTCGCGCGCCTCCAGACCGCGTACAAGCGCGCGTTCAACGACCTGAACGCCGAGTACGACAGCACGCTCGTCCACGCGCTCGACCAGCAGGTACTCAACGAGAGCGAACCGCACTACGAGGGCGACGGCGAGTTCAGTATCTCGCTCCCGGAGGACCCGCTCGACCGACTCGACGGCGTCGTCGAACGCGAGAAGGCGGACGAACTGCTCGATCTGTACGTCGCGCGCATCGAGCACGAACTCCGCGTCGCGTTCGACTTCGCGGAGGACGGGGACGGGCAACCAAAAGCCTAAGGTCGCGAATCACCTATCCGCGGACATGAGCACCGAGAGCCAGTCCGGAGAGGACCTCGAAGACCGCGTCGTGAGCTTCCTCCGCCGGAACTTCCCGCAGATCCAGATGCACGGCGGCAGCGCCTCCATCACCAACATCGACCAGGAGACCGGCGAAGTCGACATCCAGCTCAGCGGCGCCTGCTCCGGGTGTGGCATCTCCCCGATGACGATTCAGGCGATCAAGGCTCGCATGACCCAGGAGATCCCGGAGATCACCAAGGTCAACGCCGACACCGGCATGGAGGGCGGTCACGGCGGCGGCATGAGTCCGTCGTTCCCCGGCGAGACGTCCGACGACGACGCCGAAGAAGACGAAGGCCCGCAGGCTCCCTTCTAACGGTTCCCGTCCCGGAGTTCGTTTTCGCCGCGTTAGTCCTCGGTCCAGTAGTAGATGGCTTCGCGGGGCGCGCCGCAGGACGGACAGGAATCCGGGAGTTCTTCGATGTCGCCGACCTCGCCGCAGTCCGAACAGCGCCACGTGAGTTCGGCCTCGCCGAGGTCGTGGGGCGTGTGCTCGTGTTCGACGGTGAACGCCGCGGCGCCCTCGCGGTTCGTCACGAAGAAGCCGTCCTCGTCGAAGCCGCGAACGGTACCGACCTTCTCGCCGTCCTCGTTGTAGACTACGGTCCCGAGTTTGACGGTGGAATCCTCGCTCATACCGCGACCGTTCGGCCGGTCGAAACTTAAACCCAACCGCCGGACGGCACGCGGAAGACCTACAACCGTCCGCGGCGCACGCTCTCGCATGGACAACGGACGGCACCGCGAGGTGGGCCGGTGAGCGCGCTCGCCGGCCTCGCGGACGCCGTCCTCGGACTCGTCCGCCAGTACGGCTACGCCGCGGTCTTCGTCTACATGGTCCTCGAGACGGCGTTCCTCCTCCACTACGTCCCGAGCGAAGTCGTGGTGCCGTTCGCCGCGAGCC
Source organism: Halarchaeum sp. (assembly GCA_042216135.1). Classification (GTDB taxonomy): domain Archaea; phylum Halobacteriota; class Halobacteria; order Halobacteriales; family Halobacteriaceae; genus Halarchaeum. Next base: position 43,490 of record JBDGUG010000023.1, on the reverse strand, counting down.
AACTCGTCCACGACCCGGTCTCCTTCGCCGCGTTCGTCGCCGATACGACGGCGGGCGCGACCGTCGGGAGCGTCCTCGCGTACGTCGTCTTCGGCCGATACGGCCGACTCGTGCTCGAACGCTACGGGCGGTACGTCCACGTCACGGAGCACGACATCGACCGCAGCACCGCGCTCTTCGCGCGCTACGGCGAATCCTCGGTCGCGTGGGGGCGGCTCCTCCCGTTCGTCCGCGCGTTCATCTCCATCCCCGCCGGCCTCGCCGACATGGACTTCCGCCGGTTCGTCGCGTACTCCGCGGGCGGCGCGCTCCTGTTCAACACCGCGCTCACCTACCTCGTCTACACCGCCGCGGACGAGACGTCCCCCCTCGGCGCCGTCGTCGCCGTCGCGGACCGAGCGCTCGCCGCGGACCTCGCGTACGTCGACGCGCACACCCGCTTCGTCATCGTCGCCACCGGCACCGCCCTGCTCGTCGCGCTCGCCGCGTGGCTCGCGCGCGACTGGCTCCGCGAGAACCCCGCGCTGACGAAAGCGATCACGCTCCACGCCGTCCGCGCGCTCGGCCTGCTCGTCTGCGCGCTCTTCGTCCTCGGCGCGCTCACCGCGCCCGCGAACGCGTTCGCCGTCGTCACGAGCCTCTGGAACGACCCGCTCGTCCTCGTGCGTCTCGGCTTCACCGAGCGCGTCGCGCTCCTCCTCGTCGGCCTCCTCGCGGGCGCGCTCGGCCTGCTCGCCTACGAACTCGGCACGCTCGTCGAACTCACCGCGCTCCGCGACGAAGCGCGCGAGCGGCTCTCGCGGTAGGGCTCGAGACGGCGAATCGCCCCCGACTCGCTACATGAAGTCCGCGATGCCGGACTGCTTGTTGTGGTCGTTCTCGAAGATAGATTCGAGGGAGGCTTCGAGGACTTCGAGGCGCTGCTTCGTGTACTCGCGGCAGTCGTACTCCTCCGCCACCTGCATCGCCGTGTCCATGTACTTGCTCACCGATCCCTGGTGGACGGTGAGGTTCACGCGCCCGCCGCACTCCCGGCAGTCCCCGGAGAGCGGCATTCGCCGGTACTTCTCCCCGCAGTCGAGACAGCGCGTCTGCTGGCTGGAGAACGCGCGGAGGTTCCCGATTAGGTCCGGGAGGAAGTGGCCCTCGATGACGCGCTCCGCGACGTCCGTCTCGTCCACCGCGCGGAGCTTCCGCGCGAGCTCCAGTTGGGCGTCCATCTTGTCCATCATCGACCCGAGCGTCTTGTACGCCGACAGGTCGGGGCCGAGCGCGATGTCGCTCGTGTCGTGCGTGTGCCGGAATCCCGTGTACTCGTCGTCCGTGCCCAGCGACGCCTCCGCGATGCGAACGTCCACCTCTTCCGGGTCCGCCATCTCCCGCGTCGCCTCGTAGAACTCCAGCGGATACTGCTCAACGACGTCCATGTTGTGCGCCTCGTCGTCTATCTCGGACGGGTCGATACGACTCGACATCACCAGCGGCGCGTCCATCTGCCCGCCGCGCGAACTCGGCAGATAGGACTTCGAGAAGTTCAGCAGGCCGTCCATCAGGAGCATCACGCAGTCCTCGTCACCGTCGCACTGCTTTTCCGACATATCGTTGGCGACGAGCGAGTGCGTGTCCGCAACCGTGAGACAGTAGGTGTAGTCGGTCTCAGACGCAGTGTACTCGACGGACGCGACTTCCTCGACGAGATAGTCGCCGTCACCGCCGTCGAAGACGCGAGACCCAGTAGGGTCGATGGTCGCAACGTTGTCGGCGAGTCTCTCGGCCTTCCGTGGTAAGTGGAGGCCGACCTGTTCGTGGAATCGAACGGCGTCGTCCGACGTCACGCGGACGACGTAGCTCGGGGCAGACATCGACTCATCGGCGACCTCGTAGTGGTCTGGGAATTTCTCGGTGAGTGGAACCGGGTCCGTCGTCTCGACACGGGCGGAGATTCCGAGACGCGTGAGCAAAGCAAGAATGTCATCCTTTAACTCTCGGCTGACAGTCGTCGCGGAGACGCTCAGAACGTTCTTGTCGACTCCCCCATCACCGCTGAAGTATCCGGAAAGATAAGCGCCGACGATGTCATCGGGGGCGTCGAAAACGCATTGGGGAACGTGCTTCGTCTCCGCATACACGCCGCAATCGAGGATGGTATCGAAGAACGCTCTAAGTAACCGCCCGGAGGCGGTGACCTTCGCGTGGTTCTCGCGATAGGGATTCGCGCCGAACTCCTCGCGGAGCACCTCAACGAAGAAGTCGCGGGCGTCTTCCTCAACGCCGCAAATCGTCGTCTGGTGGATCGTTCCCTTCGGGGTCTCCTGCTCGCGGGCGAACCCCTCAGCCGCGTAGTACCCGAGAAGCGTCGCCACGCGCTCGTTCAACTCGACGTAGCGGTCGAGTTCGGTCGTATCGCGTTTCATCCCGAGCGTCACGTCGTCGGGGATTCGATCGATTGCGGCCTCGACGGAGCCGAATATCTCCACGAGGAACGAGAATGGGACGCTCTCGCGATAGACGTAGTTGCTCAGGGACTTCTTCGTGAGATCGAGATACTCGGCGGTGCTCTTGAGGGGGTAGAACCGGCCGTTCCAGTCGCCTGCGAGCGTGTCCTCGAACAGGTCGTAGAGAGCGTCGCGTCCGATCCCTTTGACGGTGAGTCGGTCGTTCTCGACCGCGTCACTCCGTGCGAGCTCGGCGAGGAGGTCGAACGTCTGTCGCTCGTCACCGAGATCGAGCGCGTCGAGGTGGGCGGGCTTGACGACGTGGTCGTCATCGGTGAGGTGCGCGGCCTCCTTAGACGTGAGTTCGCCGTCAGCGAAGACGTGGACGTCGTGGTCGGGCGTGACCGTTATCTCCCGGCCGCTCCGCGTCTCGATGCGCACCATGTGGTCGGGCGCGCGGTGTTTCGACACCGCGGTGACGGGCTTGCAGACGACGTCCCCGTCGCTATCGACGGACGGGACGTGGACGTCGCCGTCGAGTTCCTGGACGAGCGTGCCGAAGTCGTCCTCGTCGGCGCGCACGGGATCGAGGCGCTCCTCGACGAGCGTTTCGATGGCCTCGTAGTGCGTCTCGCCCGCCTCGTCCTCGAACCAGACCTTCGTGTCGGGGTGGAAGCAGTTCCGGCGTTTCGCAGCGTGGAAGTACGGGTGTGCGTATCCGACCGCGGCGGAGGTGAAGCCGACGACGCGCCCGACGACGGCGGCCGACGTGTGCGGGGCCATCCCGAAGACGAGTTCGCCGACGAGGTCCTGGCGCTCAGAGACGTCGTAGAAGGGGTCGAGGCCGTAGTATTCGGTGAGGAGGTCGTCGACGAAGTCCGCGGTCTTGAGCATGTGTTCGGCGGCGCCGTCGGGGAGGACGACGTCCTGCACCCGTAGCTCGACGAGTTGGTCGTCGTGTTCGAGCGGGTCGCCGTCGACGTCCTCGGTGTAGCCGAGTTCGCGGAAGTCCTCGACGGTGACGTCGAGTTCCGCGGGCCGCACGGCGGTGACGGGGAGGTCGGTCATGTCGTAGCGGACGGTGCCGTCCTTGAACGTCGTGACGCCGTGTTTCGCGCGGAGGACGCCCTTCTCGATGGGTTCGGGGACTTTCTCCGTGGACATCAGTCCCTTCACGCCTTTGAGGATGTCGTAGGCGCTCTCGCGTTCGCCGACGGCTTCGAGGGCGTCCCGGTAGGCCGAGCGGACGTCGACGGTCTGGCGTTCGACGTTGTCGAGTTCGCGCTCGCAGCGCGGACACTCGACGCGCCCGGACTCGTCGGGGCGCGCGACGACGCCGCAGTCGTCGCACTCGTAGTAGGGGTCGGTCCACGCCCCGCAGGACTCACAGCGGGGCTTGTAGGTGTGCTCACCGCAGTCCGGACACTGGCGCTCGCCGAGTTGGACGTCCACGAGGCCCTGTTCGGCGCGCATGTCGGGCGCGTAGTCCGCGGCGTCCCGGAAGGAGCGCTGCGGACCGCCGGCGTCCCCGATGGGGAAGAGCGCGTGGACGGCGGGGGAGAGGTCGCGCGACTCGGACTTCTCCGGGCGGCCCATCCGGTTGCCGATGCGGGTCGGGGCGCGCTCCTGGACGGCGAACGGCGCGACGGCCTCGACGGCGCGCATCGCGTTCGGCCACTCCTCGGCCTCGGCGGGGAGCGAGTCGGCGTCCCAGTCGCGCTCCAGGTCGTCGTCGAAGCCGAGCGTGCGAACGAGCGGCCGCCAGTCGTCGACGGTGAGCGTCGTCTCGGCCTGGGCGTGCTCGACGAGGAGGCGTTCGAGCGCGCGGCGCGCGCCGTCCGTGTTCGGAACGCACAGCGCGTCGTCCTGCACGGCGGCGCCGTCGATGGCGTCGGCGAGGGCGAGCAGGTCGTCGAGTTCGAGGTCGTGCCAGCAGTACGTGTACGTCGGGTGGAGCGGCGTGTCGTACGCCTCGGCCCAGTTCAGCGCCTGCTCGGCGTCCGGGTCCGCGAGGTCCACGTACGGGGAGTCGCGCAGCGCCTGCACGTCCGCGCCCGCGGCCTCGAACGCCTGCTCCCACCACTCGACCGTCCATCCGGCGGGCGCGAGCGAGTGGTTGTTCTCCACGAACTCGCCGTAGTTCACGAGGTACTCGCCCAGGTCGAGGATTTCGACGACGCCGTTCCGGACCTCCAGAGCCTCCTCCGGGTCGTCGATGCGGCGGACGTCGCCGTTCGCGAGTTTCACCGTCGGACCCTCGATGGAGTCCACGGGGACGACGCCGCCCGCCTTCCCCGGACGCTCGGTCTTTATTTGAGTACCTGTCGCGAGGAAGTCGTCCACGACGTGCATCGTCGCCGGATGCACGCCCACGGTCGCGAACCCGTGGTTGCGCGCGCGCCCGTATCGCAGACGGAAGCCCCCTGGCTCGCTCGGATGGCCGAAGACCGGCCGCCCCGCGATGAGGTCGCGGAGGTACTTGCTCGCGGGGTCGACGCGCGGCGGCCCGTCCGAGTCGGCGTCCGCGGCGGCCTCACCCTCGGCGTCCGCGTCCGCGGCCGCCTCGTCCGCGTCGTCCGCCTCGTCGTGCCCGTCGTCGTAGTAGGTGCCGTCGATGAGGTCCTGGAGCCACGGCCAGTCCACCTCGTCGAGTTGTCGCGTGTATCGCTGGATCTTCGGGGCCTTCAGCGCGATACCCTCCGCGAGCACGAGGCACATCCCGCCGCGGGCCGAGTTCGTGTCCACGCGGTCCAGGTCGCGAAATCCCGACACCTCGTCGTCGCCCGTCGCCTCCCCGTCCAGCATCACGGGCATGTGCTTCGCGATGAACTTCGTCTCTTCATCCTTCGGCGAGTACTGGAGGCCGGTCTCGTCGTCGTAGAGCGCGACCTCCTCCGCGTAGCGCTCCACCTCGTCGTCGCGCGCGCGGTACTCGTCGATGTCGAGCAGGGAGCGCGCGTAGTCCGCGACCAGCACCGAGAGCGCCTGCGCCGTCCCGCCCGCCGACCGGATCGGGCCCGCGTAGTAGACGTTCACGAACTCGGTGCCGTCGTCGTTCTGGAGGAGTTCGACGCGGTCGATCCCCTCGATAGGGGCCGCGACGACGCCCTCCGTCAGGAGCGCGACCGCCGTCCGCACCGCGCCCTCTATCTTCCCCGCGCGCGTGTCGTAGTCGCCGACCGTCCCCTCGACGAAGTCCTCCACGAGCGCGAGCGCCGCCTCCTCGCGCCCCATCTCGCCCTCCAGGTCACGGACGCGCTCCGCGACCCCGTCGATCCCGAGGATGTTCTCCACGCGGTCCGCCATGTCCTGTGCGACCGGAATCTCCACCTCCGGCGCGGGATCAGCCCCGCGCGTCTTCGCCTCCTCCGCCACCGCGAACGCCTCGTCCAAGCGGGACTCGATCCCCTCGAAGTAGGCGTGGTCTTCCGGGCGCATCGTGGTCCACGAAGCGTACTGCGGTGAGACTCTTGAGAGTTGTGCTCAGCGCGCGTTCCGCGAGCGGCACAGCGAGCGCGTGACAGTCGCCTCGCTCCCTGCGGTCACCTATAGCGGCCCCTGCTGGATACCGGCTCGCGGTCCTACCGCCACACACGCGCTCGCGTGTCGCTCACTTCGTGCTCCCGCTCGCGTTGCCGTTGCCTCGCTCGCTATCGCTCGCTCGGCAACGCTATTCCCACAGCGCCCGACCCCCCGAGGGGTCGACGTCGCGGGTGAGCGGGTCGTCGAAGACGCGACAGTAGAGTTCGCCGTCGAAGACGGTGGCGCGCCGGAGGACGCCCGCGACGGCCTGCCCGGAGGGCCGGGAGAGGACGGCGCGGACGAGCGCCTCGGGTTCGCCGTCCCGCATCGCGATGGTGCCGGTGCAGGCGGCGACTTCGAGGGGTTCGTCGTAGGTGGCGGTCTCGTAGGCGAACTCGTCCTGGTCGTAGTAGGCGAGTTCGGCGTCCTCGACGGCGCCGGTGGCGTGGAACCAGCCCGCGTCGACGTCGGCGGCGACGGTGAACGCCTCGATCTCCTCGCACCAGTCCTCGCCGTAGCCGAGGCGGACGACGAACTCGCGTTCACCCGTGACTTCCCGTGCGTCCATACCGAGTGCGTCGGTGGCTGGTGAGAAAAAGACCCGGTCTATTGCATCGCGTGAAGCGTTGTCGTCTGCGCTACGGGCGCGGAGATCCACGCCTCGTCCCGGTCGACGTTGGCGATGACGAAACGCTCCTCTCCACCGTCGTCGTCGACGGCGGCCATGACCTCGCCGGCGCGGACGTCCGCGCTCGGCACGGCGGTCGTATCGGGTGCCATCTCGATTGGTACGAGGATACAGAGAGTACTTAAACTCGTCGATACGGCAGAAACAACCGGAAAGAATGACGCCGTAGAAGTAGACATTTAGTGCAGTTATCCCGCTCCTAACGTGCAATAGTCATCCACTAACCCGTTTAGGTGTACGAACACCCGTTCGTTAAGGTTCGTTATTATCCCAATCTATAATCCGGGTGGTGTGAGTTACCACGACCCTCGGGTTTCGGGCGCGGCCCGCGCGCACCGGGCCGATTCCGGCGACGCGGGCGGAAAAACGGGCGTCGCCGGCGTTCGTAGCCTACAAATGGTGGGCCGTCGTAGCCCGCCGCATGAAAGTCGCCGACGTGATGACGCCGCGCGAGGACGTCGTGACGGTCTCTCTCCCCGGGACGCGTGACGGCGTCCTGGAGTACCTCCAGGAGCGGTCGTTCTCCGCGGTCCCGGTCGTGAAGGGCGAAGGGGACGAGGAGCGCTACCGCGGCCTCGTCTCGCGCGACGACCTGATCGACAACCCCGACGAGGACCAACTCGCGATGCTGCTCCGCGAGGTGCCGACCACCACCGGCGACACCGACGTCGTCGAGGCGGCGCGCCTGATGGTCGCGGAGCGCGCGCGCCGCGTCCCCATCGTGGACGGCGACGCGCTCGCGGGAATCGTCACCGTCACCGACGTCGTGCGCGCCATCGCCGAGGGCGACGTCGACGGCGAGACGCAGGTCGGTGACCTCGCCTCGCGCGACGTGAACACGACGTACGTCGAGACGCCGCTCCCGGTCGCGGAACGCGAAATCGCGTACGCGAACGTCCCGTACGCCGTCGTCCTCGACGACGAGGCGGAGATGACCGGCATCCTCACCGAAGTCGACATCATCGACGTCGCGCGCGTCGTCGAGGGCGAAGCGGACGTCGGCGCGGGCGTCGCCGGCGAGGACGACGAGTGGATGTGGGAGGGCATCAAGGCCACCGGGAACCGCTACTTCCCGACGCGGAACGTCGAACTGCCGAGCGAGCGCGTCGGCGAGTTCATGAGCGCGGACCCGGTGACGGTGACGAAGCGCCGCACCGCCCGCGAGGCCGCACAGCGCCTCCTCGAGCACGACATCGAGCAGCTGCCGCTCGTGAACGGTGACGCGCTCACCGGCGTCGTGCGCGACATCGACCTGCTCGCCGCGCTATGAGGGCCCTCACGGAGCTCGCGAAGCGCCGCGGGTACTTCTTCCAGTCGAGCGAAGCGTACGGCGGCGTCGCCGGCTTCTACACGTACGGCCCGCAGGGCGCGGCGCTGAAGGAGCGCGTGGAGGACACGTGGCGCGAGCGTTTCTCCGTCGCGGAGGGCCACATGGAGGTGGACGCCCCCACCGTGATGCCCGAACCCGTCTTCGAGGCGTCGGGCCACCTCGACGGCTTCGACGACATGCTCGTCGAGTGCGCCGAGTGCGGGACGAGCCACCGCGCCGACCACCTCGTCGAGGGCGCGACGGACGTAGAGGAAGCCGAGAGCCTGCCGCCCGAGGAGGTGGCGGCGCTCCTCGACGCCCACGACGTCGTCTGTCCGAACTGTGGAGCGCCCCTCGCCGGCCAACCGGTCGACGAGTTCAACCTCATGTTCGAGACGAACATCGGGCCCGGATCGAGCCAGACCGGCTACCTCCGCCCGGAGACGGCGCAGGGCATCTTCGTGGAGTTCCCGCGGCTGAAGGAGTACGCGCGCGGCCAACTCCCGTTCGGCGTCACGCAGATAGGGAAGTCCTATCGGAACGAGATAAGCCCGCGGAACGCGCTCGTTCGCACGCGCGAGTTCACGCAGGCCGAACTCGAACTCTTCGTCGACCCGGACGGGGACGACCCGGACGTCGACTCGGTCGCGGACGTCGAACTCACGCTCTATCCCGCGGAGAATCAGCCGGACGGCGACTACGTCGAGACCACGGTCGCTGCGGCCGTCGACAGGGGCCTCGTCGAGCCGTGGGTCGCCTACTATCTCGGCGTGGCGACGGAGTGGTACGCGGACATCGGCGTGGACTTCGAGCGGTTCCGCTACCGGCAGCATCAGGCGGGCGAGCGCGCGCACTACGCGAGCGACTGCTGGGACGCGGAGGCTGACGTCTCCGCGCCGGGCGAGGATCCGGAGTGGATCGAGATAGCGGGCTACGCCTACCGGGGCGACTACGACCTCTCGAAGCACGACGCGCACAGCAGCGAGTCGTTCACCGTGTTCAAGCAGTACGACGAGCCGAAGACGGTGGAGCGCGCGAGCGTCGACCCCGACATGTCGTATCTCGGCCCCGAGTACGGCGGGGACGCGGCCGCCATCGCGGACGAACTCGAAGCGCTTGCTCGGCGGGACCGCGCGGCGTTCGACGGCGAGACGGTCGCGGTCGAGGTGGACGACGAGACGTACGAACTCCCCGTGGAGAAGACGGGATTCGAGGTGGCGGAGGAGACGGAGGCCGGCCACCACGTCACGCCGCACGTCGTCGAACCGTCCATCGGCATCGACCGCACCGTCTACACGGTGCTCGCGCACGCCTACGACGAGGACGAGGTGGACGAGGGCGAGCGCACCGTCCTCCGCCTCGACGCGGGCGTCGCGCCGACGAACGTCGCCGTCTTCCCGCTGATGGACAAGGACGGGATGGGCGACCTCGCGCGCGACGTCGTCGACGACCTGCGCGGCGAGGGGTACGCGGTGACGTTCGACACCTCGGGGAACATCGGGCGGCGCTACCGGCGTCAGGACGAGATCGGGACGCCCTTCTGCGTCACCGTGGACTACGAGAGCGTCGAGGAGGACCCGGAGACGGTGACCGTGCGGGAGCGCGACAGCACCGCGCAAGCGCGCGTCGCGACGGCCGAGTTGGCGGAGACGCTCGCCGGACTGCGCGACGGCGGCCTCGCGTTCGACGACCTCTAGGATGGCCGAACTCCGGCGGCGCCTCGTCCACACGCTGGGCGCGGCCGTCCCGCTCGCGTGGCTGCTCGCGGGCGTCCCGTGGCCGTGGGTCGAAGCGGCGCTCGTCGGCGGCCTCGTCCTCGGCGGCGCGCTCGAGTGCGTGCGCCTGGGCGGCGCGGCCGACTGGGCGGTCTTCGACGCGCTCATCCGCGAGTACGAGCGCGACAACCCCGCGGGCTACTTCCTCTACGTCGTCGGGTTCGCCGTCACCGGCCTCGTCTTCCCGCCGGCCATCGCGGCGCCGGCGATGCTGATGCTCGCGTTCGGCGACCCGCTCAGCGGCCTCCTCCACCGGGGCGGCCTCGGCCGGAAGGCGCCGCGCGTGATGGGCGCGACGTTCGCGCTCTGTCTCGTGCTCGCCGTCACCGCCGGCGTCCCCGCGCTCGCGGCGGTGCTCGGCGCGCTCGCGGCGACGGCGGCGGACGCGCTCAAGCCCGTCGTCCGGGGGTACGTCGTGGACGACAACCTCACGATTCCGATTGCCGCGGCCGTGGCGATGTGGGCGGGCGTCGCGCTCGCGTAGCGGGGCGCCCGCGGACGAGCGACCACGACTATTTATAGCGTGAGGGGTGTAGTTCGCGGCCGTGGCAGCCAGCGACGGCGGCGCGGACGACGCGGACTACCTCCGGTTCTTCCCGAAGCCGTCGCCGTACGAGAACCAGCGCGAGGCGATGGACCGCATCCGCGAGGCGCTCGACGAGGAGCGCGACGTCCTCTTCGAGGGGGCCTGCGGGACGGGGAAGACGCTCGCGTCGCTCGCGCCCGCGCTCGACTACGCGCGCGCCGAGGACAAGACGGTGGTCATCACGACAAACGTTCACCAGCAGATGCGCCAGTTCGTCCGGGACGCCCGCGACATCCACGCCGAGGAGCCCCTGCGCGCCGTCGTCTTCCGCGGGAAGGGGTCGATGTGTCACATCGACGTGGACTACCAGGAGTGTCAGGTGCTCCGGGACAACACGTACGAGGTGGCGGAGGCGGAGCGCGAGAAGCGCGAGTTGGAGCGCCAGCAGGAGGAGCTACTGGACGCGGCGCGCGACGGCGACGACGCGGCGGCGGAGGCGCGCTCGGCCGTGATGGACGAGCTAGACGCGGTGAACGCGGACCTGGAGGACTTGCGCGAGCAGAACGTCTGCGAGCGCTACTACGAGAACCTCACGACGGAGTCGGACGACTTCGTCGGATGGCTCTACGACGACGTGCGGACGCCGGACGACGTCTACGAGTACGCGGAGGAGAACGGCTTGTGTGGCTACGAGCTCCTGAAGGACGCGATGGAGGGCGTGGACCTCGCGGTCTGTAACTACCACCACCTCCTCGACCCGGGCATCCGCGCGCAGTTCTTCCGGTGGCTCGACCGGGACCCGGAGGACGTCGTGGTCGTCTTCGACGAGGCGCACAACGTCGAGGACGCCGCACGAGACCACGCCTCGAAGGCGCTCACGGAGAACACGCTCGACGAGGCTCTGTCCGAACTCGCGGGCGAGACGGAGGCGGACGCCCGCGCGGAGTACGCGGAGAACGTCCTGCGCGCGTTCCGGGACGCGCTCGTGGAGACGTACGAGGCCGGCATCGGCCCGCGCGGGGACGGCCCGGCGTCGATGGAGCGCGTGGGGGAGGCGTGGGCGGACGTCCCGGTGGCGAACGACGCGAAGCGCGACGACCTCACGCTCGCGTTCCTCGCGGCGTACGAGGGGCGGGGCATCTCGAAGGACCTCGACGCGGCGATATCGCTCGGCGAGGACTTGGAGGAGGCCTACGAGGACGCGTATCGGAACGGCGACGCGAGCACGCGCGAGGAGTGTCAGACCCTGCAGGCGGCGGAGTTCGTGGACGCCTACCTCACCGACGGGGACGAACTCGGCCAGTATCCGACCGCCGCGGTGCGCCGGGACGCGGGCACCGACGAGGTGTACGGGCGCGCGGAGCTCTACACGTGCATCCCGCGGGACGTGACCGCGGAGCTCTTCGACGCGGTTGACGCGAGCGTGCTGATGTCCGCGACGCTGCGGCCGTTCGACGTCACCGGCGAACTCCTCGGCCTGGAGGACCCCGAGACGATGGCGTACGGGCTGGAGTTCCCGGAGGAGCGCCGGCGGACGTTCGCCGTGGACACGGAGCCGCTGTTCTCCTCCAATCGCGAGGACTCGGCGACCCAGGAGGAGGTGGCGGGCGTGCTCGCGGACGCGGTGCGCTTCAGCGCCGGGAGCTGTCTGTTCTTCTTCCCGAGCTACAGCGAGGCCGAACGCTACCACGGCCTGCTCGACGGCGTGGACGCGACGCGCTACCTCGACGAGCCCGGGACGGGCGCGGAGGAGTTGCGCCGGGCGTTCGTCGCGGACGAGAACGCCGTGCTGTTCACGTCGCTCTGGGGGACGCTCGCGGAGGGCGTGAGCTTCGAGGGCGAGGACGCGCGCACCGTCGCCGTCGTCGGCGTCCCCTACCCCCGTCTGGACGCGCGCGCCGAGGCGGTGCAGGACGCCTACGACGAGGCGTTCGACCGCGAGGACGCGGGCTGGCGGTACGCCGTCGAGATTCCGACCGTGCGAAAGACCCGGCAGGCGCTCGGGCGCGTCATCCGCTCCCCCGACGATTACGGCGTGCGGATGCTCGTCGACCGCCGATACACGCGCGAGTCCCGGACGTCGATGCGCAAGTACAGCGTGAACCCGAGTTTCCCGGCGGAGGAGCGCGCGGAACTCGTGGACGTCGAGCCGTCGAAGCTGAAGTTCGCGACGCTGAACTTCTACGGCGACGTGGACGCGTGGGGCCCGGAAGGCCCGCCGCGCCCGTAGCCCGGGGAACGCTTTTCCGCGCGTTCGCCGTCACTCACGGGCATGTCGACGCGCCACCGGGAGACGCTCGCTCGCGCCGGTCGAGCGGTCGCGTTCGTCCTGCTCGGCGCGCTCGCGTGCGCGGGCGTGACGGTGGGCTTGCTCGCAGCGACGACGGGCGCGCAGTCGGTCGTCTATCGCGCGCTCTCCTGGACGACGGGGCCGAGCGAGGCGACGGCGGCGGCGGCGGTGCTCGCACACGTCCTCGGCGTCGGCCTGCTCGGGGCGACGGCGGCCGCGCTCCTCGGGGACGGCGTCGACGCGCGCCTCGCGGGGGCGCGAACGGTCGTCGCCGGGGGCGTCGCGGCGACGGCCGCGGCGGTGGTCGTCGTGGCGCTCGCGGCGCTCGCCGGCGTCGCGTCGCTCCCGGTCGTGGGCGCGTTCGCGCTCGTCGCGCTCGGCGCGTGGGTCGCCGCGTCGCGCCGGCGCGGCGTGAGCGGGGGCGGGACGCTCGCGCTCGGCGGCGCCGCGCCCGTCGTCCTCGGCGTCCTGCTCGTCGCCGGCGTCGGCCTCGGCTGGGGGTGGGGGTACGTGGTCACCGCCGAACCGGTCGCGGGCGCGCCGGCGAACGCGACGGTCGCGGACTTCGACGCGGCGCCGGGCGTCGCCGCGGACCTCTTCGCGGACGGGAACTGCGAGGCGGACGGGACGTGCCGTCTCGAACTGCGCGGGTACGAACGCGAGGTGGCGGCGGCGCGCTTCCTCGCGCGCCACGGCGCGGCCTGTCCGTATCGCGGCGTCTCGAACCCGGCGTTCGCGCGCTACGGGAACCGGACGTACCGCGTGACGTGCGGGCCCCACGGGGACTGACGGACGGCCCGCGCTCGCGGGCTAGTTCGAGACGCGGGCCTCTTCGCCGGCGAGCATCTCCACGACTTGCATGACGCCGGAGTTGTCGTCGCGGCCCATGCCGTTCTCCTGCATGCTCTTGTAGAGTTCGTGGGCGAGTTCGGTGGCGGGCATCGGCGCGCCGTAGGCTTCGCCGGCGTCGGTGGCGATGCGGAGGTCCTTGTACTGGTAGTCCGCGAAGAAGCCGGGGTCGAAGTTCCCGCGGATCATGCGCTTCGCGCGGTTGTCGAGCGTCCAGCAGCCGGCGGCGCCCCCACTGATGGCGTCGACGACGGCGTCGAGGTCGGCGCCGGCCTTCTGCGCGAAGACGAGGGCTTCGCTGACGCTCACCATCTGGGCGGCGACGACGATCTGGTTGCACGCCTTCGTGGTCTGTCCGGCGCCGCTGGGCCCGCAGTGCGTCACCGTCGCACCGGTGACCTCGAAGAACTCGGTGCAGGCCTCGAAGACGGCGGGGTCGCCGCCGACCATGATGGAGAGCGTGGCGTCGATTGCGCCCTCTTCGCCGCCGCTGATGGGCGCGTCGAGCATCTCGACGCCCCGGTCGGCGAGGTCCGCGGCGAGCGCTTCGGTGTCGACGGGGTTGATCGTGGAGTGGTCGACGTAGACGTCGCCCTCGCTGAAGCCCTCCAGCAGGCCGTCCTCGCCGCGGACGACGTCCTCGACGACGGGGGTGTCGGGCAGACAGGTGAAGACGACCTCGCAGCGTTCCGCGACCTCTCGCGGGGTGTCCGCGGCGTCGCCGCCGTGCGCGACGAGGTCCTCGACGGGTTCGTCCGAGCGGTTGTGACCGACGACGTCGTAGCCGGCGTCGAGGAGGTTCTTCGCCATCGGGAGACCCATGATGCCGAGGCCGACGAAACCGAGCGTGCGTGCCATACGCCGAGGGTGGTGCGCGAGGCCTAAAACCCTACGCCGGGAGCGGGACGGCTTCGATTCGTTCGTTGACGTTGGCGTCGTAGAACTCGATTTCGTCGACGGTCCACGTCACGGGGTCGAAGTCGACGTCGCGGACGCGTTCGACGGCGCGTCGCGGGCCGTCGCGCGCGAGCGTGACGTGCGGGGTGTAGTCGTCGCCTTCGAGGTCCTCGATGCGGCCGAGGTCGTCGACGAGTTGGCGGTGGACGCGGTGGAGGCCGGGGCTCTCGACGGCGAGGTAGACGACGGGGCCGGGGCCGGCGGTCGGGACGTCGAAGACGCCGACGTCGGCGATCCGGGCTTCGAACGCGGGGGCGCCTCGGAGCGCGGCGTTCGCGTCGCGTTCGGCGCGGAGGTACTCGCGGCGGTCGGCGGCGTCGAGGCGCTTCACGACGAGCGTGGCGGTTCGCGGGTCCCGGACGCTCTCGAAGCCGACGAGGTGGGGGCGGAACTCCCGGAAGAGGGCGCGGACGGGAGGGGGGAGCGGGACGTTCAGACTGTACACGCACGGCCCTAGCGCGGGCGGGCGTATCTGCCCTTCGACACCGTGCGAACGTCCCACTGACGCGTTCTGAGTCGAAAGGTCTTAATACGGACGTGGGTGAAGTAGGGAACGACCATGGCACGGCTCGCCGCCACCACGCTCGCTTCTGCTCGGAGCGGCGCGGCCGTCCGAGTGCGACGACGACCGGGGTCCCCTTAGACCCCACTCCACCTACCACCCCGGCACCGAGGTTCTCCCCGCGAGGCCCCGCGTATCGTCGCGACGACCACCCACTAACACCACACAACGATGTCCGACACCCAAACCGTCGCGCTCGCCTTCTCGGGCGGGCTCGACACGACCGTCTGCGTCCCGCTGCTGAAAGAAGAGTACGGCTACGACGACGTCATCGGCGTCACCGTCGACGTCGGTCAGCCCGAAGAAGAGTTCGAGGAGGCCTACGAGACGGCGGAGGCGCTCGGCCTCGAGCACTACGTCGTCGACGCCACCGAGGAGTTCGCCCAAGTCTGTATGGACGCGGTGGGCGCGAACGCCGACTACGAGGGCTACCCCCTGGGGACGGCGCTCGCGCGCCCCGTGATCGCGAACGCAATCCTCGACGTCGCCGAGGAGCAGGGCTGTACGGGCCTCGCGCACGGCTGTACGGGGAAGGGCAACGACCAGTTGCGCTTCGAGGCCGTCTGGCGCGGCACCGACATGGAGGTCATCGCGCCGGTCCGCGAGATGGGGCTGACGCGCGAGTGGGAGATCGAGTACGCCGCCGAGAAGGACCTGCCGGTCGAGGCGGGCTCTGGCGGCACGTGGAGCATCGACACGAACCTCTGGAGTCGCTCCATCGAGGGCGGCCAACTGGAGGACCCGGGCTACGTCCCGCCGGAGGACATCTACGAGTGGACGAGCCAGCCATCTGAGGAGACCGAGCTGGTCGAGATAGAGTTCGAGGCGGGCGTTCCGGTCGCCGTGGACGGCGAGGCGATGGATCCCGTCGACCTCATCGAGCACCTGAACGAACTCGCGGGCGCGCACGGCGTCGGCCGCTCGGACCTGATGGAGGACCGCATCCTCGGGCTGAAAGTCCGCGAGAACTACGAGCATCCGGCGGCGACGACGCTCCTGGAGGCGCACGAGGCCCTGGAGGGGCTCGTGCTGACGAAGGAGGAGCGCGACTTCAAGCAGACGGTGGACGAGGAGTGGTCCCAGCAGGCGTACGAGGGGCTGCTCGACTCGCCGCTGATGGACTCCCTCGACGCGTTCCTGATGCAGTCGAACGAGAAGGTCACCGGCACGGTGACGGTGAAGTTCGAGGGCGGGCAGGCGCGTCCGGTCGCCCGCGAGAGCGAGTACGCGGTCTACTCCGAGCAGGCGGCGTCGTTCAACACGGAGACTGTGATGGGCATCGAGCAGGCGGACGCGACCGGCGTCGCGAAGTACCACGGCTTCCAGGCGCGCCTCGCGCGCGAGGCGGAGAAGAAGGCGAAGCCGGAGCTCGCGACGGACGGGAACGGGGAGTCGGAGGAGTAGAATGAGCGACGGCGAGGCCGGCGACACGGTGGTGCGCCGCGAGCGCTTCGCGGGCGGGCCGGCGCGCGAGTTCCTGTCGTCGATGGGGTTCGACGCGCGCCTGTTCGCCGCCGACCTCGCCGTGGACCGCGCGCACGTCGTGATGCTCGCCGAGCAGGACGTCGTCTCCGAGGCGGACGCGAGCGCCATTCTCGGCGCGCTCGACGACGTGGAGGACGCTGGCTTCGACGCGCTACCGGACGGCGAGGACGTACACGAGGCCATCGAGACGGCGGTCATCGAGCGCGTCGGCCCGGAGGGCGGGCGGATGCACACGGCGCGTTCGCGCAACGACGAGGTGGCGGCGTGCCTGCGCTACGAGTACCGCGCGGCGCTCCTCGACGCGATAGAGACGGTCGTGGAGGCGCGCGAGGCGCTCTGCGACGTCGCGGAGGCGGAGCGCGAGACGGTGATGCCGGGCTACACGCACCTCCAGCCGGCCCAGCCGACGACGGTGGCGCACTGGGCGCTCTCCTACGAGGCGGCGCTCGCGCGCGACACCGAGCGGCTTCTGGATGCCTACGAGCGGACGAACCGCTCGCCGCTGGGCGCGGCGGCGTTCGCTGGCACGCCGTTCGAGATAGATAGGGAGCGCACGGCGGACCTCCTGGGGTTCGACGCGGTGCTGTCGAACTCGATGGACGCCGTCTCCTCGCGGGACTTCCTCGTGGAGGGGTCGGCGGCGTTCGCGGGGCTGGCGACGACGCTCGCGGGCCTCGCGGAGGACGTCGTGGTGTTCGCGAACAAGGGGCTCGTCGAACTCGACGACGACTACTCGTCGACGTCCTCGATCATGCCCCAGAAGAAGAACCCGGACACGCTCGAACTCGTTCGCTCGGTGGCGGGGGACGCCACCGGGGGCCTGCAGGCGCTATTGTCGACGCTGAAGGGCCTGCCGCGCGCGTACAACCGCGACCTGCAGAACGCGTCGCCGCACGCGTGGCGCGTGGCGGACGCGGTGACGGACGCGGTGGACGTCGCGGCGGGCGCGGTGGCGACGGCCGAGTGGCCGGCGGAGCCCCTGGAGGCGGCGGCGGGCGAGGGGTTCTCGACGGCGACGGGCGTCGCGGACCTGCTGGCGATGCACGGCCTGCCGTTCCGCACGGCGCACGAAGTCGTGGCGACGGCGGCGGAGCGCGGCGCGGACGTCGACGCGGTGGCCGAGGCGTACGCGGACGTCACGGGCGACGACCTGACGGCGCGGGTGGCGCGCGAGGACGTCGCGGCGGCGCTGGATCCGACGGCGAGCGTGGAGAGTCGGGATTCGGCGGGCGGGCCGGCGCCGGACGCGCTGGCGGCGTCGCTGGCGGCGTCGCTGGAGCGCCTGGAGAGCGATGCGGCCGTCGCGGGCGAGCGCGCGGAGGCCCTGGAGTCGGCGGCGGCGACGCTGTCGGCGGAGGTGTCCCGGTATGCGTGAGCGACGAGGGGCTTCGCCCCCGATCACTACCTACCAGATTCGATACATCGAATCACTAATTAGCGGCCTCGGGCGTTTTTTCTCCGTTAGTACCCACTCTGAGCTTCTCTAACTTATCTGGTATTTCCGCCAGCTATAAGGTGGTGGACGCAGAAGAACGTGACGTACATGACCGAATGCATCCAGTGCGGCGCTGAACTCGACCTGCACGACGACCTCGAGGTCGGCGAAATCGTCGACTGCGGCACGTGCGGTGCCGAACTCGAAGTCGTCGACGACGACCCCGTGACGCTCGACGAAGCCCCGGAGCTCGCGGAAGACTGGGGGGAGTAAGGGAATGCGGGCGACGCACACGGGGTGGTCGGCGTGAAGATCGGACTGCTCTACTCGCGCATCCGCAAGGACGAGAAGCTCCTGCTCGAGGAGCTCCGCGCGCGCGACCACGACGTCGAGAAGATCGACGTCCGCAAACAGCGATTCGGCGTCGGGAACCCGCCGGCCGCGCTCGCCTCGTGTGACGTCGTCCTCGACCGGTGTATGGCGACTTCGCGGAGCACGTACGCGACCGCGTTCTGCGAGTCCTACGGCGTTCCCGTCGTGAACAGCGCGGAGACCGCGGAGGTCTGCGCGGACAAGGCGAAGACGAGCATCCGCCTCGACGACGCGGGCGTGCCGACGCCCGCGACGACCGTCGCGTTCGACGTGGACTCCGCGATGGCGGCCATCGAGGAGTTCGGCTACCCCTGCGTCATCAAGCCCGTCGTGGGCTCGTGGGGCCGCCTCCTCGCGAAGATAGAGTCGGAGAGCGCGGCGGAAGCGATCCTGGAGCACAAGAAGACGCTCGGCCACTACGAGCACTCCGTCTTCTACGTCCAGGAGTTCGTCGAGAAACCCGGGCGGGACCTGCGCGTGCTCACCGTGGACGGCGAACCCGTCGCGGCGATGGCGCGCTCCTCCGAGCACTGGCTGACGAACGCGGCGAAGGGCGCGGACGTCGAGGCGTTCAAGTTGAACGACGAGGTCCGCGCGCTCGCCCGCGACGCCAGCGATGCGGTCGGCGGGGGCCTGCTCGGCGTGGACGTCATGGAGACCGGTGACGGCTACACCGTCCCCGAGGTGAACCACACCGTCGAGTTCAAGGCGCTGAACGACGCCACCGACGTGGACGTCGCGGGTACGGTCGTGGATTGGCTCGAAGCGAAGGCGGAGACGGAGGTCCGCGCGTGAAAGCGAGCGTCGTCGGCGCGAGCGGATTCACCGGCGGCGAGGTGCTGCGCCTGCTCGCGGGCCACCCCGAGTTCGAACTCTCACAGGCGACGAGTCGCGAGTACGCGAACAAGACCGTGGGGTCGGTCCACCCGAACCTCCGCGGCCTCGACCTGCGCTTCGTCGCGCCGGACGCCCTCGAAGAGACGGGCGCCCTCTTCGTCTGCACGCCCCACGGCGTCACGATGGAGCACATCGATGAGTACCGCGGCCTCGCGGAGGTCGTCGTGGACCTCTCGGCGGACTTCCGCCTGCCCGACGCGGACATGTACGACGTCTGGTACGACGGGCACGTCGCGCCGGAGCACCTCGCGGACGCGGAGTACGCGCTCCCCGAGTTGAACCGCGAGAGCCTCCCGGGCGCCGAACTGATCGCGTCCGGGGGCTGTAACGCCACGTCGACGATGCTCGGCCTCCTACCGCTCGTCGAGGCGGGCATTCTGACGCCCGACGACCGGGTGGTTGTGGACGTCAAAGTCGGCTCCTCGGAGGGCGGCGCGGGCGGCGGCGCGGCGTCCAGCCACCCCGAACGGTCGGGTGTCGTACGGCCGTACGCGCCCACGTCGCACCGCCACGAGGCCGAAATCGAGGCGTACCTCGGCCTGCAGGTGTCCTTCACCGTACACGCGGTGGACATGGTGCGCGGGTCCGCGGCGACCTGTCACGTCTACCCCGAGGAGATGCCGGAGACGAAGGACATGTGGAGCGCGTTCCGCGAACAATACGGAGAAGAGCCGTTCGTCCGCCTCGTCGCGGGCGGCGGCGGGGTGTATCGCTACCCCGAACCGAAGGCGGTCGCCGGGTCGAACCACGCGGAGGTCGGCTTCGAGTTGGACGAGCGCAACGGCCGCGTCGTCGTCTTCAGCGCCATCGACAACATGATGAAGGGGTCGGCGGGCCAGGCCGTCCACGCGGCGAACGTCGCCCTCGGGTTCGCCGAGGACGCCGGCCTCGACTTCACGGGGATGCACCCCGTGGGGAGTCCGTAGATGTCGGGCGCGGAGTTCGTCTTCGGGTCGAAACCCATCGACATCGCGTCCGGGCAGGGCGTCACGCTGACGGACACGAACGGGAACGACTACCTCGACTTCGGTGCCTCGTACGCCTGCACGCCGCTCGGACACTCCCACCCGACGGTCACGGAGGCCGTCCAGGAGCAGGCGGCCGAACTCACGTACGTCCAGGGCTCCTACCCCGTCGACGTTCGCACGAGCCTCTACGACCGCCTCGCGGCGCTCGCGCCGGGAGACTGCGAGAAGGTCTGGCTCAGCAATTCGGGCACGGAGGCGAATGAGGCGGCGCTGAAGTTCGCGCGCCACGCCACCGGCCGCTCGAAGATAGTCGCGACGATGCAGGCGTTCCACGGCCGGACGATGGGCGCGCTCGCCTGCACGTGGAAGGACGCGTACAAGGAGGGGTTCGGCCCGCTCGCCGGCCCCGTCGAGTTCGTCCCGTACGGCGATCAGGAGGCGATGAGCGAGGCCGTCGACGGCGAGACGGCGGCGGTCATCGTCGAACCCATCCAGGGGGAGGGCGGCGTCAACCCCGCACCCGACGGCTACCTCCGGCACGTCCGGGACGTCACCGCTGATCGGGGCGCGGCGATGATCGCGGAC
This sequence comes from Halarchaeum sp., assembly GCA_042216135.1. Lineage (GTDB taxonomy): Archaea > Halobacteriota > Halobacteria > Halobacteriales > Halobacteriaceae > Halarchaeum. Next base: position 22,835 of record JBDGUG010000023.1, on the reverse strand, counting down.
GAGATTCAGACGGGCGTCGGGCGCACCGGCGACCTCTGGGCGGTCGAGGGCGAGGGCGTCACGCCCGATATCGTCACGGCCGCGAAGGGCATCGCGAACGGCCTGCCGCTGGGCGCGACGATGGTGAAGCCGTGGATCGCCGAGGACGCCGGGAACCACGGGTCGACGTTCTCCGGCGGCCCCGTCCCCGCGGCCGCGGCGAACGCGACGCTGGAGACGCTCGTCGCGGAGGACCTCCCCGGGCACGCCGGCGACGTCGGCGCGACCTTCAAATCCGAGTTGGAGGCGCTCGCCGAGGAGGCGGACGCGATTCGGGACGTGCGCGGGCGCGGCCTGATGGTCGGCGTCGAGGTGAAGACGGGCGCGAACCCCGTCATCGGCGGGATGGCGATGAACCACGGCGTGCTCGCGCTCCCCGCGGGCCGCACCGTCGTGCGCTTCCTGCCGCCGCTCACCGTGACCGAAGAGCACTGCGCGCAGGTCGCAGACGCGCTCCGCGAGACGCTATGACCGACCCGCGCGAACTCCTCCGCGAGGTCGTCGAGATCCGCTCGGTCTCCGGCGAGGAGGAAGCGGTCGCGGAACGCCTCGTGGACTACTTCGAGGAGGCGGGCCGCGAGGCCTACGTGGACGACGTCGGGAACGTGCGCGCGCCCGGCGACGACGGCGTCCTCCTGACGAGCCACATGGACACCGTCCCCGGCGACATCCCGGTGCGCGAGGCCGCGGGCGAACTCTGGGGGCGGGGCGCGTGCGACGCGAAGGGCCCGCTCTCGGCGATGGCGGTGGCGGCGTCGCGCACGGGCGCGAGTTTCGTCGGCGTCGTCGGCGAGGAGAAGGACGCGCGCGGCGCGCACCACCTGGTGGAGACGCGCGACCAGCCGGACGCCGTCATCAACGGCGAGCCGTCCGGGTGGGACGCGGTGACGCTCGGCTATCGCGGGTTCGTGAAGGGCGTGTTCGACGCGAAGACGCCCTCCGCGCACACGTCCCGGCCGGGCCCGAACGCGCTGGAGTACGCGATGGACTGGTGGCACGACGTCGAGGAGACGTTCGAGGCGGAGGGCGAGTCCTCCGTCTTCGAGCAGGTGACGGCGAAGCCCCTGGAGATGTCCGGCGGCGTCGCCGAGGACGGACTCGCGTTCGAGGCGCACATCGACGCGTCGTTCCGCGTGCCGCCGTCGAGCACCGTCGCGGACGTCGAGGAGACGGCGGCGGCCGAAGTCCCGACGTACGTCGGGGAGGACGCGGACGTCGGCGTCACGTGGGTCGACTCGGTGCCGCCCGTGATGGCGTCCCCGCGGAACGCGGCGGCGACGGCGCTGCGCGCGAGCATCCGCGCGGAGGGCGGGGAGACGACGCACCTCCGGAAGACCGGGACGAGCGACATGAACGTCTATCACGGCTCGTGGGACTGCCCGATGGTGACGTACGGGCCGGGCGATTCGTCGCTCGACCACGCGCCGGACGAACGCATCGACCTCGACGAGTACGACCGCGGGGTCGCCGTGCTGACGGCGGCCGCGGAGAGACTGCTATGAACCTCATCGACATCGACGACTTCGACGTGCAGCAGCTGCATCGCGTCCTCGACACCGCCGCCGCCCTGAAGGCGGGGGATCGAGAGCCACCGGCGCGCCTCGAGGGGGCGAGCCTCGGGATGCTCTTCGAGCGCCCGAGCACGCGCACGCGCGTCTCCTTCGAGGTGGGGATGACCCAGCTCGGCGGGCACGCCGTCTTCCTCGGGAAGGACGACATCCAGCTCGGGCGCGGCGAGCCCGTGAAGGACACGGCGCGCGCGCTCTCCGGCTACGTGGACGGCGTGATGGCGCGCGTGAAGTCCCACGACTCGATGCTGGAGCTCGCGGAGTACGCAGACGTCCCCGTGATCAACGGCCTGTCGAGCGACGCGCACCCCGCGCAGACCGTCGCGGACCTGCTGACGATCCGCGAACACTGCGGGTTCGACGCGACGGTGGCGTGGGTGGGTGACGGGAACAACGTCGGCGCGTCGTTCCTCGTGGGCGCGTCGATGGTCGGCCTGGACGTGCGCGCCGCCACCCCCGAGGGGTACGGCTTCGACGACGACACGGTCGAGCGCGCGCGCGGGTTCGCCGGCTCCGTCTCCGTCGGCCACGACCCCGTGGCGGCCGTGGACGACGCGGACGTCGTCTACACGGACGTCTGGGTGAGCATGGGCGAGGAGGACGAGCGCGCGGAGAAGGTCGCGGACTTCGAGGGGTTCCAGCTGAACGAGGAGCTGCTCGCGCACGCCGACGACCCGGCGGTGCTGCACTGTCTGCCCGCCCATCGGGGCGAGGAGATAACGGACGACGTGATGGAGTCGGACAGAGAGCTCATCTGGGCGCAGGCGGAGAACCGCCTGCACGGCCAGAAGGGACTGCTCGTCGAGCTCCTCTAAATTTTTACGCGTTCGCGCCCTACTCGGGCGAACGATGCCGACAGAAGGGGGGAGCGTCCGGGACGCGCTCGCGCCGGCCGTCGAGCGGCTGCCGGAGCTGCTCTACCGCGGGCCGGCGGCGCACGACCGGCCGCTCACGGCGGTGAGTTCCGGCGCGCCGCGCGTCACGGGCTACGACGCGTCGACGTTCGAGGACGGCGACCTGGACTGGCGAGACGTCGTCCACCCGGACGACCGGGAGGACGCGTGGGCGGCCGTCCGGGACGTCGCGGCGGGCGAGGAGTACGACGCGACGTACCGCATCCGGACGGCGGACGGCGCGGCGCGCTGGATGCGCGACCGGGGCGAACGGCTCGCCGACGGCACGCTCGCGGGCTACGTCGAAGACGTGACGCGACTGAAGGAGCGCGAGGAGCGCCTCCGCGAGGAGCTCGACGAGACGATGGAGCGCGTCTCGGACGGGTTCTTCGCGCTCGACACCGACTGGACGTTCACGTACGTGAACGAGCAGGCGGGCGAGTTCCTAGAGCACGACCCGGCGGAGATGATCGGTGAGAACGTCTGGGAGGCGTTCCCGGCGGCCATCGGGACGGGCTTCCAGGCGGAGTACGAGCGCGCGCTCGACGCGCAAGAGCCGGTGACGTTCACGGAGTACTTCGAGCCGCTGGACGCGCACTTCGAGGTGAGCGCCTATCCGTCGGCGACCGGGCTGTCGGTCTACTTCCGGGACGTCACCGAGCGCGTCGAGCGCGAGCAGCAACTGGAGCGCTACGAGGCCATCGTGGAGACGGTGTGGGACGGCGTGTACGCGCTCGACGAGGACGACCGGTTCACGCTCGCGAACGAGGCGTACTGCGACCTCCTCGACGTCGAACGCGAGGAGATCATCGGCGAACGCGCGGGCGACGTGCTCGGCGAGGGCGTGACGGGGGAAGCGAAGCGGTTCGCCGAGGAGATGCGCGCGGGCGAGCGCGACAGCGCGACCATCTCCTTCACCATCGAGACGGGGGACGGCGAGCACCGGCCGCTCGAAGCGCGCTTCGGGCCGTTCCCGAACGGGGGGCGCGTCGGCGTGCTCCGGGACGTCACCGAGCGCCGCGAGCGCCAGCGCCAGTTGCGCCACCAGCGCGAGCGACTGAGCGATCTGGTGGAACTCTACGACGTCGCGAGCGACGTCTCGAACGCCATCGTCGAGCAGACGGACCAGTCGGCCGTGGAGGACCTGGTCGCGGAGCGCATCGCGGACGGCCCGTACGCGGCCGCGTGGGTCGGGCGGACGAGCGGGGGCGGCGTCGCGGAGGCGGCGAGCACCGGGATGGCCGACGCGGGCCTCGATCCGGAGTCGCTCGCCGAACGCGCGACCGACGGCGACGAGGTGCGTGTGGTGGACGTCGACGCGGACGACTCGTCGGCGGCCGCCGTCCCGATCGGCTACGAGGGCGGGACGTACGGCGTCCTCGTCGTCGTCTCGCACCGCCAGGGCGCGTTCGAGGACGCGGAACGAACGGTGCTGCGACGGCTCGGCACCACAATCGGGCACGCCATCGCGGCGCTCGGCCGGCGCGCGGCGCTGATGAGCGAGCAGGTCGTGGAGGTCGAGTACCGCTCGGAGACGCTGCGCGAGCGCCTCGACGGCGTCGCGGACGCGAACGCGGCGTTCCGATTCGAGCGAACGGTCGCGACGGGGGACGGCAGATACGTCCGGTACGTCGAGGTGCGCGGGGTCGAGGCCGACGACGCGCTCGCCGTCTTCGAGGAGGCGGCGGAGTGCGAGCGCGCGCGCGTCGTCACCGCCGGGGACGGCCACGCGAGCCTCGAAATCGTCGCGTCGCGCGCGCCCGTCACGACCGCTATCGCCGACCACGGCGGGCGCGTCACCGCGGTGACGGTGACGCCGAAAGAGGCCGTCGTGGAGGCGGAGTTCCCGCAAGCCGTGGACCTCCGGACGGTCACGGACTCCCTGCGCGACGTCGTGCCGGACGTCGAACTGCAAGCGCAGCGCTCCGAAACGCGGGACGAGGCCGCCGCGGAGGCGCGCGTCGACGCGCTCGGGAGCCTGACGGAGCGCCAGCACGCCGCGTTCGAGTCCGCGTACTACGGCGGCTACTTCGAGTGGCCGCGGGACAGCACCGCGGAGGAGCTCGCGGAGGCGATGGGGGTCGCCGCGCCGACGTTCCACCAGCACCTCCGCGCCGCCGAGCGGAAGTTGCTCGGGGCGTACGTGGAGTAGGTCAGCCCGAGCGACGCGAGGGCTGACCGCACCGCGAGCGGGAGAGAACACCGCGAGCGACACGCGAGCCACCGCACCCGAGCGACGCGAGGGCGCTACTGTCCGAGGGCGGGATAGCGGAGCCTGAACCCGCCGTGGAGCGCGTAGCGGGTGGCGAGTGCGCCGGTGTCGGTGACGCGCAGTCGCCCGCGGACGGCGACCGTGGTCGGGGTCCCGGAGCGCGGGCGGACGAGGAATGGGACGCGGACGGTGTTCGGCGAGAGGTCGTCGAGGTCGGTGACGCGGACGACCTGGCCGGGGCCGTCGTCGGCGGTGGCGAGCGTCACGGACGGGGGTGGGGAGGCGTCGCCCTGCACGGGCGAGACGAGCGCGATTTCGGCGGGGACGTCCGCGGCGTCGGGCATCCAGAGGCGGAACGCGAACGAGTCCGTCCGCGCGCCGTCGCCGGGGCGGAGCGTGAGGGTGAGGCGGAGCAGGTCGCCGTCGACGGCGCCGTCGGCACTGAACTCGCCGAGCGTGCGGTCGGCGAGCGCGAACGAGGCGGTCTTTCGGCCGGGCGAGTCGGTCGAGACGGTCGGGTCGGAGAGCGTCCGCCGGCCGCCGGGGGCGCTGCATCCGGCGCTCGCGGCGAGGGCGGTGCCGCCGAGGGCGGCGAGGTACGCGCGGCGGTTCACGTCGAATACCGGTGCGGGCGGGGGGAAAGGGTGGCGGTGGGTGAAAGCGCGGTCTCACCCGTCGAAGGCGTCGTCGGGGACGACTTCCCAGACGCCGGCGGCGACGGGGAGGACGGCGCGGCGGCGCGCGCTGGGGTCGTCGGCTCTCATGGTGGGAGTGTCGGCGGCGGGCGAGAAGAGCGGCCGGGGCGCGTCGGGGTCCGTCCCCTATTTGGTCGTCCGGGCCCGAGGGGCCGATATGGCAGACCTGACTCTCGGCGGCGAGACGCCGGCCGTCGCGGACGACGGCGTGTGGCTCTCGTGCATCGAGTGCGGCGAGACCGTGGCGCCCTACGACGACGTCGTGTATCGCTGTCCGGACTGCGACGGCCTCCTGGAGGTCCGCTACGACGAGTATCCGACGTTCGACGACTTCGAGGGCGTGGGCGTCTGGCGGTACGCGGACGCGTTGCCGCTCCCGGAGGGCGTCTCGATCCAGGAGGGCGACACGCCGCTCTACACGGTGCCGAAGGTGGAGGACGACGTCGGGGTGGCCGACGTGCGCGTGAAGCACGAGGGGATGAATCCGACGGGCGCGTTCAAGGACCGCGGGATGACGGTCGGCGTGAAGGTCGCGGAGCGCCTCGGCGTGGGTCGGCTGGCGTGCGCGTCGACGGGGAACACGTCGGCGGCGCTGGCGTGCTACGGGGCGCGCGCGGACACGGAAGTCCTCGTGCTGCTCCCGGTGGGGAAGGTGGCGGCGGGGAAGGTTGCGCAGGCGAGCCTGCACGGCGCGACCATCCTCGAAGTCGACGGGAACTTCGACGCGTGCCTCGACATCGTCGCCGAGCTCGCGGACCGCGGCGAGGCCTACCTCCTGAACTCGATCAATCCGTTCCGTCTGGAGGGCCAGAAGACCATCGGGCTGGAGATCTTAGAGCAGTCGCGGGCGGCGACGGGCGAGTGGCCGGACCGTATCGTCCTCCCCGTGGGGAACGCGGGGAACACGGCGGCGCTCTACAAGTGCTTCCGCGAACTCGTCGCGGCGGGCGAGATGGACGAATCGGAGATGCCGGCGCTCACGGGCGTGCAGGCGGAGGGCGCGGCGCCGATGGTCGAGGCCGTCCGCGAGGGGAACGAGTCAGTGCGGCGCTGGGACGACGTGGAGACCATCGCGACGGCGATTCGCATCGGGAACCCGGTGAACGCGCCGAAAGCCCTTCCCGGCATTCGCGCGACGGACGGCACCGCGGTCGCCGTCTCGGACGAGGAGATAACCGACGCACAGCGCGCGCTCGCCGAGGACGGCGTCGGCGTCGAACCCGCTTCCGCGGCGTCCGTCGCGGGCCTGAAGAAGCTCCGCGCCGACGGCGAAATCGACGCGGACGAACAGGTCGTCTGCCTCACGACGGGGCACCTGCTGAAGGATCCGGACGCCGCGGCGGCCGCGGGCGCCGAGCCGACGCCGGTGCCGAACGACACCGAGGGCGTCCTCGACGCGCTGAACTAGCGCGAGAGCGCGACGACCAGCGCGGACGCGACCACGAGGCACGCGGCGAGGCCGGTGAACGCGAGCGCGTAGGTGGCGACGCCCGCGACGGCGCCGACGTACGTCGGGCCGAGCGCGCCCACGGCGATGTAGATCGAGCGCATCGCGCCGAGGTCCCCGCCGGCGCTGTCGTCGGGGAACGTGTCCATGAGTGAGGACTGCATCAGCGGCGGGTACGCCATCAGGCCGACGGCGAAGCACGCGACGGAGACGAGCGCGGGTATCGGCGATCCGGCGAGCACGACGCCGGCGAGCGAGCACGCGCCGAGGCCGAGGGCGGCCGGGATGAGCCAGCGGCGCGGGACGCGCGCGGCGGCGAACCCGGCGCCGGGTTTCGCGAGCGCGCCGACGGCGAACAGGAGCGCGAACGCGACGGTGGCGACGGACGAGTCGAACCCCTTCCCGAGTTCGAGATACGTGGGGAGGAACGCCGCGGTGGACTGCCACGTGAACGCGTAGAGGACGTAGACGACGAGCAGGCCGCGGAGGTGTCGGTCGCCGGCGAGGCGGCGCGCGGTCGATGCGACGGCGAGCGAGGGGCGTTCGACGACGAACGCCTCGCGGCTGAGCGCGTAGTACGCGACGGCGACGACGGAGAGGAGGACGACGACGGGGACGAACGCGCTCCGCCAGCCGGCGAGCGCGACGGCCGCCGCGGCGACGCCGGCCGCCGCCACCCCGCCGAGGTCGCCCGAGCCGGTGTGCAGGCCGAACGCGCGCTCGCGTTTCTCGACGAAGTGATCGGAGACGAGCGCGCGCCGCCGTCGGATAACAGCCCGCGCCGACGCCGACGACGGCGGCGCCGAGCAGGAAGAGCGGATACGTCGTCGCGACGCCGAGGAGGGAGAACCCGACGAGGCAGGCGACGAGGCCCGTGAGGAGGAGGGTCTTGCGCGAGAGCGCGTCCGAGAGTCGCCCCGAGGGGTACTGGAGGAGCGCGTAGACGCCCCAGAGGACGGTGAACGCGAACCCGACGCGCACGGACGAGACGCCGAGGTCCGTCGTTATTTCGGGGACGAGCGGCGAGAGGAGGAGGCGGCCGCCCTGAATCGCGAACCATCCGAGCGAGACGGCGAGGAGGACGCGACCGGAGTGCCCGCGGAGGAGACGCTCGGTGCTCACGGACGCGTCGAAGCGGCCGGGCGACTTGAAGGGCGCGGGACGCGGCGCGCGGCCGGCGCGTCGCTCACGGGCCGCCTCGCGGCCCGTTCGTCGTCGCCGCGGAACTGCGTGAGCGAAGTTCCGCGTTACTCGTTCGTGCCGTTCAGTTCTATCTCTTTGACTTCGGTGATTCGGTCGTCGGCTTCGAGTTTCTCGCGGGCCTCCACGGGGAGGAGGTCGTCGAGGTTGTAGACGGTGAGGGCTTCGCCGCCGTCGGTCTCGCGGGCGTTGAACATGCCGGCGATGTTGACGTCGTACTCGCCGAGGATCGTCCCTATAAATCCGATGACGCCGGGTTCGTCGCGGTTGCGCGCGACGAGCATGTGGCCGTGCGGGATGGCGTCGACGCGGTAGCCGTCGACGGAGACGAGGCGGGGGTCGTCGCCGGCGAAGAGGGTGCCGGAGACGGCGAGTTCGTCCTCGCCGTCGCCGACGGTGACGGTGACGAGGCTCTGGAAGTCCTCCGAGCTACGGGTCTTCGTCTCGGTGACGTCGATGCCGCGTTCCTCGGCGACGCGCGGGGCGTTGACGGCGTTGACGTTCCACTCCAGGGGCTCGAAGACGCCCTTCTGCGCGCTCGCGGTGACGAGGTCGAGGTCCTCGGCGGCGATGTCTCCCGCGTAGGAGACTTCGATGCGGCCGATGCGGCCGCCGAAGAGTTGGGCGGCGACCTTCCCGGCGGTCTCGGCGAGGCCGATGTACGGCTCGATGCGCGGGAAGACGGATTCGTCGACAGACGGGGCGTTGAGGGCGTTCAGGACGGGTTCGTCGTTGAACGCGGCGACGACCTGTTCGGCCGTGGAGACGGCAACGTGCTCCTGTGCGGCCTCGGTAGACGCGCCGAGATGCGGTGTGACGACGATGTCGTCGACGTCGAGGAGCGGGGAGTCCTCGTCGAGGGGTTCCTCGGCGAAGACGTCGATGGCGGCGCCCTTCAGGACGCCGTCGGCGACGGCGTCGGCGAGGGCGTCCTCGTCGACGACGCCGCCGCGGGCGCAGTTGACGAGGTAGCCGTCTTCGAGGTTCGCGAGCGCTTCCTCGTCGATGAGCCCCTCCGTCTCCGGGGTGAGGGGGACGTGGACGGTGAGGAAGTCCGCGCGTTCGAGACAGTCGTCGAGGTCGACGAGCTCGGCGCCGATCTGCTCGGCGCGCTCCTCGCCGATGTAGGGGTCGTAGGCGACGAGGTCCATGCCGAGCGACCCGAACTTCTTCGCGACTTCTTGGCCGACGCGGCCGAGGCCGACGACGCCGAGCGTCTTGGAGTTGACCTCGGTGCCGAGGTAGTCGCTCTTCGCCCACTCGCCGTGCTTGAGGCGGGCGTGCGCCTGCGGGATGGAGCGCGCCGCGGCGAACGCCATCGCGACGGTGTGCTCGGCGGCCGCCCGGACGTTCCCCTCGGGGGCGTTCGCGACGATGACGCCGTGGTCGGTGGCGGCCTCGATGTCGATGTTGTCCACGCCGATGCCGGCGCGGCCGACGATGACGAGGTCGGCGGCGGCGTCGAAGACGGCCTCATCGACGTCGGTTCCGGAGCGGACGATGAGGGCGTTGGCGTCGGCGACGGCGTCGAGCAGCGCGTCACCGGTGACGTCGTAAGCGGTAACCACTTCGTGGCCCGCGTCGCGGAGGACGTCGAGGCCCGCGTCCGCGATGGGATCCGTGACGAGTACCTTCACGTTCGTGCGAACTCCGCGCGTCACATTAACCCTTTTCTCATCGGCCCGAATTGTCGCCGACCGATCCGTGAAAATATACACAGGCGTGGATAGTATCGTGTCCTCCCGCGTGCTATTTAGGCACACTCGTCCGAGAGCGGGGCGGGAGGGAAAGCGACTTGGCCGCCCGCCGGCCAACACGACGTATGACACTGGTCGCGTTCGACTTCGACGGGACGCTCTCCGACTCGGAGATGATGGTGCTCCTCGGCGAACGGTACGGCGTCGCAGACGAGATCGAGGGGATAACCACCCGCGCGATGCGCGGCGAACTCTCCTACGCCGAATCGCTCTACGAGCGCGCCGCCCTCTTAGAGGGCCTCTCCGAGGACGAGGCCCAGGCCGCCTACGAGCAGGTCTACCTCCGCCCCGGCGCCGCCGAACTCGTCGAACGGCTGAACGACGCCGGCCACACCACCGCCATCCTCACCGGCGGCTTCACCCCCGGCGTCGAAGCCGCCCTCGACGCCGAAGACGTCTCCGTCGACCACCTCGTCGCCAACGAACTCCCCGTCGAGGACGGCCGCCTCACCGGCGACGCCGACGGCCCCCTCATCGAGGGCACCAAGGACGAGGCCTTAGAGGCGCTCTGCGACCAGACGGGCACCGACATCGCCGACACCGTCGCCGTCGGCGACGGCGCGAACGACCTCCCGATGCTGAAAGTCGCCGGCACCGCCATCGGCTTCGTCCCCAAACCCGCCGTCCGCCCCCACTGCGACGTCGTCGTCGCCACCATGCACCGCCTCGCGCGCGTCTTCGAAGAGGACGGCCTGCTGTAGCCGGCGGTCGTTTTTCCGTATCGGCTCGCTCGGCGGCGCTCGCTACGCGTCGCGCCGCAGGGCTCGCGCCGCACTCCGTTCAGCGCTCGCCCGTTCAGCGACGGTTCGCTCCGCTCACCGTCGTGGCTCACGCATCGCTCCCTTCGGTCGCTCCGCGTTCGCTCGTTCGGCGGCGCTCGCTACGCGTCGCGCCGCCGGACCCTCATCTCCACGTCCCCCTCGGGCCGGAGGGTGATGGAGGGCGCGAAGGAGAGGTCCGACTGGGGTTCGAGGCGCCAGTCGCGCGCGATGGTCGCGAGCGCGAGGCGGGCTTCCTGCATGGCGAATCGGTCGCCGATGCAGCGACGGGGGCCGCCGCCGAACGGGAAGTAGGCGAACGGCGGGAGGTCGGATTCGAGGTCGGCCGTCCAGCGCGCGGGGCGGAACGTCTCGGGGTCGTCGTACCACTGGGGGTCGCGGTGGACGATCCACTGGTGCATCGCGACGGTGGTGCCGGGGTCGACGTCGTAGCCGCCGAGCGTGTCGGGTTCGGCGGCCTCGCGGACGAGCTGCCAGACGGGCGGGTAGAGGCGCATCCCCTCTTTCACGGTGCGTTCGGTCGCGACGAGGTCGTCGAGGTCGTCGCGGCCGGGCGTGCGGTCGCCGAGGACGTCGTCGACCTCTGCTTCGAGGGCGTCGCGCGCGCCGTCGGCGCGCCCGAGCGCGTGGAGGGTGTAGGTGAGCGCGAGCGCGGTGGTCTCGTGGCCGGCGAGGAGGATGGTGACGATCTCGTCGCGGATCTGCTCGTCGGTCAGGGGCGCGTCGGTGTGGTCGGTCGCGTGCAGGAGGAGGGAGAGGACGTCGTCGTCACGGTTTCGTCGAGATTCGCGCCTGTGTTCCGCGATGATCGAGTCGACGACGTCGTCGAGCGTCTCCTGGGCCTCCGCGAAGCGGCGGTTCTCGGGCGTGGGGAGCCAGCGCGGCACCTGCACGGGCCGGCGCATCCGCGTCGAGGAGTCGTCCATGACGGCCTCTAAGGCGTCGGCGATGGCGCCCTCCTCCTCGCGGACGTCCACGCCGAACAGCGCTTTCGCGGCGATTTCGACGGTGAGCTGCATCATGTCTTCGTGGACGTTCCGGACTTCGCCGTCGGTCCACGAGTCGAGCATCCGCTCGGTGTACTCGGCCATGACGGGCGCGTACGCGTCGAGCATCCCGGGGTGGAACGCGGGCTGGATCGTGTGGCGCTGTTCGCGCCAGAACTCGCCCTCGCTGGTGAGGAGGCCGCTGCCGAGCGTCGGACGCAGGGCCGCCTGGAAGCGCTCGCCCTTCTCGTAGGCCTGGTTGTTCCCGACGAGGACGCGCCGGACGATATCGGGGTCTTCGACCTGCACGATGGACTCGGGGCCGATCTCGTAGCGCGCGACGGGCCCGTACTCGCGGGCGACGTCGGTGACGAAGCGGAGGGGGTCGTCGGCGAACGCGCGGGTGTTCCCGATGACGGGGTCGCCGGTGGGGCCGGGGATGCGGTGGCGGTGCTCGCTCATACCGTAGTGGAGGGCGGTCGCGGGCGTACAGGTGGTGCCGGCGTGCGCCGGCAGTTTAAGTGTTCGCGAGGTGCGGGAGGACGCGCGACGCTATCTTCCGGAGGTGTTCGGAGGCCGTGGACTCGCCGATGTCGAGGCTGGCGGCGACGTCGGCGACGGTGGCGGTGCGCGGGGTGTCGTAGTAGCCGGCGGCGACGGCGGCGTCGAGGACGTCGCGCTGGCGGTCGGTGAGGCGCGAGCGCAGGTCGCCGCCCTCGGCGGTGTACTCGGTGAGGCCGTCGACGTGCATGTCAGCGCGGACGGCGTCGGGAATGGCGTCCGCGGCGTCGCTGATGTCGCCGGCGCGCCCGAGGAGGCTGACGGTGACGTGTGTCGCGTCGAAGCGGACGGGCGTGTCGAGGACGAGGCGGTGGGCTTCGAGCAGGTCGAGGAGCGCGAGGACGCGCGCGCCGGGCCGGAGGTGGACGTAGAGGGTGCGTTCGTCCACGACGCTCCAGTCGAGGACGGCGGGGTCGTCGGCGAGGCGGGCGGCGGCGGCGTGCGCGTCCGGCCGGTCGAACTGGCAGAGTTCGAGGGCGGTGCCGTCGCGGCAGGGCCTGACGACGCGGAGCGCGCCGCTCCGGTCGCCGGCGTCGGGCGCGAACCGCGCGCTCCCGTCGTTCGAGCGGTCGAAGGTGACGCGCAGGCGTTTCACGCCCGGTCGTTGGCACCGCGGACGCAAGAAGCCGTCCCGTCCGTCCCCCGGCGAGGATTGCCGTAACTCGCGCGCATATCCGTCTGCGAGAATATGCACAGTATACATGAGCGACGAGGACGAGCGACGGTTCGACACCCGGTCCGTCCACGCGGGCGAGTCCCCGGACCCGGCGACCGGCGCGCGCGCACCCCCCATCTACCAGACCACCTCCTACGTCTTCCCGGACGCCGACGACGCCGCCGCCCGCTACGCGCTGGAGAGCGCCGACGACGTCTACTCGCGAATCGGCAACCCGACCGTCCACGTTCTCGAAGACCGCCTCGCCAGCCTCGCCGGCGGCACCGGCGCGCTCGCCACCGCCACCGGCATGGCCGCCCTCGACGTCGCCACGTTCGTCCTCGCCGAAGCCGGCGACAACGTCGTCTCCTCGTCCGCCATCTACGGCGGCACCCGCACCTACCTCACCGGCACCGCCGGCCGGCGCGGCATCGACGCGCGCTTCGTCGACCCGCTCGACCTCGACGCCTGGCGCGACGCCATCGACGACGACACCGCGTACGTCCACCTGGAGACCATCGGCAACCCCGCGCTCGTCGTCCCCGACATCGAGGCCGTCGCCGACGTCGCGCACGAGCGCGGCGTCCCCCTGTTCGTCGACAACACCTTCGCCACCCCCGCGCTCTGTCGCCCCCTCGAACACGGCGCCGACGCCGTCTGGCACTCCACCACGAAGTGGATTCACGGCGCCGGCACCACCCTCGGCGGCGTCCTCGTCGACGGCGGACGCTTCGACTGGGACGAAGAGGAGTACCCCGAAATCGGCGGCGACAACCCCGCTTACCACGGCCTCAACCTCTCCGAGCGCTTCCCCGACGCCCCGCTCGCGGAGGCGGCGCGACTCCGGGGCGCCCGCACGCTCGGGAACGGCCAGAAGCCCTTCGACGCCTGGCAGACCCTGCAGGGCCTCCAGACGCTCCCGCTCCGCATCGAACAGCACTGCGAGAACGCCGCCATCGTCGCCGAGTACCTCGACGACCACGACGACGTCGCGTGGGTGAACTATCCCGGCCTCGACGACCACGACACGCACGACAACGCACGCAAGTACCTGGACGGCGGATACGGTGGTATGGTCACGTTCGGCCTCGACGGGGGCTACGAGGCCGGCAAGCGCTTCTGCGAGTCGGTCGAACTCGCGTCCTTCCTCGCGAACGTCGGGGACGCGAAGACGCTCGTCATCCACCCAGCCAGCACCACGCACGCCCAGTTGAGCGCCGAGGAACAGCGCGACTCCGGCGTCACCCCGGACCTCCTCCGCCTCTCCGTCGGCATCGAGGACCCCGCAGACATCCTCGCTGACCTCGACGACGGCATCACGGAGGCGACGCGATGACGCGCGGCCGCCGCGAGGGCGTCGTCGAAGTCGAGGAGTTCGCGTTCGAACGCGGCGGCGAACTCGACGTCGACGTCGCGTACGCGGAGTACGGCGACCGGGAGGACCCGACCGTCCTCGTCTGTCACGCCCTGACGGGGAGCCAGTACGTCGCCGGCCCCGCCCCCGAAGGCGTCAGCGGCCAAGCCGCGGGGTGGTGGGACGCGCTCGTCGGCCCCGGGAAACCCATCGACACGCGCGCCTACCACGTCGTCTGCGCGAACGTCCCCGGGTCCTGCTACGGCACCACCGGCCCCGCGAGCGAGGGCTCCGACGGAGAGCCGTACGGCCCCGACTTCCCCGCCGTCACCGTCGGCGACTGGACGCGCAGTCAGGCCCGCGTGCTCGACGAACTCGGCGTCGACACCCTATACGCCGTCGTCGGCGGGAGCGTCGGCGGGATGAACGCGCTCGACTGGACGAAGCGCTACCCCGAGCGCGTCGAACGCGTCGCCGCCATCGCGACCAGCCCCCGGCTGGACGCGCAGTGTCTCGGGCTGAACGTCGCCGCGCGCCGCGCCATCACGAACGACCCGAACTTCGGCGACGGCGACTACTACGGCGGCCCCGAACCCAGCGGGGGCCTCGCCGTCGCGCGCCGCATCGGACACACGATGTACCTCTCGAAGACGTCGATGAGCGACCGGTTCGGCCGCCGCGTCGCCGAACGCCAACCCGACGAGCGCGGCGACCCGAGCGCCGACTCGTTCCCGTATCGGGACGTCGCGTCCTACCTCGACTACAACGCCGAGCGCTTCACCGAGCGCTTCGACGCGAACAGCTACCTCTACCTCCTGCGCGCCCTCGACGAGTACGACCTCGCGGAGGGCCACGCGTCCACCACCGACGCCGTCGCCGACTACGAGGGCGACGCCCTCGTCGTCTCGTTCACGGGCGACTGGCACTTCCCGCTCGAGGGCGGCGAGGAGCTCGCGGACGCCTACGAGGAGAACGCCGCCGCCGTCGCGCACGACGTCGTCGAGAGCGACTACGGCCACGACGCCTTCCTCGTCGAACCCGACCGCGTCGGCCCGCCCGTCCGCACCCTCTTGGAGCGGGGCGCCACCGCGCTCGCCGAGAGCGACGACCGGGACCGCACCCCCGACTATCCGCGCGTCTGCACCGGCCTCCTGCCGGACGCGTAGCGAGACGGCAGTCGGCCACCGCGGCCGAACGGGCGGGCGCGTGCTTTAGGACCCCGGCGCGCGTCGTCCCCGAAAATGCCCGAGTCGCCCTCGGACCTCGACGGCGCGGACGACGTCGACGAGTCGAACCCGTACGTGCTCGATCCGGACCTGGACTTCGCGGACGTCTCGGACCTGGACGCGGCGGACGCGCGCGAGCAGGCCGACTACCTCCGGGAGGCGATCCGGTTCCACGACTACCGCTACTACGTGCTGAACGACCCCGTGATCGCCGACCGGACGTACGATCGGCTGTTCGAGCGGCTCAGAGCACTTGAGGACGCGTTCGATATCGCGGACGAGGACTCGCCGACGCGGCGCGTGGGCGGAGAACCGGCCGAGGAACTCGGGGCCGTCGCGCACGTCGCGCCGATGCTCTCCATCGACGCGAGCGGCGACGCCGACGACGTGCGGGCGTTCGACGAGCGCGTGCGCCGCGAACTCGACGGCGAGGACGTCTCGTACGTCTGCGAACCGAAGTTCGACGGGCTCTCCGTCGAAGTGGTGTACGTCGACGGCCGATATCGGCGCGCGGCGACCCGCGGGGACGGCGAGACGGGCGAGGACGTGACGGCGAACGTCCGCACCATCGAGTCCGTCCCGGGCCGCCTCCGCGGCGACCACCCCGACGTCCTCGTGGTGCGCGGCGAGGTGTACATCCCGAAGGACGCCTTCCAGGCGTACAACCGCGAGCGCGTCGAGGCGGGCGAGGAGCCGTTCGCGAACCCGCGGAACGCCGCCGCGGGGACGCTGCGCCAACTCGACCCGTCCGTGACGGCCGAGCGCCCGCTCGACTGCTACTTCTACGACGTGCTCGCCGCGTGGAACGCGGACGGGGACGGCGCCGGCGCGAGCGGTGACGTGGCGGCCGTCTGGGACGGCGCGGAGACGGACGTGGACGCGCTCGTGGACGCGCTCGGCGAGGCGACGTCCGCGTCGGGCGGCGGGCGCGGTATCGAGGGGCTGGAGACCCACTGGAACGAACTCCAGCGCTTCCCCGAGTGGGGGCTGCGGACGAACGACCGGGACGAGCGCGTCGACGACGTCGCGGACGCGCTCGACTACCGGGACGGCCTGCTCGACGAGCGCGAGGCCCTGAACTACGACATCGACGGGACCGTGCTGAAGGTGAACGACCGCGAGCAGTGCGAGCGCCTCGGGACGACGGCCCGCCACTACCGGTGGGCGTACGCGTACAAGTTCCCGGCGCGGACGGAGGTGACGACGGTGACGGACATCGTCGTGCAGGTCGGACGGACGGGCCGGCTGACGCCGGTGGCGCTC
The DNA here is from genome assembly GCA_042216135.1 of Halarchaeum sp. GTDB lineage: Archaea > Halobacteriota > Halobacteria > Halobacteriales > Halobacteriaceae > Halarchaeum. The sequence continues at coordinate 6,200 of JBDGUG010000023.1, read as the reverse complement.
TTAGAGCCGGTGCAGGTCGGCGGCGTGACGGTGTCGCGGGCGAGCCTGCACAACCCGGAGGAGATAGCGGACCTCGGCGTCGATGTCGGCGACGAGGTGCGAATCGAGCGCGCCGGCGACGTCATCCCGTACGTGGACGAGGTGGTGGCGAAGCACGGCGAGGGCGTCTTCGAGTTCCCCGAGGAGTGTCCGGCGTGCGGGAGCGACGTGGAGTACGACGGCCCGGTCGCGTTCTGCACGGGCGGACTGGCCTGCGACGCACAGCTCGTTCGAGCGCTCACGCACTTCACGGACGTCCTCGACGTCGAAGGCGTCGGGGAGGCCGCGGCCGAACAGCTCGTCGAAGCCGGCCTGATCAGCGAGGACGTCGCGGAGCTCTACGAGCTCGACGCGGACGCGCTCGCCGACCTGGAAGGGTGGGGGGAGACGAGCGCGCGGAACCTCCTCGACGAACTCGACGCGGCGCGCCACCCGCCGCTCGGCGACTTCCTCGCGGCCATCGGCATCCCCGAGGTCGGGCCGACAGTCGCGTCCGACCTCGCCGCGCACTTCGGATCGCTCGACGCGTTCCTCGACGCCGCCGCGGACGACTACGAGGCCGTCGCGGGCGTCGGGCCGACCGTCGCCGACCACGTCGCGGAGTTCCTCGCCAACGAGCGCAACCGGCGCGTCATCGAGCGCCTGCGCGACGACGAGCGACTCGGCGAACCCGACGCGCCCGCGGCGCGCGCGGCCGGGGACGAACTCGCGGGGCTGACCGTCGTCTTCACGGGGAGCGTCGAGGGGTGGACGCGCGACGAGTTACGGGACCTCGTGGCGCGCCACGGCGGATCGGCGACGTCGTCGGTGTCCTCGAACACGGACTACCTCGTCGTCGGCGAGAACCCGGGCGCGAGCAAGCGCGCGGACGCCGACGAGCACGGCGTCGACGAACTCGACCCCGCGGCGTTCTTCGAGCTAGTCGGGGAGGACGCGGCGTGACGCGACGAACGGCGACGCGCGCGACTGTTAGATCCCCTATAATTATATCTCTAATATAGGACAGAAGGGGTCTTCACGGCCCGTGCGGCGCGTCGAGCGGTCCCCGGAATGCCTCATCAATTAGGAGTAATCGACGTGTGTCTGGGGCACGATCCGTAGCGTATGGGGCGTAGTCAGGAATCCGGCCACGGCGACGGACCGACCGGCGGCGGGGAGCGCGCCGACGGGGCGGCGTACCGCCCGGAGCGCATCGAGGAGTCGCTCACCCGCGGGTCGCACGCGACGCGGTGGCTCCGTGACCGGTTCGGAGACGCGCTCCGGACCGTCCTCGTCTACGACGAATCGGTGAACGAGTACACCCACCTCGCGGACCGAGTCGACGACCAGTACACCGACGGCGAACTCGACCGCATCGCGCGCGAGCACGGGTTCCGGGACGCGCTCACCGGCCCGCACTTCGAGTCGCTCTTCCACCTCGGCGACACCACCGCGACGGTCACGCGCTTCGAGGACGGGACGCTCGTGCAGGTTCCGTTCGACGACGCCACCGGCGTGGTCATCACCGTCGAATCCGGCACGCCTATCGACCTCGACGAACTCGTCGGCGCACTCCGGACCGACTACCGCCCGGAGTTCGTCTCCACCGACGGCTGAGACGCGGGGTCGGCACCCGGCGGCGCGGGGCGAGCACATAAAATCGCCACTGGTTGCACGCAATTGGCTTACGTGCGGCCAGCGAGCGCGGACACCATGGGACGGGAGAACGGGGGCAGTCAGTTGGGCGCGTCCGGGCGCGGCAGGGTCATCACGCCCGGGAGCGACGACAGCGCGTTGGTGAACCACTCGAGCCGGCTCGCGGAGTGGCTCGACGACCGCTACGGCGACGCGCTCCGCACGGTGATCGTGTACGTCGACGACGTCAGCGAGTACGTCTATCTCGCGGAGCGCGTCGACGACGCGTACTCGACCGACGAGTTAGAGCGCATCGCCGCCGAGACGGCGTTCCGAGACGCGCTCTCGAACCCGCACTTCGAGTCGCTCTTCCACCTCGGCGACACCGAAGCGGCCGTGACGCGCTTCGAGGACGCCACCCTCGTGCAGGTGCCGTTCGACGAGGACCGCGGCGTCGTGCTCACCGTGGGACGCGACGCGTCCCTCGAACTGGACGCCCTCGTCACCGCGCTCCGAGCGGATCACCGGCCGAACTTCGTCGAGAACGCGTAGCCCACGATAAAGCCTTTTAGTCGTCCTCGGCGTCTAGGCTAGCAAATGGTACTCGACGACCTCGGGAGTTCCCTCAGGGGCACGCTCGACTCGCTCCGCGGGAAGTCCCGCATCTCAGAGGAAGACGTCGAGGAGGTCGTCAAGGAGATTCAGCGCTCCTTGCTCCAGGCCGACGTCGACGTCTCGCTCGTGATGGAGCTCTCGGACTCCATCAAGGAGCGCTCGCTCGAGGAGGAACCGCCGGGCGGGACGACGGCGCGCGACCACGTCCTCCGCATCGTCTACGAGGAACTCGTCTCGCTCGTCGGGGACTCCACGGACCTCCCGCTGGAGGAGCAGACCATCATGCTCGCCGGCCTGCAGGGGTCGGGGAAGACCACGACGGCGGCGAAGATGGCGTGGTGGTTCTCGAAGAAGGGGCTCCGTCCCGCGGTCATCCAGACTGACACCTTCCGGCCGGGCGCGTACGATCAGGCGAAGCAGATGTGCGAGCGCGCCGAGGTCGACTTCTACGGCGACCCGGACGAGGACGACCCCGTCAAGATCGCACGCGACGGCCTCGAAGCCACCGAGGACGCGGACGTCCGAATCGTCGACACCGCCGGCCGGCACGCGTTAGAGGACGACCTCATCGACGAGATCGAGGAGATCGAAGCCGAGGTCAGCCCGGACCGCTCGCTCCTCGTGCTCGACGCCGCAATCGGGCAGGGCGCGAAGGACCAGGCCCAGCAGTTCGAGACGTCCGTCGGTATCGACGGCGTCGTCATCACGAAACTCGACGGGACGGCGAAGGGGGGCGGCGCCCTGACCGCCGTGAACGAGACGGGCTCCACCATCGCATTCCTCGGGTCCGGCGAGACGGTGCAGGACATCGAACGCTTCGAGCCGGACGGCTTCATCAGTCGGCTCCTCGGGATGGGGGACCTCAAACAGCTCACCGAGCGCGTCGAGCGCGCGATGGAGGAGACCCAGGAGGAAGAGGAGGACTGGGACCCGGAGGACATGCTGAAGGGGGATTTCACCCTGAAGGACATGAAGCGCCAGATGGATGCGATGAACAAGATGGGGCCGCTCGACCAGGTGATGGACATGATCCCCGGCCTCGGCGGCGGGATGATGGACGAACTCCCGGACGACGCGATGGACGTCACGCAGGACCGGATGCGGAGCTTCGAAGTCGTGATGGACTCCATGACCGAGGACGAACTCGAGAACCCCCGCGGTATCGGCGCGTCCCAGATCCGCCGCATCGCGAAGGGCTCCGGGAAGGACGAGGACACCATCCGCGAACTTCTGGAGCAGCACAAGATGATGGCGCGGACGATGAAGCAGTTCCAGGGGATGGGCGACGGGAACATGCAGCGGATGATGAAGAAGATGCAACAGCAGGGCGGCGGCGGTGGTGGCGGCGGCCTCGGCGGCATGGGGCCGTTCGGAGACTAGCCGGGCGCCCGCGCGGCCGGGGCGCGCGAGCGCGGCGGACCGCGCGGCTAGCGCGCGTCCCGTTCGACCGGGTTATTTTACGGGGCCGCGAGACGATACGGACGCAATGAGCATCCGCGACGTCGCCGCCGACGCCTACCGGGAGGCCGCGCCGGCGCTCGTCGCGAGCATGCTCGGCGGCCTCTTCGCGGGCGCCGTGCTCAGCGGGATGCGCGCCGAGTTGCGCGCCGTCCCCGGCCTCCTCGTGGTCGTCCCCGCGATTCTCGCGACGCGCGGGAACGTCTACGGGTCGCTCGGCGCGCGCCTCGCCACCGGCCTCCACCAGGGGCTGATACGGGCGGAGTTCGAGGCCGACACGCGCCTCGTCGCCGCCGCGAGCGCCGCGATGGCGAACGGCCTGCTCGCGTCCGGGTTCGCCGCCGTGCTCGCGTTCGCCGTCCTCGACCTGCTCGCGCGCGACGTCGCGGGCCTCGGCGTGCTCGTCGCGGTGTCGCTCATCGCGGGCCTGCTCTCCGGCCTCGTGCTCACCGTCGCCGTCGTCGGCGTCGTCTTCGTCGCGTTCCGACGTGGCTACAATCCGGACGCCATCGTCGGCCCCGTCGTCACCACGACGGGGGACGTCTTCGGCCTCGCGTGCCTCGTCGTCGCCGTCCGCGTCGTCATCGAGGTGGTCTGAGTGCCGGAGGAGTGGACCGTCGAATCGATCACGCGCGCGATGCTCCCCGTCCTCCTCGGCCTCACCGCGGTCGAAATCGGGAGCGGGCTCGTCCTCGGAACGTTCGAGACGACGCTCTACCGCTATCACAGCCTGCTCGTCCTCGTCCCCGTCACCATCGGCACCGCCGGGAACCTCGGGAGCATCCTCGCGTCGCGACTCTCCACGTCCTTCCACCTCGGCACGCTCTCCTTCAGTCCGCGCGACGACGACCTCGCCGGGAACGCGCTCGCCATCGTCACGCTCGCGCTCACCATCTTCCCGCTCGTCGGCGCGGGCGCGTGGGCGGCCGCCGGCCTCACCGGATCGACGGCGCTCTCGCTCCTCGACGTCGTCGCCGTCTCCTTCGCCTCCGGGGCGGCGCTCGCGGCGCTCGCCGTGTTCGTCGCCGTCACCGCCACGTACGCCGCGTACCGCCTCAGCCTCGACCCGGACGACGTCGTCATCCCCGTCGTCACGAACGTCTGCGACGTCCTCGGCGTCGTCGTCCTCTTCGCCGTCGTACAGCTACTCGTCTAGGTCTTCGACCGGCGTGCCGTCCTCCGTCTCCGGCGCGAGATACGCGACGAACTCGTCGACAGAGGGCTCGCGCACCGTGACCTCGACGTGGAGGTCGCCGAGTTCGGAGGGGTTGCCGACGGCGAAGTTCACGACGCCCTGGAAGGCCGCCTGCTTCTTCACGTCGAACGCGAACCCGTCGTCCGTGCGGCCGTCGAGGAACGCCCCGCGAGCGGTGTCGAGGATGCGCTGCTCGAAGAGTTTCTCGCGGAACGCATCCAGGTCGTGGGTCGACGCGACGACCTCGTCGTCGCGCACGGTGAGGTCCGCGTTCGGGAAGAGCGCCTCGACGGCGCGCGCGACCCGATCCGAGACCTCCGTCGGTTCGACGGGCGCCGTGACGGTGACGTCCACGCTGTAGATCACGACCCGCCCGCCTCCCGCAGGAGGTCCCGCACGCGCTCGTGGAACGACTCCAGGGTGTCCGTGTTCTCCAGCGTGACGTCCGCCGACTCGATGGCGGCGCCCATCCCGAAGCCGAGTTCGCGCTCGTCGCGTTCCTCCAGGCTCTCACCGCCCTCGTCCGCGCCGGCGTCCCGGCCGCGCAAGTCGAGGCGCTCGCGGCGCACCTCGAAGGGCGCGTGGACGTTCACGAGGACGAAGTCCTCACCGAACGCCTCCTCGAAGCGCTCCGCCTCGACGTCCGAGCGGATGCCGTCCACGAGCACGACGTCGCTCCCGTCGAGGGCGTCCTCGATGACGGGAAGCGAACGCGCCGCGATGGCGTCCGGCCCCCCCTCCTCGCGGAGGCGTCGTGCGACCTCGCCGTGGTGGGTCGCCGGGTCGAGGCCTCGGTCCTCGCACTCCCGCCGAATGACGTCTCCCATCGTCACCACGGGAACGTCGAGGTCCGCCGCGACGGTCGCCGCCTCGCTCTTGCCGCTCCCCGGGAGGCCGACGATGCCGATGACCTTCATCGCGCCGAGATAGCCGCGACAGCCGTTTAAACCCCACCATATGGCGGGGCGGCTCGCGGGCCAAACGGAGGTTTCCAGGAGGACGACACACCGCTATATAGCGGCCCGGAGGCGTCCCCGTGGCGCTCAGAGGCGGTAGAGCGACGTGACGTACGGGAGGCGGTGGAACATCCAGATAGCGACGGGCAGACCGATAACCGTCACCGCGAGGAACGCCGCGACGTTCGCCCAGAGGAGACTCGCCCACCAGCCGACGAGCACGAAGTAGAGCGCGCGAACGACGAGGCTGTGCTGGCTCTCGCCCGCCGCGTCCAGGTCGCGTGGCTCCTTCAGCGTGAGCGCCGTCGGGACGAGGTTGATGA
>JBDGUG010000040.1:0-48343 GCA_042216135.1 Halarchaeum sp. | reverse complement strand
TGATCTCACGAGCTCAGGCTGTGCCCACTGTTGCGTCCTCGGGGTAAACACGTACGCTTCACCAAAATCCCGCAAGCCGGGGGCTCGCGAACCCGAGAACGGTAATGGTGAAAACGCGAACTCCCTCTACGAGCGGGGTGCCGCACACGCACCGCGCGTGGCGGGCCGACGCACGCGGGCTGACGAGGCCTCGCGTCGGGAGCGGTCAGGACGCTATCGTCCGCGCACCGAGCGGGTCGTCAGACCCCGGAAGGTGCGCGGTTCACTCGCGCCTTCGGCGCGAGGTCCGAGCACCCCCGGTGGGGGTTCGACGGACAGTTTGGTCGAGCTTTTGCTGTGCCCCGGCGAAGCCGGGGCACAGCAAAAGGTCGTGGTTCAGGCGTAGCGTTCGAGGTCGGGGCGGTCGAGGCGTTCGAGGACGTCGCCGGCCGTCTCGTCGAGGAGGCTGCGGCCCTCGGCGCTGACGGTGCGGCCGTTGGTGCCCTGCTGCTCGAGGAGGCCTTCGTCTTCGAGCTGCTGGATGATGGTGCGGATGACGTTCTTGGAGCCGTCGGTCTTCTCGGAGGGGCTGACGCGGTAGCGCGTGGAGCCCTTGGTGAGGGAGCCGTATTCGGTGCTGAGGCGTTCGACGCCGACGGGGCCGTCGACGGCGATCTTGCGGAGGATGCTGGCGGCGCGGCGCGCCCAGAAGTCGTCCTGCTGGGGGGGCATCTCGCGGTCGTGGCCCGTCTTGGCGAACTCGGCCCACGCGGGGGCGTCGAGTCGGTCGTCGAACTCGGCGGTGAGCTCGTCGAGGAGCTCGTCCGTCGGGGCATCGTAGAGGGTTGCCATTAGGTCCAATTGCTCGGCGGCGAGGGTTAAACCCATCGTTAGCGCCGCGCGCGGGCTTCGAGCCAGGCGGCGGCGACGCCGCCGATGACGGTGGGCGACCAGTAGAGCGCGCCGCGGTGGACGAGCGCGGCGGAGGTGGCGGTGGCCGCGGTGATGCCGGTGGTGGGGACGAGGAGGAGGACGAGGACGGCTTCGACGCCGCCGGCGCCGCCGGGGAGGGGGGTGATGCTGGCGATGGAGGCGACGGGGACGATGACGAAGACGACGGCGGCGTTGACGTCGGTCATCGGGGTGAGCGCCCAGAGGGAGAGGTAGAGGACGAGGCACATGCAGAGCCAGCCGATGGTGGAGTATGCGAGCGCGAGCGCGAGGTCGCGGCGGCTGGTGGCGACGCGTTCGATGCCGCGGAAGAAGCCGTCGATGCGGCGCCGGACGGTGTCGCTGGAGGGCGCGGAGAGCATGGGGAGGCGGCGGCCGAGCGCGGCCCACGCGGGGTGGACGACGCGAGCGAGGCGGGCCTCGATGCCGTCGCGGTGGCGCCAGCCGACGTAGCCGACCGTGGGGACGGCGACGGCGAGGGCGACGACGACGGCGAGGACGAGGAGGACGCTGTCGCCGGCGGCGAAGCGCGCGGCGTAGTAGCTGAGGCCGACGAGCGCGAGGACGATGGACGGGACGAAGTTGAGGGTGTCGAGGCTGGCGATGGCGGCGAGGCCCTGCTCGTACTCGCTGTCAGTGGCGCGCGAGATGAGGAGGGCGCTGAACGGTTCGCCGCCGGCCTGCCCGAACGGCGTGATGTTGTTCGCGAACGCGGCGGCGGCGTAGAGGAGGAAGGCGTCCCACGGGCTGGCTTCGACGCCGAGGGCGTCGAGGACGCGGCGGAGGGCGAGCCCCCACGAGAAGAGCCAGACGACGCCGCCGGCGAGGACGGCGACGACGGCGAGCGGGGAGAGCGCGGCGAGGACGGCGACGATCTCGCCGACGCCGACGAACCAGAGGAGGGCGGCGAGCACGGCGAACGTGGCGACGAAGCCGGCGGCGATGGCCCGTGAGTCGAAGTCCACGGCGGGTGTGACGGCGGGCGTGCGCGTAAAACCACCGAAGGCGCCGCCGCGCCGCGTCGGGACGCGGGGGACCGGCGGGTCGGGCAGGCTGTGGACCGGACGCTGGGCGAGCGGGCGGCCGGACGCGGCGGGCGGAACGGTGGCGTTTTTGGCGCGCGCGTTCGATCCGGAGCGCATGGACGAACGCGCGGCGCTCGGGCTCGTCGGCGGACTGGTCGAGCGGGCGGGCGACGACGCCGCGGTGCTCGGGGAGACGGTCGTGAGCATCGACATGCTCCACGAGACGACGGACTTCCCGCCGGGGACGACGCGCTACACGGCGGGGTGGCGTGCGGTCGGGGCGTCGCTCTCGGACGTCGCGGCGATGGGCGCGGACGCGACGGGCGCGCTCGGCGTCTACGCGGCGCCGACGTTCGAGGACGACGCGCTGCGCGAGTTCGTGCGGGGCGCGCTGGACGTCTGCGAGGCGGTCGGGACGGAGTACGTGGGCGGCGACCTGGACGACCACGACGAGTTCACGGTGGCGACGACGGCGCTCGGGGAGACGCCGTCTCCGGTCCGGCGCTCGGGCGCGACGCCGGGTGAGGTCGTCGCGGTGACGGGCGCGCTCGGGCGGAGCGCGGCCGCGATGGACGCCTTCGACGCGGGCGACGTGGCGCGCGCGAACGGGCTGTTCCGGTTCACGCCGCGAGTGCGGGCGGGACGGGCGCTTCGCTGGCGGGCGGGCGCGATGATGGATTCGAGCGACGGCCTCGCGCGCTCGCTCCACCAGCTCGCCGAGGCGTCCGACGTCGGGTTCGCGATATCGGGCGATTCGGTGCCGATCCACGACGCGCTCGCGGGGCCGGGTCGGCGCGAGCGCGCGGTGACGTTCGGCGAGGACTTCGAACTCGTCTGCACGCTCCCGGCGGACGCGGTGGACGACGCGCGCGCGGCGATGGACGTGCCGCTGACCGTCGTCGGGGACGTGACAGAGGGGGGCGTGAGGATGGACGGCGAGGCGCTCCCGGACGTCGGATACACGCACTGAGGACGGCGAGCGGGCGCGAAACGCCGGGTCCGGGGCGGCGGCCGGTCAGACGATGTAGATGGGGACGGGCATGAAGCAGAGGAGGCCGAGGACGAGCGTGACGGCGGCGAGGGCGACGCGCTTCGTGTCGATCGGTTCGTCGCTGAGCGGGGTGACGGTTCCGAGGACGACGAAGACGGACGTGATGAATCCCCACATCACCCAGACGGTGGCGGCGTTCGGCGCGTCGAGCGCGAAGTAGACGTACGCTGCGAGCGCGAAGAGCGCGGCGGGGACGAGCGGCGCGACGCGCTCGTAGGCGGGGCCGAAGACGGCGCGCATGACGTGGCCGCCGTCGAGTTGGCCGACCGGGAGGAGGTTGAGGAAGGTGACGAACATCCCGACCCAGCCGCCGAAGACGACGGGGTTGATGGCGAGGCCGGCGCCGTACTCGAGGGGTTGGCCGAGGAGCCACGCGAGGAGGCGGAGGAGCGGCGGGTTCCCGAAGCCGATGCTGACGGCGCCCTCGGGGATGGGCGGCGCGGGGATGGGCGGGAGGAGGAGGCCGATGGCGGTGACGACGATGGTGGCGACGAGGCCGGCGACGGGGCCGGCGATGCCGATGTCGAAGAGCGCCTCCCGGTCGGGCATCACGCCGTTCATCCGGATGACGGCGCCGAGGGTGCCGATAGGGGAGAACGGGAGCGGGATGAAGTATGGGAGGCTGGCGTCGACGTCGTGGTAGCGGCTCATCGCGTAGTGGCCGAGTTCGTGGACGCCGAGGACGCCCATGACGGCGGCGACGAACGGGAGCGCGCGCAAGAGGTCGAGCGAGAGCAGGGTCTCGACGTGATACCACTGCGTGCCCGCGTAGAGCGTCGTGAGGACGGTGAGGGCGGCGAGCACGGCGTTCGTCCACGGGAACCCGGACGGCTCGTCCGCGTCCGGTTCGGCGACGAGCACCGTCTCTCCCGGCCGGGATTCGACGCTGAGGTCGTAGCCGCGCGCGTCGAAGAGCGGGAGCGCGGTCCGGAGGAGGGCGTGCCGGTCGACGAGCGGGTCGCCGTAGTAGACGACGCGCTCGCCCTCGCGTTCGACGTCGTAGACGTAGAAGACCGACGAGAGCGCGCTGGGTGCGGGCGCGGAGACGCCGTCGGTCGGGTCCGCTGGCATGACCGTGGCTACGTGGCGCGCGCAGTTAAATCCAGAGACGGACGGGCGAGGAACGAGGGGGGCGGCCGACCGAGTGCGGGTCGGCCGCGTGCAGGGGGCGAACGCCGCGACGGGGTCGTCGGGCGTCGTGAGGACCGAATCAGGGTGGTCGAGACGCGATCAGGCGGACTGGACGCGCCACGTGGTCGCGGAGGTGTACGACCACTTCTCGATGGTGAGGTCCTCGGCGGTGTCGCTGAGTTTCACCATCAGGGCACCGATTTCCTTCGCGGAGAGGCCGACTTCGTCGGCGATGAACTTGCTCTTGAAGTAGAGCTCGCCGTCGGCGGCCTTCTCGCGCAGGTAGGTGCGGAGACGGGACTCCTTGTCGGGCGCGTCGTCCGTGGAGGGCTGGGCAGTCGCGCTCATGGCAACTCTCCCTTGTGTCCGATCGGACGTATAAGGGAAGGAACGCTAGGGCGGTTTCGCGCCGATTCGACCCGATGCGACGGTTCACGGACCGTTCATGGACCGTTCACGAACCTCCGAGATTCTTTTAGACGTTTTATCGGCGTATTTGAGGCCGTGGTTTCGTCCCACCAATAGCCCCGGGCGTCGTGGTATTCGGTAGCACGGATTTTCGGGGTGTCGGCGGCAGACTGCGCCGAGAATCGTCGGGCGCGCGTCAGACGTCGCGCTCGTGACGCCAGAACGAGTCCGAAACCGTGACCTCCTTCTTGAACAGCGGCACCTCGTCCTTCAGGCGGTCGATGCCGTCCGAGACGGTGCGGAACGCCGCCCCGCGGTGGCCGGCGAGCACTACCGCGAAGACGATGTCCTCCCCCGCCTCGATCCGGCCCGTTCGGTGGTAGAGGCGGACGTCCTGGACGCCGTCGCGCGCCCCCAGTTCCGCCTCGATGGTCGCGAGACGCTCGTCCGCCACCCCGTCGTACTTCTCGAAGCGGAGCGCCTCCGTCCGCTCGTCGTCCTCGTCCTCCCGCGCGCGAACGCGGCCCGTGAACGTCGCGATGGCGCCCGCGAACTCCGCGCCCGCCGCCCGCTTCGACGCCGCCACGAGAGACCCCAGCGACTCGTGCGGGTCCGTCCCGTGGAGCGCGTCGAGGACCGCGTCCGGATCGAGCGCCGCGGGCGAGTCGACCCGAACGAGCGGGTCGTCCGCGGCGGCGTCCCCGACCGCGAGTCGCGGGAGCGCGGCGTCCGCGAACCCGACCGTCACCGCGTACTCGTGCGAGCGCGCGAGGTCGTCCAACGTCGCCGACAGCGACGCGCTCTCGTCCGCGACGTGTCGGCCCGACGGCCCGAGACGGACCGTCGTGTGCGTCGGCGCGTCCACGTCGGCGCGGCGAACCACCGCGACGGCGCCCGTCTCCGCGAACGTGTCGGTCAACCGCTCGACGACGGGCGTCGGGTCGCCGTCGGCGGGCGTCGCGACGTCGAGTACGTACACGCCCCGACGAACGAGCGGGCGTCGCTTTGCTGTTTCGACGGCGCTTGACAACCCTTAAGGCCGCGACAGAGCTACTGCGCGACAATATGAGAGTCGTCGTCTCCGTCGGCGGGAGCGTTCTCGCGCCCGATCTCGCGCACGAGCGAGTCGAACGCTACGCCGACGTCATCGACCACCTCGTCGACGAGGGCTGCTCCGTCGGCGCGGTCGTCGGCGGTGGCGGAGTCGCCCGGAACTACATCAAGACCGCGCGAAAGCTCGGCGCGAACGAGGTGGAACTCGACGACATCGGCATCTCCGTCACCCGCCTGAACGCCCAGCTTCTCATCGCCGCGCTCGGCGACGACGCCGCGCCCAGCCCCGCCGAGGACTACGAGGAGGCCGGCGAGGCGATGCGCCGCGGCGACGTCGCCATCATGGGCGGCGTCACCGCCGGCCAGACGACCGACGCGGTGAGCGCGGCGCTCGCCGAGTACACGAACGCCGACCTGCTCGTCTACGCGACGAGCGTCCCCGGCGTCTACAGCGCCGATCCGAAGGCCGACGATTCCGCCACGCGCTACGACCGAATCACGCCCGGTGACCTCGTCGACGTCATCGCCGACATCGAGATGAGCGCCGGGAGCTCCGCGCCCGTCGACCTGCTCGCCGCGAAACTCATCGAGCGCTCGCGCGTCCGAACCATCGTCCTCGACGGCACCGCCCCCGAGAACGTCAGCGACGCCGTCCTCCGCGGCGAACACGACGGGACTGACATCGTCCCGGACGGCTCCGAAGCGGGGATGGACTACTGGGTGCAGGGCGAATGAGCGACGCGCACGACCCGCACGCGACCCTCACCGGCGAGCACGTCTTCTGGGCGGACGAGGCCGCGGACGCCGTGGAGGCGCGCGACCCCGACGACCCCATCGTCATCAAGGGCGGCATCTCCCCCTCCGGCGTCCCGCACCTCGGGAACATGAACGAGGTGATGCGCGGCTACTTCGTCGCGCGAGTGCTGCGCGAGCGCGGCCACGACGTCCGGCAGGTCTTCACCGCCGACGACCGCGACCCGCTGCGCGGGCTCCCCCGGAAGCTCGCGGACCTCGACGGCGACATCGTCGACCTCGGGGACGTGAACGCGGGCGCGCTCGGACGGAACCTCGGCCACCCCTACACGTCGATTCCAGACCCGTTCGGCTGCTGTGATTCCTACGGCGCGCACTTCTCCAACCTCATCGAACGGTCCGCCGACCTGCTCGGCGTCGAAATCGAGATGGAGTCGAACACCGCGCTCTACGAGGACGGCGCGTTCGAGGACGTGACGCGCGACCTGCTCGCGGACGCCGACCACGCGCGCGAGGTCCTGAGCGAGTACCAGGACAAGGTCGACGAGACGTACGTTCCGTTCAATCCCGTCTGCGAGAACTGCGGGAAGCTCACCGAGACGGTCCTGTCCGTCGACGCGGACGCGGGCACCGTCGAGTACGAGTGCACCGACATGGACGCCGGCGATCAGACCATCGAGGGCTGCGGCCATCGCGGCACCGCGACGCTCCGCGAGGGGAAACTCCCGTGGCGCTTCGAGTGGCCGGCGCAGTGGAAGATTCTCGGCGTCGACTTCGAGCCGTTCGGGAAGGACCACGCGGAGGGGTCGTGGCCGTCCGGCGCCGACATCGCGGAATCGGTCCTCGACATCGAACCGCCGGTGCCGATGGTCTACGAGTGGTTCACGCTCGACGGCGAGCCGTTCAGTTCGTCCGCAGGGAACGTCGTTCTCGTCTCAGACGTCCTCGAACTCGTCGAACCGGAGGTCCTCCGCTACTTCTTCTCGAAGAACCCGAAGAAGGCGCGGGACTTCTCCACGGAGCGCATCGACCTGCTCGTCGACGAGTTCGACCGGTTCGAGGCGACCTACTTCGGCGAGGTGGAGGACGCGAGCGAGCGCGAGCGAGCGCTCGCGGAGCGCGTGTATCCGTTCGTCGTGGACGACATTGAGGAGGACCGGATCCGGCTCCCGTACACGTTCGCGGCCGTGCTCGGGATGACCGAGGATCCCGAGCTGCGCGAGGAGATCGCGCGACGCGAGGGCCACATCCCGGAGGGCGCCTCCGAGGAAGCGATCGAGGCGGCGCTCGAACGGGTGGAGCGCGCGCGGACGTGGGCGGAGCGCACGGACAACCAGTACAACTACCGGATCGAGCGCCGGACGATGCCGGACGTCGACGTCGATGCGGAGACGGCGGCGGCGCTGGACGACCTCGCGGACTTCATCGAGGCCGAGGATCCGGACGGCGAGACCCTGCAGGGAGAGGTCTACGAGACGGCGAAGCGCCACGACATCGACATCGGCGGTTTCTTCGCCACGGGCTATCGGCTCTTCTTCGACGACGACGAGGGCCCGAAGCTCGGCCAGTTCCTCGCGGACCTCGACCGGGAGTTCGTCGTGAAGCGCCTGCGCCGCGAGGAGTAGGGCGCGCGACGTCGGACGGTTCCGGGGCGCAGAAGGGCGAACAGACGACGCGTCGGCGTGGCTCACGGTTTCACCGCTCGTTGGTTCGGTGACTCCCGCTAGGCGTCACAACACGGGACGGCGCGTCGCCGGTTTCGCTTCCCGTCCCGCGGTCGTTCTCAGGTCACGGGAGCGGTTGGTCCCGGCTTCGCACTTGAACGTTCGTGAGCGGTGGTAGGTCGAACCACGCGGCTAGCGTCCGCGAACCGAGCGGCCGAAGGGCCCGGTAGGTTCGCGGTTCACCCGCGCTTCGCGCGGGGCCGACGAGCGACTAACGCGAACGGAGTGAGCGGCCGGAGCGAGGAAGGCTTTTGGCCGAGCGTTTGCCGAGGCGCACTTCGCGCGCCGCAGAGCAAAAGGTCGTTAGACGTAGGTGAACCAGTCGTCGTGGGCGTCGGTTTCGCGTTCGACGAGGTCGAAGAACGCGGACTGGAGTTCTTCGGTGATGGGGCCGCGAGAGCCGTCGCCGATGACGACGTTGTCGACTTTGCGGATGGGGGTGACTTCGGCGGCGCTGCCGGTGAAGAAGAGTTCGTCGGCGGTGTTGAGTTCGCCGCGGGAGACGGCCGTCTCGTGGACGGGGATGTCGCGTTCTTCGGCGAGGGCGATGACGGTGTCGCGGGTGATGCCGTCGAGGATGCTCTCGGAGAGGGAGGGGGTGTAGAGTTCGCCGTCGCGGACGAGGAAGACGTTCTCGCCGGGGCCTTCGGCGACGTTGCCTTCCTTGTTGAGGACGATGGCTTCCTCGTAGCCGTTGCGGCGGGCTTCTTCGCCGGCGAGGAGGCTGTTGACGTAGAGGCCGTTGGTCTTGGCGTTGGTGGGGATCTGACTGGAGGCGTGTTTACGCCAGGAGGAGATCATGACGTCGATGCCGTTCTCGAGGGCGTCTTCGCCGAGGTAGGCGCCCCACGGCCAGGCGGCGATGGCGACGTCGACGGGGCAGTCGCCGGGGGAGACGCCGAGCTGGTGGTAGCCGTAGTAGGCGACGGGGCGGATGTAGCAGGATTCGAGGTCGTTGCGGCGGATGACTTCGAGGGTGGCCTCGGTGAGTTCCTCTTTGGTGAACGGAATCTCCATGTCGTAGGGTTTCGCGGAGTCGAAGAGCCGATCGACGTGAGCGTCCCAACGGAAGAGCGCGGGGCCGTTCTGTGTGTCGTAGCAGCGCGCGCCCTCGAAGACGCCGGTGCCGTAGTGGAGCCCGTGGGTGAGGACGTGCGTGGTGGCGTCCTCCCAGTCGGTGAACTCGCCGTTCATCCAGATGGTGTCGAGGGAGTCGCGCTCGGCGCGCATCGCGTCGAAGCCAGCCATGGAGGTGGGTTGCGGGCCCGGCGTTATGAACGTTCCTCGTTAGCGCCGTCCGAGGGCGTCGACGAGGGCGCGGCCTTCGACGTAGACGAGGCCGTGGTCGGCGGCGTAGCGGCGGGCGTCGGCGGGGGTGCGGGCGCCGCCGGTGTCGTCGTCGAGCATCTCGCAGACGACGACGGCGGGCGCACGGTCGGCGGCGTCGGCGAGGGCGAGGCCGAGTTCGGTGTGGCCTTCGCGGTCCGCGAGGCCGTTCGGGGCACCGCGGAGGAGGTGGACGTGGCCCGGTGCGCGGAATTCGGCGGCGAAGTCGTGCGCGTCGGGGTCGGCGGCGGCGTCGGCGAGGGCGCGGATGGTGGTGGAGCGGTCGTCGTCGGTGATGCCGGTGTAGGTGTCGCGGTGGTTGACGGTGAGGCTGAAGGAGGCGCGTTCGTCGTAGCCGAGGTCGCCGCCGGTGGCGGCGGGGTGGTCGAGTTCGTCGGCGAGGAAGGGGAGGTCGTAGGTCTCGCAGACGTCGTGGGAGAGCGCGGTGCAGACGAGGCCGCCGGCGTCGTTGCGCATGCGGGCGACGGCGTCGGGGGTGACGTCGGCGGCGTGGTATATGAGGTCGACTTCGCCTTCGCGGTCGGCGGCGTCGTGGACGAGCACGGGGTCAGCGCGGGCGATGGCGTCGACGGCCGCGGCGGCGGTGTCGCTGGCGTCGTCGGCGCGGAGGCGGTCACTCGACACGGACGGTCACCTCGTCGCCGTCGTCGAGGCCGAGGACGGCGCGGAGTTCGTCGGCGGCGATGAGTTCGAGTTGGGTGTCGTCGTGGTGGGTACGGTCGGGGACGATGACGTGGACGGGTTCGTAGCTGTCGCCGTCGGCGTCGAGGGTGGCGCGATAGCAGGTGGCGGAGCCGTAGGTGCGTTCGTCGTCCTCCCACTCGTCGATGGGGACGCCGTCGATGGCGGACATCGCGGAGCGGGCGCGGCGGGAGTCGGCGTCGAGTTCGACGTTGAGGGTGCCGGGGTAGGGTTCGTAGCCGAGTCGGTCTTCGAACTGGCGCTGGTAGCCGGGGAGGGAGATGTAGTGTCGGCCTTCGCCCATGCCGCCGGTGACGTGGCCGTCGAGTTCGAGGGCGTCGGACTCCTCGAAGACGCGCCGGTAGTCCTCGTATTCGCCGCGGAGGGCGCGTTCGCCGGCGTCGGTGATCCGGATCCACTGGCCGTCGCTGACGCCGTCGCGTTCGACGTAGTCGGCTTCTTCGAGCGCTTGGAGGCGTCGGGAGGCGGTCTGGGTGGAGGTGTCGAGTCGGTCGGCGAGGTCGGCGCAGGCGACTTTCACGTCGCCGCGTCGCGCGCCCTCGAGCGCGAGGAGTTTGAGCGCGGCGAGTTCGTCGTAGCCCACCGCGCGCGTCGCTCGTGCCATACCACGTGGTACTCGCGCCGCGAGCATAATACTTGTGGGACGCGTCCCAGAATTGGGTCAGTCGTAGAGGTCGCCGTCCGGGCCGAGCGCGGGCACCCACGTCTCCTCCTCGCGCGCGAGGAGCGCCACCGACGACGCCTCCTGCGTCTTCAACACGGGATGGTCGGGCATGTGCGCCTGCACCCGTTCGGCGAACGCCGCGACGGACTCCGGCGACGGCATCGAGTCCCGGTCCAGGCGCCCGCGCGAGTGCCCGACGTGCATGTACGCCTTCAGCTCCACGAAGTCCGGGTCGGCGCGCCGATAGAGGCCCGCGTACCAGTCCGGGTGCCGCATGTTCTCCCCGTCCACGAGCGTCGTCCGCAGGACGGTCCGCGTCTCCGACTTGTCGTGGAGGACGTCGAGCGTGTCGACGAGCGACTCCCACGCGTCGTCCTCCGTCGCGCCCACCACGGAATCGAACGTGTGGCGCTCGGGGGCGTCGACGGAGACGTACAACTGCGTGGGGTCGCACTCCCGCAGCACCCCGGGGCGCGTCCCGTTCGAGACGAGGAACGTCGTCATTCCTCGGTCGTGGAACGCCTCCAGGAGTTCGGGCAGGTAGGGATAGAGCGTCGGTTCGCCGTCGAGGCTGATGGCGACGTGCTTCGGGTCGAGCGCCTCCTCGAAGCGCTCCCGGGGAACCTCGTCGTTCCCCCCGAACCCGGAGAGCAAGCGCTTCTGCAGGTCGATAGAGGCGTCCACGACCGCTTCCGGGTCGTCCCACTCGACGCCGTCGAGTTCGTACGCGTGGCCGTTGTGGTCGCGCCAGCAGAAGACGCAGCGCTCGTTGCATCGGACGACGGGCGTCATCTGGATGCAGCGATGGCTACGGATGCCGTACCACGCGTGCTTGTAGCAGGTTCCCTCCCCGCGCAGGGCGTTCGCCGTCCACCCACACGTCTGTGCCGCCGTGTGGTTCTCGTGGTGATAGCTCGGCGAGTCCACCTGCTCCGGCATACCCCTAGCCGGGGGCCGCGAGGCCAAAAGCGTGGCGAGACGCGCGACGACCCGGAGGAGGTGGTTTTACGGCGCGAGCGCGCGTCCCACGCGGTGTGCCCCCGACCGTCGTCACGCTCCTGCCGTCCGCGACCGAAATCGCGTACGCGCTCGGCGTCGAACCCGCCGCCGTCTCCCACGAGTGCGACTATCCGCCCGCGGCCGCCGAACGGCCGCGCGCCTCGCGCTGCCTCCTCGACCCCGACGGGTCGAGCGCCGACATCGACGACGACGTCTGCGCCGGGGACGTCTACGAGATAGACACCGACGTCCTCGACGCCGTCGACCCCGACGTCGTGATCACGCAGGGCGTCTGCGACGTCTGCGCCGTGGACCGCGCGCTCGTCGAGGACGCCCTCGACGACTGCGCGTGCGACCCGGACGTCCTCACCACCGACCCGCGCTCGCTCGACGACGTGCTCGACGACGTCGCCCGCATCGGCGACGCCCTCGGGCGCGAACGCGAGGCCGAATCGCTCGTCGCCGACCTCACCGAGCGCATCGCGCGCGTCGAGGAGCGCGCGTTCGCCGCCGTCGCCGCCGACGGCCGCCCGCGGACGCTCGCGTTCGACTGGATGGACCCGCTGATGGTCGCCGGCCACTGGGTCCCCGAGATGGTCGCGCTCGCCGGCGGCGAGTACGGCATCGCCGACCCCGGCGCCTACTCCGCGCCCGAGGACTTCGCCGACGTCGCCGCCTTCGACCCCGAACGAGTCGTCGTCTCCCCGTGCGGCTTCGACGTCGCGCACGCCCGCCGCGAACTCGACGTCCTCCGCGAGCGCGACGGCTGGGACGACCTCAGCGCGGTCCGCGACGGCGAAATCTACCTCCTCGACGGCGACGTCCTCAACTGTCCGAGCCCCCGCCTCGTCGACGCGCTGGAGACGCTCGCGTGGCTCTGCCACCCCGACTACTTCGACGGCCCGACGCAGGCCGTCGAGCGCGCGCCTGCCCGCCCGAACGCCTGAATCCCGCTGGTCGGCGAGCAGTCATGGGGCGGGGTCGCGAACGCACCGGGCATGCAGGTGACGCTCGCGCGGCACGCGACGCTCCTCGTGGAACTGGACGGCACGCGCTTCCTCGTCGACCCGATGCTCTCCGAACGGGGCGCGAATCCGCCCGTCGAGAACACGCCCCGCCGGCGGCGCAACCCGCTCGTCCCCCTCTCCGACGTGGACCTCGACCACGACGCCGTGCTCGTGACGCACCGCCACACCGACCACTGGGACGACTGGGATGACGCGGTCGACCCGGACACGCCGGTCTTCTGCAACCCCGTCGAGGCCGACGACTTCGAGGCGGACGGCCTCGCGGACGTCCGGCCCGTCTCCGACGCTCGCGAGTTCGACAGCGTGACGGTCCGGCGGACGCCGGCGCGACACGGCCGCGGCGAGATCGCAGCGGCGATGGCGCCCGTCTGCGGGTTCGCCCTCGCGGGGAGCGAGTCGCTCTGGCTCGCCGGTGACACCGTCTGGTACGACGCCGTCCCGGAGACGCTCTCGCGCGACGACCTGCGCGACGCCGTCGCGGACGTCGCGGTCCCGGCCGACGGCGAGACGATCACCCTCTGAGCGCCGGACCCGCGACGCCCTCGCGTTTCAGAACGCATTTGAGCACGCGCGCCGCACTGCGTGCTATGTTCCTGGCACTCCGCGCGGAGGTCGAGGACGCGCTCCGGGCCGCCCTCGCCGACCTCGACCTCCCGACGGACGACCTCGGCATCGAAGAACCGCCCGAGGGCGTCGACGCCGTCCTCGCCTCCAGCGCGGCGTTCCGCCTCGCCGGCGAACTCGGCGCGGCGCCGCCCGCCGTCGCCGAACGCGTCGCCGACGCCGTCGACACCACCGGCTACGAGTACCTCAGCGCCGTCCGCGCGCAGGGCCCGTACGTGAACGCCCTCCCGACGCCCGCCTACTACGCGGACACCCTCGACGCGGGACGGGACGACGACTACGGCGAACTCCCCGCGACGGGTCAGGACGTCCTCGTGGAGCACACGTCCGCGAACCCGACCGGGCCCGTGCACGTCGGCCGCGCGCGCAACCCCATCGTCGGCGACGCCGTCGCGCGCCTCCTCGACTACGCCGGCCACGACGTCACCACCGAGTACTACGTCAACGACGCCGGCCGCCAGATGGCCGTCTTCACGTGGGCGTACGAGACGTTCGACGAGGACGACCTCGAATCCGACCCGGAACGCGACCGCATCGAGTACGACCTCGTGCGCTACTATCGGAAGGGCAACGAGTACCTCGAGAACGCCGACGCCGATAGCGTCGAGGACGCCGAGTCCGAGATCCAGGAGATCCTTCAGGGCTTAGAGGAGGGCGACGACGAGACCTACGAACGCGTCCAGCGCGTCGTCGACCAGGTCCTCTCCGGGATGCGCGCGTGCCTCCGCCGCCTCCCCGCCGAGTTCGACGAGTTCGTGAAGGAGACCGAGTTCATGCGCGACGGCGCGACGCGCGAACTCGCCGACCGCCTCAAGGAGCGCCCCGAGGCCGCCGTCGAGGATGGCGCGTGGCAGCTCGACCTCTCCGAGCGGGGCTACGAGAAGAAACTCGTCTTCCTCCGCTCGGACGGCACCAGCCTCTACACCACCCGCGACCTCGCGCACCACGAGTGGAAGTTCGACGCGTACGACCGCTCCGTCACCGTCCTCGGCGAGGACCACAAGCTACAGGCCGGCCAGCTACAGGCCACCCTCGACCTCCTCGGGAACGACACCGACCAGCTAGACAACGTCATCTACTCCTACGTCAACCTCCCCGAGGGGAAGATGAGCACGCGCGCCGGCACCGGCGTCGACCTCGACGACCTGCTCGACGAGGCCGTGCGGCGCGCCCGCGACGAAGTCGAGACGCGCCTCGACGACCGTATCCGCGACGACGACGTCGACGAGGACGACGTCGAACGCATCGCCGAACAGGTCGGCGTCGGCGCCGTCCGCTACGACATCGTCTCCAAGCAGCCCCAGAAGGCCATCACGTTCGAGTGGGAGGACGCCCTCGACTTCGAAGCGCAGTCCGCCCCCTACATCCAATACGCTCACGCGCGCTGCTGCGGCATCCTCGACAACGCCGACGTCCCCGAGCGGGTCGACGCGAGCGTCCTCGACGACGACGCCGAAATCGACCTCCTGCGCGAGACCGCGCGCTTCCCCGGCGTCGTCGACGAGGCCGCGACGGACCTCGAACCCCACCAGATAGCGACGTTCGCCCGCGAGTACGCCGACGCGTTCAACGCCTTCTACCGCGAGTGCCCCGTCCTCGCCGACGACGTCGACCCCGCCGTTCGGGGCGCCCGCCTCGCCCTCGTCGCGAGCGCCCGGAACACCCTCGCGAACGCCCTCGACGTCCTCGGCGTCGAGGCACCGACCTCGATGTAGGACCGGTCGGCGCGCTCCGGGTTCGGCGAACGCGGAGCGATCCGGGGGTAACGCGCCATTACCGCGAGATCGAGGGAGTATCGGCCGCGTAGTCATACCGGCGGCACCCGGAGGGGGCGTATGCGGTACGTCGAGGTCGTGGTCCCGGAGGCGGAGGAGGAGACCGTCCACGAGGTGCTCGCCGAGGCGGGCGTCGACCACGTGGCCACCGAGGAGCGCAGCCCCGACGACGGCGCGGGCCGCCTGCTCTTCCGGTTCCCCTTACCCCCGGAAGCGGTCGAGGACGTCATGGATACGCTCCACGACGCGGGCGTGGCCTCCGGCGCCTACACGGTGATAACGAGCGCGGAGGCGGTGACGACGCCGAACTTCCAGCGGCTGGAGGAGCGCTACGCGGAGTCGGGTGGGAGCGACGACACGGTCGCCCTGGAGGAGGTGCGCGCGAGCGCTCGACAGGCGATGCCGAGCCAGCGCTCGTACGTCCTGTTCGTCGTGTTCAGCACGGTCATCGCGACGGTCGGGCTGACGCAGGACTCCGTGCTCGCAGTCGCGGGCGCGATGGTCGTCTCGCCGTTCGTCGGCGCGGTGCTCTCCACGGGCGTCGGGGGCGTCGCCGGCGACCGCGCGCTCGTCGTCGGCGGGTTGCGCTCGCAGGCGGTCGGGATGGCGCTCGCGGTCGTCGGCGCGGCCGCGGCGGCGTGGGCGATGCGCACAACCGGCGTCGTCACGTCCGTGCTCGCCATCGGCGACGTCGTCCAGATGGCGAACCTGCTCTCGCCGGGGCTGCCGAGCCTCCTGCTCGCGCTCGCCTCCGGGGCGGCGGGCGCGCTCGCGCTCCCGACGGCGCTCCCGGTGACGCTCGCGGGCGTCGCCATCGCCATCGCGCTCATCCCGGCGGCGGCCGCGGTCGGCGTCGGCCTCGCGTGGGGGTCACCGACGGCCGCGGTCGGTGCGGCGACGCTCCTCGCGATGAACGTCGTCGCGGTCAACGTCGCCGTCGTCGTCGTCCTCGTCCTCCTCGGCTACCGGCCGAAGGCGGGCTGGTCGGCGTTCCGGCCGGACCGACCGCCGACGGTGCGCGAGGCCGTCTACGGGGTCGCGGTCGCCGCCGTCGTCGTCGCGTTCGTCGTCGGCGCCGTGGTGCCGACGTACGAGCAGGTCCACTTCCAGCGGGTCGTCGACGACGAGGTGCGCGCGACGCTCGCCGCGCCGGCGTACGAGGACGCGCACGTGACGGGGATGCGACTCGGCTACGGCGGCGGCCCGCTCGTCCGCGGGGAGACGACCGTCACCGTGGCGGTCACGGGACCGCCCGGCGAACGATATCCAGCGCTGGCCGGGACGCTCGCGGATCGGATCGGCGAGCGCAGCGGTCGGAACGTCACCGTCGAAGTTCGCGTCGAACCGACGCGACGCGCGAGCGCCCACGACGCCCGCGCCGTCCACGCACCGGCATCGACGTAGGACGCGGCGGCCGAGAGACCGGCCGCCGCGCGCACCCTCGGCGCCGGCCCCGTCCGAGTCAGCGGCCGGCGCGCTCGCTCGTGCGAATTTCGAACCGAGCGCCGCCGCGCGCACCGGTCGTCGCCGAGACGGTCCAGCCGTGGGCTTCGACGATGTCCGCGACGATGGAGAGCCCCAGTCCCGTCCCGGCCGCGTCCGTCGTGTACCCGTCGTCGAAGACCGTCTCGCGGTGGGAGGTGTCGATGCCGATCCCGTCGTCTTCGACGTAGAAGCCGGCGGCGCCGTCGCCCCCGGCCGACGCCGCATCGAGGAGGCCGACGGTGACGGTGACCGGCGCAGCGTTGTGCCCGATGGCGTTGCGGTAGAGGTTCTCGAAGACGTTCCGCAAGCGCGCCTCGTCCGCCGCGACCGTGCTGTCGTCGGGGACGTCGAGCGCCAGGTCGCTGTCGCCGGTCGGAACGGTCGTCCAGCCCCGCCGAGCGCGACGGCGAGCGAGACCGGTTCCCATCGGTCGATGGTCCGGCCGGCGCGGGACAGCGAGAGGAGGTCCGCGATTATCTCCTGCATCCGGTCGCCGGCGCGCGCTATCGCGTCGAGGTGCGGACTATCGCGTTCGTCCCGCAGCAGTTCCGCGTGTCCGAGCATGATGTTCAGCGGGTTCCGGAGGTCGTGGCTCACGAGGCTCGCGAACTCGTCGAGGCGCTCGTTGTGCGCTTCGAGTTCGCGCTCGCGGCGTTCGACGGCGCGCTTGCGTTCGACGGCGCGGGCGTCGTAGACGCCGACGAGGAGGCCGATGAGCGCGCCGAACGTGAGAATCGTGATGGCGCCGACGGGGGTGTCGAGCATCTCGTTCCCGGCGAACTCGATGGCGAGGAAGTAGAGGTAGACCGAGAGCACCGAGAGCGCGAGGACGCCGAGCGCCAGCCACCCGAGCAGGCGCGCGAGCGAGCGGTCCGGTACGAGCGCGTCGCGCGCCAGGAGGACGCCCGCCCCCACCAGGAGCAGCGCGAGGACGACGGGGTAGGCCTCGATGAGCCAGTAGGCCGGGTCGGCGGACGCGGCGAGGTCGGCGAGCAAGGAGAGGGCGAGCGCGCTCCCGGCCGCCGCGAGGAACCAGCCGGCCAGTCGAGTGCGCTGAGCGACCACTACCCCACGATGGCGGGTTCTCGACTTAGTTCATAGGGGCCGCCGCGCTCGCGGGTGGCGCGAACCCGAACGGGGACGTGACGCGTTCGGTACGGCTAGCGCACCGACCGCGAGCGACCGACGGGAACGCGGATAGTTCCCGTGCCGAGCGCGGCCGTAGGCCGCGTCGCGCAAAAGGTCAAAGGGTACTTACCGGTACACCACCCTAGAGACGCACAATGAGCGAGCAGCAGGGCGAGCAGGCGTCCGAGGACCGCCGGAAGTACGAGTTCCGGAAGGTCATCGAGCAGCTCCAGGAGTACTCCGGGAGCGGGACGCAACTCGTCTCCATCTACGTCCCCGAGGACAAGCAGGTCTCGGACGTGGTCGCGCACGTCACGCAGGAGCACTCGGAGGCGTCGAACATCAAGTCGAAGCAGACGCGGACGGCGGTGCAGGACGCGCTCACGTCCATCAAGGACCGCCTGCGCTACTACGACACGTATCCGCCGGAGAACGGGATGGTGCTGTTCTCGGGGTCCATCGACGTGGGCGGCGGGCAGACGGACATGGTGACGGAGGTGCTGGAGTCGCCGCCGGAGCCGATCCAGTCGTTCCGCTACCACTGCGACAGCGCGTTCCTGACGGAGCCGCTGGAGAACATGTTCGCGGACAAGGGCCTCTACGGTCTGATCGTCCTCGACCGGCGCGAGGCGAACGTCGGGTGGCTGAAGGGCAAGCGCGTCGAACCGGTGAAGTCCGCGTCGTCGCTCGTACCGGGCAAGCAGCGCAAGGGTGGTCAGTCCGCCCAGCGTTTCGCGCGCCTGCGCTTAGAGGCCATCGACAACTTCTACCAGGAGGTCGCGGAGATGGCGAACGACCTCTTCGTCCCGGAGCGCCACGACCTCGACGGCGTCCTGGTGGGCGGGCCCTCGCCGACGAAGGACGAGTTCCTCGACGGCGACTACCTCCACCACGAGATCCAGGAGAAGGTCCTCGGGAAGTTCGACGTCTCCTACACGGACGAGTCCGGGCTCTACGACCTCGTGGACGCGGGCGAGGACGCGCTCGCGGAGGCGGCGCTCATGGAGGACAAGAACGCGATGAAGCGCTTCTTCAAGGAACTCCACGACGGCGACCTCGCCACGTACGGCTTCGAGGCGACCCGTCGGAACCTCGTGATGGGGTCGGTGGAGACCCTCCTCCTGAGCGAGGACATGCGACAGGACGTCGTCACCTACGAGTGCGAGAACGGCCACGAGGAACGAGCTCTCATCGACCGCCGAAAGGACGAGATTCCCGCCCACGAGTGCGAGGAGTGCGGGGCGACGGTGGAGGAGGGCGAGCGCGAGGACGTCATCGACCACCTGATGAACATCGCGGATCAGCGCGGCACCGACACCACGTTCATCAGCACGGACTTCGAGAAGGGCGAACAGCTACTCAACGCGTTCGGCGGCATCGCGGGCCTGCTCCGCTACTCGACGGGCGTCTGAGCTGTCTCACGGCGCTCGCGCCGTCGGGGTCCGTGATCGGATGCGCCGTCCCGCGGGCCGACGCCCGCGTCGCGCGTCAGGGAGTCTTTATGTACGCGTCGCCGGCGGCTTGCCGCTTCGCGAGTTCGCCGACGCCGGAGGGGACCGGTTCGACGCCGGACAGCAGGTCGGACTCCGCGTAGTTCTTCGCGTCCATGGTGTTCCGGCACGCGCGGAATCGGACGCCGTCGTCGGCGAGGCGTTCGACGGCGTCCGCCTCGTTCGAGTCGGTCGTGAGGAGGGCGAGGCCGGCGCCGTTCGCGACGAGCGTCACGGTCCCGAGGTCGACGGTGTCGTCCGCGAGGAGGTTCGTCACGTTCGCTACGGCGTGTGATTGGGCGCTCTCGTCTGAGTAGTGAAAGACGGTGCTCATCGGGTTCTGGTCGGTGTTTTCGGTGGTCTCATCGGTCGGTTCGGTCGATTCGGACGTCGCGTCGGCGTCCCGACCGGCGGAACAGCCGGCGAGGGCCGCCACCGCCGCCGGCCCGGCACCGGCGAGGACGCGACGTCTGGTCGGATCACCCATCGTCTCGGGCGTCGCGCCCGCCCGATATCACTATCGACCGCCTAAGGCGCCGACGGGTCGCGCGCGGCGCGCGGTGGTCACTCCTCGTTCGTCGCGTCGCCGGGGGCGCGCGTGGAGACGTCGACGAAGTAGTCGTCGAGGATGTCCCGACCGAGCAGGACGGGGTAGTTCATGTGTTCGCGGTCGATGACGTCCGCGGTGACTTCGTGCCAGCGGTCGCCGACGCGGACGTCGAGGGTGACGAGCGGGCGGGAGCTGCTCGACTTCGAGGAGCCGGAGCGGACGCTCGTCGTGCCTTCGAGCGGGCCGGCGCCGACTTCGGCGGCGAGCGAGAGGTCGACGGTGGTGCGTTTCGCGCCCGTGTCGGACTTCGCGATGGCGGTGGCGATGCCGCCGCCGCCCGCGATGTCGACGCTCTCGGTGTAGCCGACGGTGCGGAAGTCCTCCTCGGGGGAGAGGTCGGGCGCGCACGCCGGCCACTCGTCGGCGAGTCTGGTCTCGTGCTCGTCGAGCACGGCGTCGTCTACGTCGCCGTCGGCGCGTTCGATGGCGAGGCGGGCGATGTGGGGTGCGGGGCTCACGCCGGTCGCTTCGAAGAGGCCCTTGAAGCCCGCGGTGGCGTTCACTTCGAGGACGTACGACTCGTCTTCCGTTCCGATGACGTCCACGCCGGCGGCGTCGAGGTCGAGGGCGTCGACGGCGCGAACCGCGGTCTCGCGGACGCTCTCGTCGAGGTCGTCGGTGACGTCTTCGACGGCGCCGCCGACCGCGACGTTCGTTCGCCAGTCGCCGTCGGGGGCGTGCCGGCGCATCGCGCCGACGACGTCGCCGCCGACGACGTAGACGCGGATGTCGGAGGCGCGCTCGCCCGTGTCGACGAACGCCTGGATGAGCGTTCGGCGGGACGCGGGCGGGCGGCCGTCGGCGGACTCGGCGATGGAGACGCCGGCGCCGTTCGTCCCGAGGACGGGCTTGCGGACGTAGCGCCGGTCGGCGTCGCCAGAGCCGTCGTGGCGGCCGTCGAAGTCCTGGTAGGTGTCCGAGACGGGGACGCCCGCGTCGGCGAGGATGCGGAGCGCCGCGGGTTCGTAGGTCGTGCGGAGGACGGCCGCGCTCGGGTTCAGCACGGGTATCTCGTGGTCCTCGAAGAGTTCGACGACGCCGAGGTCCGCGAGTCCCGTGTCGCTCTTCGTCAACAGGAGGCGGTTCACGACGGCGTCGACGTCCGGGTCGACGCGGCCGCGGCCGCCCTCGACCGCGAGCGAGAGCGTCTCCTCGCGGATCCACACGGGTTCGTGGCCGAACGCCTCGATGGCGTTGAGTATCGCTTTCGTCTCCTTGCTGTTGTGCAGGCTCAACACCCCGATCCGTTTCGTGGATGGTGTCTCTGTCATCTGGGTCGCGCCCGGTCACCCGTGCGCGTGGGGTACGTTACCATTGATCGTACATAGGCCTGTCCGCCTCCGCTCGCGCGCGAAAGTCGTCCCGCCGACACCCTCACGCGTACGTCTCTTCGAGGTACGCGACGATGTCGTCGCTCTCGGGCATCCCGGTGACGTCGTGGTCGGGGTCGACGAGGACGGGGACGCCCGTCTGGCCGCTGACCTGCTCGACCTCGTCGCGCTGGGCGTGCGAACTCGGGACCTCGTGTTCGACGTAGTCGAGGCCGAGTTCGTCGAGTTTGGACGTGACTTTCGCGCAGTACGGACATCCGGGGAGGACGTAGAGTTCCAGATCGCTCACGGCGGACGCTATGGGACGGAGCAAGAAGAAGGACCCGGAGGCGACACGAGGGCGCCCCGTCGATTGAATACGGTGAGGCCGGTACGGGCGTCGTGAGATCATGTCAGAGAAGGACCGGCCGGCGGCGGCCGTCGAGTTGGCGTTCTCGTTCGGCGACGCGTCGTACCCGTTCGTGGCCGCGACCGAAGACGGGACGTGCGCGTTCGAACTCGCGGAGATGATTCCGCGCGCCGGCGAGCGCTACGCGGAGTTCTTCACCATCACGGGGACGTCCCCGGAGCGGATTCTGTCCCTGACGGAACCGTTCGAGACCATCGACGCGTCGCTGCTCCACGCGTACGACGACGGCGGGTTCTTCGAGTTCCTCGCGACGGGGAACTGTCCGGCGTTCAGCCTCGCGGAACTCGGCGCGCTCCCGCGGCGCGCCACCTCCGCCGACGGCGAGGGCCGCATCGTCGCGGACGTCCCGCCGCGGTACGACGAGACTGCGGTAATCGAGGGGTTCCTCGACGAGAACTCTGACGCGGAACTCGTCTCGAAGCGCGAGCGGAGCGCCGTCACGCCGACGCTCTCGCACTCGGCGTTCCGGCGGCTGGCACGCTCGCTGCTCACGGACCGACAGCGGGAGGTCGTCCGGGCCGCCTACGACGCGGGCTACTACGAGTGGCCGCGCGAGGGCAGCACGGAGGACGTGGCGGACGCCCTCGACATCAGCACGGCGACCGTCTCCGAGCACATTCGCGCGGCGGAACGGAAGCTACTGGCCGCCGCGCTCGACCGGTCGGGCGCGCGGTGACGGACGGGCCGGCCGACGGCGGGGTCAGTCCGCGTCGCCCGGGGCGGCGAGACGTCGACGCCGCGCCGAACCGTCACGTCACAGCCCTCGTAGCGGAATTCGACGGTTATCGGCGGACGCGAGCCGTCGGCGTCGGCGCGCGCGTCGAGGAGCGCGTCGAGCGCGTCGGGGTCGAGGACGTCGTACAGCGGCGGCAGTCGGTCGGGCGCTCGACCGGTCGCGGCGGCAACGGCGTCCAGTACCTGTTCCGACGGCGAGGCGTCCGGCCGCCAGTCGCGACGGACCGCGGAGCGACGGCCGCGGTCGGTCAGCGAGTCCTGCTTCGGGGGGTCGTTCGGGTTCAGAGGCATAGCGTCAGAGGGCGGTCGGGTCACGTGTTCGCGGCCGCGCGACTTAGGCGGGGTCCCTAACGTGCGAGGGACGGCGTCGGCGCGGGAGTTCGCCGCGCCGAGCGGTCGGCTGACGGGACGACGGACGCGAGAGCGCGCGACCGACTGCGGCCGATTAGGCTTCCGTCTCGGCGTCGTCGCCGCGCTCTTGGAGGAGGTCGCGGAACTCGTCGGGGTCGTCGATCGATTCGAGTTCCTCGCGTTCGATGATGGCGGTGCCGTCGATGGACTGCTTCGAGGATTCGTCCACGAAGTAGACGGCGCGGGTGCGGGTGACGCGGCCGAGACTGCCCATGATGCTCGCGCGCTTGACCGCGGCGTCGGTGAGAGAGGAGTGGCCGGTGAGGAGGCCCTCGGGTCGGTTCGTGTCCTCGCCGACGGCCTTGAACGGCGCGCGAACGGTGGGGTGGACGTCGAAGCCCGCGCGGGTGAGGACGGTGACGATCGGCTGATCCGCGGGGTCGGCCTCGGGGTCCTCCGGGGTGGGGTCGGCGTCGCGCACCTCGTCGGCGCCGTCGATGACGTCGACGGGACTGGTGAGGTCGTCGCCGAACACCTCCTCCAGTTTCACGGCGACGTCGATGGAGGCGTTCATGCCGTCCTCGTACTTCGAGACGGTGCGACGGGAGACGCCGAGTTCGGTCGCGAGACGGCCGAGGCTCCACCCGCGTTCCTCGCGTTCGTCCGCGAGGACGTCGCCGTCGATGTTGACGTAGAGGCCGCCGGGGGCGGCGTAGACGAGCGGCGGAACGCCCTCGAGGAAGAGGTCGAGGGCGGTGTCGGGACTGATGACGGGGACGCCGTGGCGGAAGTAGACGACACCGGGTTCGAGTTCCTGATCGCGGGTTCGGAGGCCGATGACGAGCGGGGTTCCGTGGAGGTAGTGACCGAGGCGTCGCATCTCCGCGCCCGTGGGGGCGTCGAGGCCGTCGACGTTCGCGAGTATCTTCACGAAGACCAAGTCGTCGCCACGTCGTGCGGCGACGTCGAAGCTCTTCGGCCGGATGACGCAGCGGTCGCTCACCGTGAACCCCGCGTCCGCCAGCATCGCGGTGACGTTCTCGATGAGTGCCGACCGGGACATACGGGACTGTAAGCCGGTATGCACATATATGTATTGTGCCGCGCGGCGGTCGTGTCGAAAGCCGTAGGTAGCCCTGCGGGCTACGTGGGGACGTGACGACGGTCGGCATCGACGACACTGACTCGCGGGCGCGCGGGATGTGCACGACGTACGTCGCGCACCGCGTGGCCGAACGACTCGCCGACGACGGCCACGACGTCGCGCGCGTCCTGCTCGTCCGCCTGAACCCCGCGGTCGAACACAAGACGCGCGGAAACGCGGCGCTCGCGGTGCACACTGACGCGCCCGTAGACAGCGCGTTCGCCGTCGCCGAGGAGATAGTCGAGGACGCCGCCGAGGTCGGTGACGAGCGGACGAACCCGGGCCTCGTGGTCGCGCCGGGCGACCCGGACGCCGTCCCCGAGTCGGTCGCGGCGTTCGCGCGGGACGCGGTGCGCGACCACCACGCGCTCGCGGACGCGACGGCGCTCGCCGAATCGGCCGGCTATCGCGCGGCCGGATGGAAGAACGGCCGCGGGCGCATCGGCGCGCTCGCGGCGGTGGGGGCGTGGCGCGCGTTCTCCGAGTGGACGTACGAGCACATCGCCTACCGCGAGGAGTCCCGCTGGGGGACGGCGCGCGACGTGGACCACGAGTCGGTGTTCGCGGCGGCGGACGCGGCGTACCCGGACGCCTGGGATACCGTGGACCGCGGGGAGGACGAGACTGTCTGCGTCCCGCACACGCCCGGCCCCATCCTGCACGGGATCCGCGGGGACGACCCCGCGGCGTGTCGCGCCGTCGCCGCCGCCATCGACGCCGAACCGACCGCGGGGGCGCGCCTGTTCGTGACGAACCAGGGGACGGACGCCCACCTGCGGGACGCGGACGCGCTGGCGGCCCTGCGCGACGGCCGCGCGTATCGAGTGACGGGAACGGTCGCCTCGATGCCGGAGACGCGTCGCGGCGGGCACGTCTTCGTCGACGTCGCGGACGGGACGGCGACGGTCCCGTGTGCGGCGTTCGAACCGACGAAGCGCTTTCGCGACCGGGTGCGAGCGCTCCGCGAGGGCGACGTCGTGACGGTCTGTGGCGAGGTCTCCGAGGGCACGCTGAAACTGGAGAAGTTCGCGCTCCGCGAGCGCGTGACGACCGAACTGGTGACGCCGACGTGCCCCGACTGCGAGCGGACGATGGAGTCCGCGGGCGCGGACCAGGGCTATCGGTGTCGCGACTGCGGGACGCGCGCGGACGGGAAGACGGCGGCGCCCCTCGACCGAACGCTCTCGCTCGGGTGGTACGAGGTGCCGCCGTGCGCGCGCCGGCACGTCGCGCGCCCGCTCGTTCGCGGCACGTGGGACGCCCCGACCAACCCCGAGCGATAGTGCACGAACCACCACATATATGCGTTGTGGCCAACTGTTCGTCTCTATCCGACCTAGTTCTGCCGCCGTTCGTCCGGAAATGAGAGGGTGTTTGGCCGGCCGACCCCACCGTTCGAACGAGCGATGAGACCGCACGCATCGTCGACGGCCCGCGAGGTGGACCGATGACCAGCGGTGCGACCGCGAGCGAGCGGGGAGCGCCGAGACGCGTCGCCGCGGACGCGCGGCCCCGGGCGCTCACCTGGCGGGTCGCGCGCGACGACGACGGCGCGCACTACACCGTCTTCCCCGAGGACGCGAGCGACGACGAACTCGTGACGACGTGGCTCACCGCCGACGAAGACGCGCTCGTCGCCCTCGACGACGCCCGCTAGTACGTGTCTATCGTCGTCCCGACCGAGCAGACGTACTCGCCCGACGCCACCTGCGGGAGGCGCCGCGAACGCCAGAAGACGCCGTCGTTGTCCGCCGAAATCTCCGCTTTCACCTGCCCGAAGACGTCGACGACCCGGAAGAGCGTGTCGCCGCGCTCCACCTCGTCACCGATCTCGACCGCGTAATCCACGAGTCCGCCCGCCGGCGCACCGTACCGGTCGAACGCGTGCGCGCGCGTCTGCGGCTCCGGGTCGTGATCGCCCGGCAGGAAGCCGTAGTGGCGCAGAACGTTGAACACGCCGCGCACGCCGTACTCGATGGACTCCTCGTCCCAGCCGACGCAGCCGCCGAGCTCCGGATCGATCGTCGGCACGCCCTCGTCGGGCGCCGCGCGCGCCAACTGCCCCTCCGGGCCCTTCTGATCGAGGATGTAGCCGCAGTCGAAGACCTTCGCCAGTTCCAGACACTTCCGGTGGAGGCGGTGGTGGCGCCCACACCGCACCCGCACCTCGTTGATCATCCGACTCGTCGACCCCTGATGCAGGTCCAGAATCAGGTCCGCGCGCGTCGCCGCCTCGAACGTCGCGTGCGCGATACGCTCCGACGACGACCCGTTCGGATCCCCCGGATACGCGCGGTTCAGCTTCGTGTCGTCGATCGGATTCCGGTGCTCCGCCACCTGGAACCCGAAGTAGTTCGCGATGCCCGTCACCAGCATCGTCCCCGACAGCTCGGCCGGGTCCAGTTGGGGCACGACCCGCGACACCACGCCCACGCCGTTCAGTTCGTCCCCGTCGCTCGCCGCCTGCACGTAGAGCGTCTCCCCGTCCTCCGCGCCGTTCACGACCGCGACCGGCAGCCCCACCGGCGTGCCGTCCCGCGTCTCGCCGACCGTGAGTCGGCCCGTATCCATCTCACCGGGCGCTGCGCTCGCCGTGCCGAGGCTCGTCATTAGTCGTATCGCGTGCCCGCCGCGTATTATGTGTCCCGGAACGACCTTTTGCAGCGCTCGGCGCGCAACGCGCGCCGTCGCTTGCAAAAGCTCGGTCAAAAGCGGCTACGACCACCTTCGGTGGTCTCGCCGCCTCGCGCTTCGCGCGAGTGAACCGGCGATCTGCCGGAGTCTCCGACCCGCTCGTCGCGCGAACGCCGTCCACGCACGTCCCCCGACGCGTTCGAACGTGTAGCTCTGAGTGAATTTTATCCGCGCGCTCCGACACCGCGGACACCGATAGCGATGAACCGTCGCTCGTTTCTCGGCGCCACCGGTCTGTTCGGACTCTCGGCCGGGAGCGGCTGTTTCGAACCGTTCCCCTACCTCGATTCGACGCTGCGCGTCCCGTGGATAGGGATAGACAACGAGACGAAAGAGCGCCAGACGGTCGACATTCGGGTCAAGCGGGACAGACAGGTCGTTCACGAATCGACGCACGTCGTCGAGGCGGAGACGAGGACGAACGTGGAGTGCGCGTGGGGCGGCGACGAGGGCGTGTACGCCCTCTCCGGACGGGGCCCCGGCGGCGAGTGGGAGTGGCTCGACGTCGCGAGCCGATTCGAGGAACTCCCGGACTGCGCAGTCGTCACGTTGGAGTGCTATCGAAGCCGCGACGGTTTCATCGGGTTCTCGCTGTTCGCGCGGGCGTTCTGCGACTCGTACGAGAGCGAGTGCACGGCGCCGACCGCGAACGGGTCCGAGCGTGGTCCCCGAGAGCGTTTCAGGGGTCGCCGTGACACGCAGAGGGAGCGGTGAGTGCGCGGTGAATCCGGAGTACGGAGTGGGTTCACCCGGTGAAGGCGTCGAGGGCGTTCTCGTCGGACTTGCCGCGTGTGAAGACGGTGACGAGGTCGTCGGCGACGATTCTGGTGAATCCGCGGGGGGTGAGCACGTCGTCGTCGCGCTCGATCGCGATGACGAGCACGTCGTCGTCGAGAAGTCCCTGTTCGTTCGCGTCGGAGAGCGTCAGTCCGGCGATGGGCGCGTCTTCGGCGACGGCGAGTTCGACCACTTCGGCGCCACCGGCGAGGCTCAGGAAGTCAGTCATCGGCGTGTTCCGTCGCTCCGTCTCGGGGCCGAACTCGTCGAACGGGACGGTGTCCTCCATGTGGAGGATGTGTTCGTCTTCGACTTCGAGCCCCAGTTCGGTGAGGCGTCGGGCGACGGCGGTCAGTTCGTCGGTGTCAGCGCCGACCGCGACGACGTGGATGTTGTGCCGGCCCGTGAGGAGTTCCCGGACGTTCACGACACCGGGGACGTTCAGAACTTTCTTCGCGAGGGTTTCGCGTTCCGGAATCGGAGCGGTGCAGACGAGGAGGTTCTGCATCCGATTCTCCGCCCGCTCGTAGTCGAGTTCGGCGTGGTAGCCGGTGATGATACCGCGGTCTTCGAGCTGTGCGATACGGTTCCGAATCGTCGCTCCCGAGACGTTGACTTCATCCGCGACCATCGGCGCCGACGTGTTACGCGCGTCCTCTACGAGCCGGTAGAGTATCCGTTTGTCAATCTCATCGAGCCGTTCGTCCATACGCGATGGGTCGACAGTCTCGCGTAAACAGTCTTCCCCTCGAGAGTTCGGAGAGCCCGCGCGTACTCCGCGGATCCGTGCGAACCGGACGCCCCTGTCCGACCCCGCGTTAGTTTCCTATCGACAATTAGTATTTAAATGTGTTTTCTAATCCATAGTATCCTGCGCGTAGTATTTTCCGTTCCCGTTTCCTAGTGGGAATTATTATATATCAGTTCTTCTAAAGAACGCGTATGGGCTCCGAGAATCACGAGGAAGTGTGGCCGGTCACGTCGACTCGTGAAACCGGCTCCGGACGCGGGCGAACGCTCGTCTCGCTCCCGGGCAACCGCGACAACGGGTCCGTCCTCGCCGTCGGCGAAGCGCTCGCAGACGGTACCGACGGCGGCCTCGCTCTCGTCCGACCGGAGCTGTTCCCGGTCCAGACGCCGCTCGACCGCTCACAGGAGACGCTCGAGGCCGCGAAACGACGCCTCGGGTTCGTCGTCGACACGGTGCGGGAGGGCGGATACGACGGACCGCTGAGTGCGGTCGTTCGGTCCGGGCGGACGCTCGACGCCGCCCTCAGTACGAGCGCGAACGAGTGCGACGCGGACTTCGTCGTCCTCACGTCCGAGACGCCGGAGCTGACGTCGGTCGTCGAGTCGGTCGACTGCGACGTCGTGAGCGTTCGCCCCGACCCGCTCTCGGAGCGGACACGAGCCGTCCTGGTTCCGGTCGCGGGCGGCCCGCACTCGCGGCTCGCCGCCCGTGTCGGGGGCGCGCTCGCTCGCCACTTCGGGGCGTGGGTCGAACTCCTCCACGTCGTCGACCCGGATCTGTCTCCCGCGGCGCGTGCGCGTCGCGAGGACCTCCTCGCTGACCTCGCGAGCGCGGTCGGGTCGGACGTAGAGGTCGACACGCGAATCACGGAGGAGGCGGACGTCGTGGACGCCATCGTCGAGCAGGGCGAGTTCTACGACTGTACGGTCATCGGCGCGCCGACGTCCGGGCGGCTCACTCGCTTCGCCTTCGGCTCCAAGAGTGAGGACTTGCAGACGTCGGTGTCCGGTCCGGTCCTCACCGTCTGGGACCGCTCCAACCACGGCCCCACGTAGACGCGGTCGTCGATGCCCGACGTGTCGGCTCCGAGCGCGCTGTCAGAGCGGCGCCACGGGAGGCGCGTCCGAGCGGAGAGCGACGTCGGACGTGTTTCTCACGCCGGCGGCGGCGGTATCGGGGGCGAACGGACGTCCCGCGCGACGCTCTCCACTACGGTGAACGGCCGTCAGCGCTACTCCCCGTCGTCGCCGGCGAGCGTGCGCAGTCGCTCTGAGCCGGCGCGCGTGCCCTTCGCGAGGAGGACGTCGCCGGCGCGAAGGGCGGTGGCGGGGCCGGGCTGGATGACCCAGTTGCCGTCGTCGCTGGCGCGGAAGCCGGCGTGCGCGTCGGCGACGCCATCGGAGCGCCGGACGGCGATGACGCGCATCCCCGTCTCCGTCTTCACCGCGGCGTCGCCGAGCGTGGTGCCGTCGAGGGCGGCGTCGGCGGCGACGGTGGTGCGGACGATGACCTCGTCGGACTCCTCGACGGCCTCCTGCACGACGACGTGCGTGTCGAGACCCCGGAGGACGCCCTCGCTGATCTCGACGGCGGCGTCGCTGATGACTTCGGTGGCGTTGGCGATGTGGACGAGGCCGCGGAGGGAGACGGGGTCGGCGACGTCGGCGGCGGCGCGGAGCGTCCACGCCTCGAAGCGCGCCTGTAGGGCGTCCACTTCGGCTTCGAGTTCGACGACTTCCTCGGCGATGTCGTCGCTGTCGAAGAGGACGCTGCCGTACGCGAGGTCGACGGCGAGTTCGCTCATGTTCTTCATCAGGACGAGGGAGTCGACGGCGCGTTCGAGGTCCGCGATGTCGGGTTCGACGGCCGCGGGGGGTTCGTAGGCGCGGCCGCTCGCCGTCTCGTAGACGTCCGCGATGGACTCCTCGGGCCCGCGCAGGAGGAGGACGTCGCCGGCTTCGAGCGCGGTCTCGGCGCCGGGGTTGGGGAGCCAGTCGCCGCCGCGGCGGACGGCGATGACGCGGACGCCCGTGTCCGTCTCGAGGTTGACGTCTTCGAGGGTGCGCCCGACGTAGTCCGAGGCGGGGTCGAGTTCGGCGCGCACGAGGCGCTCGACGGCCTCCGGGAGGGCGGTGCGGATGGCGTCGGGGAGGCCGACCTCTTCGAGGACGACCTTGGCGATGTCGCCGCTCGCGTCCGAGACTTTCTCGGCGGCGCCGATGATGCCGAGGACGGGCGCGAGCGTCTCGGCGTCCTCGGGGTTGCGCGCGGCGAGCAGGAGGCTCATCCGGGCGCGGAGCTGGAGGACGTCCATGCGCTCTTCGAGTTCGAGGACTTCGCGGGCGACGTCGGGGCTGCCGTGGAGGACGGCGGAGAAGGAGAGGTCGATGAGGAGTTCCGCGGTGTCCTTCATCTCCGCGAGGAGGTCCTTGACGCTCGCGGGTTCGTACTCGACGCGGCTGGGCATACCCCGTGGGTTCGCCGCGCCCGCGTAAAAACCCACGTCACGCGTGTCTTCGCGTCGCGGGCGCGCGAGGCGTAGCGTCCGACCGGAGCCCCGGGCGTGCGCGCCGTGGCCCCCGTCCGCGCGAACCGCCGCGGGCTTCAACGCACGTCCGCACTACCGCGTGAAAAGTTGACACACGAGGGGGCGATGGATAATAGGCAACCCTTTTGAAACACCGTGAAGAACCGTCGAGTATGTCCGACGAACTCAAGAAGGGGCTCGAGGGTGTGCTCGTGGCTGAGTCCGGGCTCAGCTACATCGACGGTGACGAGGGACGCCTCGTCTACCGGGGGTACACCATCGAGGATCTGGCGCGCGAGGCGTCCTACGAAGAAGTCCTCTACCTCCTCTGGCACGGCGAGCTCCCCACGGAGGGCGAGCTCGACGAGTTCGCGGCAGACATGGCCGACGAGCGCGCCGTCGACGACGCCGGCCTCGGCACGGTCCGGGACCTCGCCGAGGCCGACGAGGTGCCGATGGCCGCGCTCCGCACCGCCGTCTCCGAGCTCTCCGCGTTCGACGAGGACGCGGACGGCGAGGACCCGACGGACCGCGACGCGAACCTCGCGATGGGGAAACGCATCACCGCGAAGATTCCGACCATCGTCGCGGCGTTCACGCGCATCCGGAACGGCGACGACCCCGTCGAACCGCGCGCGGACCTCAGCCACGCCGGCAACTTCCTCTACATGCTGAACGACGAGGAGCCGGACGCGGTGATGGAGGAAGTCTTCGATCAGGCGCTCGTCCTGCACGCCGACCACGGCCTGAACGCGTCGACGTTCTCCGCGATGGTGACGTCCTCGACGCTCGCGGACCTCCACTCGGCGATCACGTCCGCCGTCGGCACGCTCGGCGGCAGCCTCCACGGCGGCGCGAACCAGAACGTCATGGAGATGCTGAAGGAAGTGGACGCGTCCGGAAAGGACCCCGTCCAGTGGGTCGAGGACGCCCTCGACAACGGCGAGCGCGTCGCCGGGTTCGGCCACCGCGTCTACAACGTGAAGGACCCGCGCGCGAAGATCCTCAGCGAGCAGTCCGAGGAGCTCGGCGAGGCCGCGGGCGACACGAAGTGGTACGAGATGAGCGTCGCCATCGAGGAGTACATGAAGGAGGAGAAGGGACTCGCCCCGAACGTCGACTTCTACTCCGCGACGACGTACTACCAGATGGGCATCCCAATCGACATCTACACGCCCATCTTCGCGATGTCCCGCGTCGGCGGCTGGATCGCGCACGTCCTCGAACAGTACGACGACAACCGCCTCATCCGGCCGCGCGCCCGCTACGTCGGCCCCGCAGATCAGGACTTCCCCGCCCTCGACGAGCGGTAACCGGCCACACGCCGCTCGGCCGGGTTTTTCTCCGCTGAGAGCGCGCGTCCAGCAGCCCTCACGCTCGCGTTCGTTCGAGGGCGCCCGCTACGTCGGCCGCCTCACTCGCTGCCGCGTTCTCGCATCATGTCGGCGGCGCGCGTCGCCCAGTCGGAGTAGGCGAACCCGAGGA
This sequence comes from Halarchaeum sp., assembly GCA_042216135.1. Classification (GTDB taxonomy): domain Archaea; phylum Halobacteriota; class Halobacteria; order Halobacteriales; family Halobacteriaceae; genus Halarchaeum. The sequence goes on along the minus strand of JBDGUG010000040.1, from coordinate 16,212 downwards.
GCGCGACGAGCGCGAGCCAGCCGTACTGGGCGACGACGGCGACGTACGCGCCGAACTCGCCCCAGCCGAGGAGGACGCCGAGGGCGTAGGTACCGCCGAGGAGGACGCCGAAGACGCCGGTGACGCGCGCGAGGAGGGGGATGCGGGTCTCGCTCGCGCCGGAGAGCGCGCCGGAGAGGACGACCCACGCGACGAGGAGGGGCGCGGAGAGGCCGTACGCGCGGGCGAACGCGACGGCGTACGGGACGGCGTCGGGCGACCCGGACGCGAGGAGGGAGACGGCGGCGGGGGCGAACGCGACGAGGAGGAGGCCGAGGGCGCCGACGGTGAGGACGCCGAGGGCGAGCGTCGCCCACGTCCGGTAGCGGGCGACGTCGGGGTCGCCGTCGCCGAGCGCCTGGCCGACGAGGACGGACGTGGCGGTGCGGTAGCCGCGGGTGAGGGGGCTGGTGACCTGCTGGTAGACGCGGAGGCCGATCTGGTAGCCGGCGTTGACGGGGGTGCCGAAGGCGAGGAGGATGGCGTTGAACGGGAACTGCGCGACGACGCGTGCGAGGCCTTCGACGATCTTCGGGCCGGCGATGGCGAGGAGTTGGCGGGCGACGACGGGGTCGCGGGGGCGGACGAGCGAGAACGGCGCGCGCGCCGAGCGGACGACGGCGAGGAACGCGAGCGCGGAGAGGACGTTGGAGACGGCGGTGGCGGCGCCGACGCCGAGGACGCCGTAGCGCGGGGCGCCGAGGAGGCCGAAGCCGAAGACGACGGAGCCGGCGATGTTGACGACGTCGGCGCCGCCGTTGACGTACATGGGGGTGCGGGTGTCGCCGGTTCCCTGGAGGGCGCGCTGGGTGACGATGGAGACGTGGCGCGCGGGCGCGGTGGCGAGGACGACGGCGAGGTAGGTGGCGCCGAGGGCGACGACGTCGCCGGTGGCGCCGAAGAGGCGGATGAGCGGGGGGCCGAGGAGGAGGCCGGCGGCGGCGATGGGGACGCCGGCGAGGGCGGCGACGGCGAGGGCGCTGGAGACGGCTTCGTTCCGGTTCGCGTCGGCGTTCGCGCCGGTGTCCTGGCTGGAGAGCGCGATTGCGGCGCTCCCGATGCCGATGCCGATGCGGAGCGGCACGCGGCCGTAGAGGTTCGCGAGGCCGACGGCGACGACGGCGGCGGGGGAGAACGCGGCGGTGACGAGGACGTCGACGGTCCGCATCAGGGTTCGGAGCGCGGCGGCGACGGAGACGGGCCACGCGAGCGAGACGACGCGGCGCCACGTCGACGCGAGCCGAGAGTCCACGGCGGGCGTGCGCGGGCGAGCGGGGAAAGCGGTCCGGTTCGACGACGCCGACTAGTTTCACTTTCACTCCGCTATCCGGGGGCTTATTACGCTCCGGGGCATCGGCTCAGTTGTCACACGCTCCTCTTCGCGACCCCAACCGCTTAGGCGCGCCTCCGCCTCGCCGTACGTATGATCGAGCTCTCCGACGTACGGGACGCCCGCGAGAACGTCTCCGCCGTCGCGCGCCACACCGCGCTCGACCACTCCTACACGTTCTCCGCGATGACGGGCGCGGCGGTCCACCTGAAACTCGAGAACGGCCAGCGAACCGGCTCGTTCAAGATCCGGGGCGCGTCGAACCGCATCGCACGCCTCAGTGAGGGCGAACGCGACGCCGGCGTCGTCACCGCGTCCGCCGGGAACCACGCGCAGGGCGTCGCGCTCGCCGCGTCGCGCGCCGGCGTGGACGCCACCGTCGTGATGCCCGAGGGCGCGCCCATCTCGAAGGTGAAAGCGACCCGGAGCTACGGCGCGAGCGTCGAACTCCACGGAATCGACTACGACGAGGCACAGGAGCGCGCGCACGAACTCGCCGAGACGGACGGCCTGACGTACGTCCACGCGTTCGACGACGAGGCCGTGATGGCCGGCCAGGGAACGCTCGGCCTCGAAATCGTCGAGGACCTCCCCACGGTCGACACCGTCGTCGTCCCCATCGGCGGCGGCGGCCTCATCAGCGGCGTCGCCACCGCCCTGAAAGGCATCGACCCCGACATTCGCGTCGTCGGCGTGCAGGCCGAGGGCGCGTCAAGCGTCGCCGACAGCCTCCGGGAGGGGCGCGTGGAGAAACTCGAACACGTCGACACCATCGCGGACGGCATCGCCGTACGCGGCGTCGGCGAGCACACCTTCCCCGTCATCCGAGAGCGCGTCGACGAAGTCGTCACCGTCAGCGACGCCGAAATCGCGAACGCGCTCGTCCTCCTCTTAGAGCGCGCGAAGACGCTCGTCGAGGGCGCGGGCGCCGTGCCGCTCGCCGCGCTCCTCACCGGGAAGTTCGTCTACGAGGCCGACGAGACGGTCGTCCCCGTCCTCTCCGGCGGGAACATCGACCTCAACCTCCTCACCACCGTCGTCATGCGCGGCCTCGTCGACCAGGGCCGCTACGTCAAGATCCGAACCGTTCTCAAGGACCGCCCCGGCGCGCTCGACGACCTGCTCGAGATCCTCACCGACGAGCGCGCGAACATCTACGCCATCCAGCACGACCGCACGAACCGGGACGTCGCGATGAACGCCGCTGAGGTCGAACTCGACATCGAGACCCGCGGCGAAGAACACGTCCGCGACCTCCTCGCGCGCCTCCGCGACGCCGGCTACGACGTCGACGTGCTCGTCTGAAGACGCGCCGGGCGTCTCAGGCCGCCGCCACGCGCGTCGCCTCGTACTCGACGGTGAGAAAGCGCAGGCCGCAGACCCACATCGTCTGCGTCGCCGCGATACCGTCCCCGTCCGGGCGCACCGCGAAGCGCTGTTCGAGCGGGAGGGCGAACGAGCCGAGCGGCGTCACGAGGTAGAGCCCCGACAGCGCGCCCTCGCGGGTCGTGAGGTCCACGCCCGTCGCGCCCGCGCGCCCGCCAGCGTTCGCGAGGTGGAGCGCCGTCGAGAGGTTCGAGAACGGGAGGGGGACGGCCACGTTCACGTATCGCTCCGCGATACGTGAGCACGAAGCGTCGTCAGACGATTCGGAGTTGACGTAGCGTTCATCCCGCTGCGCGTCGGCGTCCGTGTCGCGGCCGCCGCGGTGACTCCCGTAGAGCGCGACGAACACCGCTTCTCCGGTGTCGGCGTCGGTTCGCACCCACGCGCGCACGTCGTCGCGCGGGTCGGCGTCGCCGCGGACGGTGGCGAAGCGACCGCGGAGTACGACCGTGGACCGCTCGGTGGGGCCGGGGAGGTTCAGTTGTTCGAGCGCGCTGGTCGCGCGGGCCGCGAGCGCCGCCCCACGGCGGAAGCCGCGGTGCCACGTCGCCGTCGCGGTCATCTCGTAGTCGCCGGTTCGCTCGTAGAAGTCGCGGACGGCGGGGTGGACGCGCGCCGGGTCGAAGTCGGGGCCGGCGTAGTGCGCCATGTCGTCCATCTCGCCCTCGGGTTCCTCGCCCGTGAGGAGGCCCGCGCGCTCCGGGAAGTCCGCGCCCACGTGCCACCCGGCGGTCACGGGACTGAGCGGGACGCGAGCGGCGCGACGGGCGGCGCGGCGGGTGAGGGCGGCGGCGAGCGAGAGCGCGAGGAGGGCGATTCCGGCGAGGAGCGCGCGAGCGCGACGCATGACCGGGACGTACGTGCCCGCGCGGGTAAATCCGCGGCGATGCGGCAGGCCGCGCCCAGAGTTAAGGCGCGCGGGCGTGACGGTGGACGTATGAAGCGAATCATCGAGACGCCGGACGCGCCCGCGGCGGTCGGCGCGTACAGTCAGGCCACCACGGACGGGAACGTCGTCTTCACCGCCGGCCAGATACCGCTCACCGCGGACGGCGAGAACCTCCGAGACGAACCCGTCGCGACCCAGACGCGCCAGTGTCTCGAGAACGTGAAGGCCATCCTCGAGGACGAGGGGCTGACGATGCAGGACGTCCTCAAGACCACCGTCCTCCTCGCGGACATCGACGACTTCGACGAGATGAACGACGCCTACGGCGAGTACTTCGCCGACAACCCCCCGGCGCGGAGCGCGTTCGCCGTCGCCGACCTCCCGAAGCGCGTCGACGTCGAAATCGAAGCCGTCGCCGCCCAGCGCGACTAGTGCGCGAGACGGTCGCGTGGGGCGCCGTCGCCGCGCTCGCGTTCCTCGTGCTCGCGCTCGCGTACGAGGCGTTCGCCAGCGGTCCCTCGCCCGCCGTCCTGGGCGGCGTCGCCGTCGTCGTCGGCGTCGCCGGCGCCGTCGGCGCGCGCCTCGCCGCGCGCTGACTCGAAGAGAAGGCTTTAAACGGGCGACCGAGTTATCGTGGAGTGCGGGCCGGGATGGCCGAATGGCAAAGCGCACGCCTGGAAAGCGTGTCCCCTTACGGGGTTCAGGGTTCAAATCCCTGTCCCGGCGTCTTCTACCGAATCAACGCCGACGAGCACCGCGTAGCGGATGCGACGTCGGTCGGCGGGCGGGAGAGTGCCGACGAGCGCCCGCTCACGCGCCGCCGACGCGACCGGATCCGTCGTCGGCGTCCCCGGCGTTCTGCGCGTCCGTCGAGTCGTCGTCGCCCTCCGCCAGCGCCGGTTCCGCGCGTTCGTCGTCGAGCGTCGGCGGTTCGTAGACGTAGCGGTAGCCGTCGTGGAACACGTAGTAGGCGTCGTCCCCGGGCGGGTGGAGCACCGGGGCGTTCGCGTCGATGGCGAGGTCCACGAGGTCCGCGAGCGTCGCGGCCTCGCCGCGCGGGAGGTCGGCCGCGCCGTCGGGGAGCGTGACCGCGTGAATCCACTCCTCGAACTCCGCGCGCGCGTCGCGGTAGTCCGCGTAGTCGCGTTCGGCCGCGGTGGGTTCGAGGCGGCCGGTGCGCCGGAGGACGAGGAGGGCGCCGAGCGCGGCCAGCGAGGCGAGGAGGAGCGCGGGCCCGCCGACCCGACGCAGGGGTCCGGGGCGGTTCGGGACGGTGACGGTGCGAGTGATGGGGTGGGCGTGCGTCTCGGTGGTGTTCCCGAGGACGTGGTACGTCTCGCCGAGCGTCACCGGCATCGCGTACGTCCGCGTCCGGTTCACGCGGCGGCCGTCGACCGTCCCGTCGTAGGTGAGCGCGACGCGGACGAGCGCTTCCGCCTGCCCCGGGGAGTGCCCGATCCGTTCGCTCATCCGATCCCGTCGGTCGACGAGACGCGAGACGTTGAACGAGAACGGGACGACGAGGCGGTCCCCCGCCGGAAGCGAGTCGACGCGCCGCGCGTCGAGCGGGCGCGTCCGAGACCAGTACACCGTGGTGACGTTCCCGTTCCGGCCGCGCTCCACCGACCGGAACACGAGTTCGGCGTCCGATCGAACGCTGAGGTCTCCCCGGGGCGCGGCGTATCGGAAAGTGTAGCTCCCGTTCAACACGGGTTCGATGGCGGTGAAGTAGGCCGGGCGGTCGCGCAGCGTCGTCCCGGCCGGGTAGACGGCGTTCGGCGTCCGCACGGTCGCGGCGTGGGAGAACGACAAGCCGGTGGAGCGGCTCAGCTACCGGGAGCGAAAGCGCGTGCAGAACGCGCTCCACCAGTTCCATCTGCCGAAGATGGAGGACCACGGGTTCGTGGAGTACGACTCGCGGCGGGGCGCGGTGACGCTGACGGCGGCGGCGGCGGAGAACGACTTCTACGTGGACGTCCTGCCGACCAGAGGCATCCCCTGGGGGCTCTACTATCTCGGGTTCTCCGGGGTGATGACGCTCGCGCTCGCCGCGGCGCTCGTCCACCTGGCGCCGTTCTCGACCGTCCCGGCGCTGGACTGGTGCGTCTTCTTCGCGACGGCGCTGTTCGTCTCCTCGCTCGGGCACTTCTACGACAACTACTATCGGATGCGGTTGGGCGCGCGCGAGAAACCGCCCGAGGTGGAGTAGCGTGGCGCGGCTCCGCCGGTGGCTGCTGGTCGCGGGCGCGCTGTGCGTCGCGGCGGCGCTCGTCACCGGGACGGGCGCGGTGAGTCGGGCGTCCCTCGACCGGGACGTGAGCGTGAACGTGGCGCCCGACGCGAGCGCCTATCTGGGCGTCGACGCGTCCGCCGCGGGGGAGAGAGGGAATGCGACCGCGACGGTGGCGGTGACGAACCGGTACCCGGGGGGCGTGACGCTGGGGCGCGTCGTCGTCCGGACGAACGGGTCGACGCGGACGCGACGGGACGTCGGATCGGGTGAGACGGCGCGCGTGCGTCTCGAGAACGCGACGTGTGGCGCGCCGGTGTGGGTGAACGCGACGGGGGCCGGGGTCGCGGTGGCCGCGCGTCGGTCGGTGGAGTGCTAGGCGGGAGGCGAGGGCCGCGTTTCCGGGCCGCGGAGCGGCCTCGGACGGCGCCCGCTACAGGTCGGCGTCGACGCGGAGCTCGCCTTCGGTGACGGTGTCGACGGCGTCGGCGTCGACGGTGTAGTCGTCTTCGTCGTGGTCGCTCCACCCGAAGGCGGCGAGCGCCGCCTCGCCGAGGCCGGGGTCGGGGTCGATCCACACGGTGTCCGATTCGACGTCGGTCACGACGCCGAGTTCGTCGCCCTCGGCGTCGACGAGTATCTTGCCTTCGTCTTCGCTGGTGAGCGTGGTCACGCATGGGGCGTGGTCTGGGGGCGGGAAATCGCTGGTGGCCCCCGACAGGGGGCTGAACCACGAGAACACCCCACACACTATTCGGGTGTCTCGGGCGCTCTCCCGGCCGTATCTGGCGTCCCGCGGCGGTAGTTTTATATAGAAGGGCAAACAATCGTTCCGATGACGATGTCTCAGCGACGTATGCAGGGCCAGCCGATGGTCATCATGGGAGACGACGCCCAGCGCGTAAAGGACAAGGACGCCCAGGAGCACAACATCTCCGCGGCCCGCGCCGTCGCGGACGCCGTGCGCTCGACGCTCGGCCCGAAGGGGATGGACAAGATGCTCGTGGACGACATGGGCGACGTCACCATCACGAACGACGGCGTCACCATCCTCGAGAAGATGGACATCGACAACCCGACGGCCGAAATGATCGTCGAGGTTGCCGAGACACAGGAAGACGAGGCCGGCGACGGCACCACCACCGCCGTCGCACTCGCCGGCGAACTCCTCAAGAACGCCGAGGGCCTCCTCGAACAGGACATCCACCCGACCGCCGTCATCAAAGGCTACAACCTCGCGAGCGAGAAGGCCCGCGAGTACGTCAACGAGCAGTCCGTCTCCGTCGACCCGGACGACGAGGAACTCGTCCGCGCCGTCGCCGAGACGTCCATGACCGGTAAGAGCGCCGAAATCGACAAGGAGCAGCTCTCCGGCCTCCTCTACGAGGCGCTCAAGGCCGTCTCCGTGCAGGCCGACGACGGCTCCACCATCGTGGACGTCGCGAACGTGCACGTCGAGACGCAGACGGGCCGCGCCGTCTCCGACTCCGAACTCCTCCGCGGCGCCACCGTCTCCAAGGACCCCGTCCTCGACTCGATGCCGACCGAGTTCGACGAGGCGGACGTCCTCCTCCTCGACGAGGCCATCGAAGTCGAAGAGGCCAGCGCCGACACCAGCGTCAACATCGACAGCCCGGACCAGCTCCAGTCCTTCCTCGACCAGGAAGAAGACCAGCTCCGCGAGAAGGTCCAGCAGGTCGTCGACACCGGCGCCGACGTCGTCCTCTGCCAGAAGGGCATCGACGACATGGCCCAGCACTACCTCGCGAAGGAGGGCATCCTCGCCGTCCGCCGCGTGAAGAAGAGCGACATCGAGTTCCTCAAGGACGTCCTCGGCGCCGCCATCGTCTCCGACCTCGACGCCGCGAGCGCCGACGACCTCGGCCGCGGCAGCGTCCGTCGCGACGACGAGGACGAGCTCTTCTACGTCGAAGGCCTCGACGCGGAAGCCCACGGCGTCACGCTCATCCTCCGCGGCTCCACGGACCACGTCGTCGACGAACTCGAGCGCGGCGTCACCGACGCGCTCGACGTCGCCGCGCAGACGCTCTCCGACGGCCGCGTCCTCCCCGGCGGCGGCGCCATCGAAGTCGAAGTCGCCGACCAGCTCCGCAACTACGCGGACTCCGTCGAGGGCCGCGAGCAGCTCGCCGTCGAGGCGTTCGCCGACAGCCTCGAACTCGTCCCGCGCGTCCTCGCCGAGAACGCCGGCCTCGACCCCATCGACATCCTCGTGGACCTGCGCTCGGCGCACGAGTCCGGCGAGGCCGCGACCGGCCTGAACGTCGTCACCGGCGACCTCGAGGACTCCTTCGACGCGGGCGTCGTCGAGACGGCGCACGCCAAGGAGCAGGCGCTCAGTAGCGCCACCGAGGCCGCGAACCTCGTCCTCAAAATCGACGACATCATCTCCGCGGGCGACCTCTCCACGGACAAGGGCGACGACGAGGGCGGCGCGCCCGGCGGCGCGGGCGGCATGGGCGGCATGGGCGGCATGGGCGGCATGATGTAGGACCTTTTGCCAGCGCGCGAAGCGCGCGCTGGCAAAAGTACGCGAAAAGCCCGTCGCGCGCCTCCGGCGCGCGGTGGTCGCGCTCGGGCCTCGCCCGAAGGGCGAGTGAATCGCGCGACGACCGGGTCCTGACGGACCGCTCGTCGCGCGAACGCTCGCCGCACCGCTCGCTGATCGTTCGGCCCACTGCGGTTTTTTCTGACCTCCGTACAGAGCGGCGGCTACACGGAGACGAGAAGCGACAGCAGTAGCTACGCGGCGAAGAGGAAGGAAGGACGAGTGGGGGTTACTCCTCGTCGACGTCGAGTTCGAACTGCTGGTTCTCGACGGCGGCGTCGAGGACGACGCTGGTCGCGGACTCCTTGATGTCGGCGTCGCCGAGGAGTTCCTTGATGAGCGTGTTCATGTCGTCGGTGTCCTCGAACTTCCCGACGGCGATGACGTCGTAGTCGCCCGTGACCTCGTAGACGGAGACCATCTGCTTGTGCTTGCGGAGGCGGTGGGTGAGGTCGGGGAGCGCGCCGCCCTCCACCTTCAGTTGGAGGATGGCGGTGACGTCGTAGCCGAGTTTGCCGTAGTCGACGACGGGCGTATACCCCTTGATGACGCCCTCCTCTTCGAGGTCGGAGAGGTGGTTGGAGACGGTGGTGACGGAGACGTCGAGTTCTTCGGCGAGGCTTCGGAGGCTGGCGCGGCCGTCGCCGAGGAGCGCGTTGATGAGCTTGGCGTCGAGGTTCTCGTAGGTCATATGGGCACGCACGACCCCCACCCATTAGAATTTAACGAACGTCCACTTCACCTCGGGCAGAGGAGATTTGCTCAGACCGGAACCGATTTAATAGTTGCTGTCTTTGCATCGGGTGACGGAACCAATGACGAACGGGAAACCTGTCGCCGATGGCGGCCTCACCGAGACCGAGCAGGACGTACTGGACGAGATCGAGGAGAAGAACGTCGACTTCCTCCGCCTGCAGTTCACCGACATCCTCGGCACGGTCAAGAACGTCTCCGTGCCCGCGGAGCAGGCCGAGAAGGCGTTCACCGACGGAATCTACTTCGACGGGTCCTCCATCGAGGGCTTCGTGCGCATCCAGGAGTCCGACATGCGCCTGAAGCCGGACCCCGACACGTTCGCCGTGCTCCCGTGGCGCGACTTCGAGGACGGCGCGTCCGCCCGCCTCATCTGCGACGTCATCAACACCTCGACGGACGAACCGTTCGCGGGCGACCCGCGCGGCGTCCTCCAGCGCGCAATCGACCGCGCCGAGGAGATGGGCTACGAGGTCAACGCCGCCCCCGAACCCGAGTTCTTCCTCTTCGAGGAGGACGAGGACGGGCGCGCCACGACCGAACTCACCGACGTCGGCGGCTACTTCGACCTCGCGCCGAAGGACCTCGCCTCCGACGTTCGCCGCGACATCATCAACGGTCTCGAGCAGATGGGCTTCGAGATCGAGGCCTCCCACCACGAGGTCGCTGAGTCCCAGCACGAGATCAACTTCGAGTACGACGACGCGCTCACGACCGCGGACAACGTCGCGACGTTCCGCACCGTCGTCCGCGCCATCGCGGCCGAGCACGACATGCACGCGACGTTCATGCCGAAGCCCATCGCGGAGATCAACGGCTCCGGCATGCACACGCACTTCTCGCTCTTCCAGGACGGCGAGAACGCGTTCCACGACGAGAGCGACGAGTTCGACCTCTCCGAGACCGCCCACCAGTTCCTCGCGGGCATCCTCGAGCACGCGCCCGCCATCACGGCCGTCTCGAACCCGACCGTGAACTCCTACAAGCGCCTCGTCCCCGGCTACGAGGCGCCGGTCTACGTCGCGTGGTCCGACCGGAACCGCTCCGCGCTCATCCGCAAGCCCGCGGCGCGCATCCCGGCCGCGTCCCGCGTCGAAGCGCGCTTCCCGGACCCGTCCTGTAACCCGTACCTCGCGTTCGCCGCGCTCATCCACGCGGGTCTCGACGGCATCGAGCAGGGCCTCGACGCCCCGGACCCGGTCCGCGAGAACATCTACGAGTTCGACGAGGAGAAGCGCGAGGAGTACGGCATCGAGACGCTCCCCGCGAACCTCGGCGAGGCCATCGACGCCCTCGAAGCGGACGAGGTCGTTCAGGACGCGCTCGGCGACCACATCGCCGAGAAGTTCGTCGAAGCGAAGCGCGAGGAGCACACGGGCTACCGCATCCAGGTCTCCGACTGGGAGAAGGAGCGGTACCTCGAGAAGTTCTAACGGACGCGCACCGTCGGCACCACCAGTACGCCGACGCCCGCCACCCCACTCGTTATTGCGACGCCATAGCTCGGGAGCGGCGCGTGTAGCGCCGCGACGGCGAGACCGCCGAAGACGACGTAGCCGGCGAGCGCGCGCGGTGCGCGGACGACGAGGCGCTCGCGACGCGCGGCGACGAGCGACCCGACGAGCGCGCCGCCCGCGAGCCCCGCAGCGGCGAGCGCGTCCGTCGTCGGGCCGGCGACGGCGACGGCCGCGAGGCCGGCGAACGCGGCGAGCGCGAACCCGTCGGTGAGCCGTCGGCGCGTCACGGCGAGGACGGCGGCGACGACGAGCGACCCGACGAGCGCGCCGGCGAGGACGTCCGCGAGGTAGTGGACGCCGAGGAGGAGGCGCGTCCCGGCGACGAGCACGAGGAACGTCGCGGCGAGCGCGTAGCGGACGCGCCGGCGCGGACGCGCGAAGAGGACGGCGGCCCCGCCGTAGAGCGCGGCGGCGGCGGTGGCGTGGCCGCTCGGGAAGCCGTAGCCGTCCGCGGCGACGAGCGCGACGCTCGCGGGCGGACGCGGGAGCGCGAAGAGCGCCTTCGCGGCGACGACGACGCCGAACGCGGTGACGGCGACGGCGACGAAGCGCGCGGCGTTCCGCTCGGAGACGAAGCCGTAGCGGGGGCCGAGCCAGTGGACGCCGGTGGCGGCGACCATCACGAACCACGCGTCGCCGAACTGCGTGAGGAGGACGATGACGGGAACGAGCGCGGGCGGGACGACGCCGGCGAGCGCGTCCGCGACGCCGACTCCCCTCACCGTTTCGAGCGGAGCCAGTCGAGCGCTTTCCCGGGCGCGCCGAGCGCGTTCAGTCCGAGGCCGAAGACTACGAAGAGGACGTAGAGGCCGAGGGTGGAGAGCCAGACGACGATCATCGCGAGAATGGCGATGCCGTCGCTCTCCAGCCAGTAGAACGCGCCGAGCGTCATCACGGTCCCGTAGAGCAACACGAGATAGGGGCCCCAGCCGCGCGCGTGGTTCCGGCGGACGCGCTCGCGCACGTAGCCTTCGAGCTCCGATTCGAGTTCGCTGCGGCTCATCGTCTTCTCGTCGAGCTCCGATTCGAGCTGCTCGACGCGGTGGGCGAGGTCGGTGACGTCGGGGGCGGCCTCGTTCCGGCCGCCGCGAGCGTCCGGCCCACCGTCCGGTTCCGCGTCGGTGTCGTCCGTTCGTCCCGCGGGCACGAACGTGGCTACCGTCCGGACTGTCATAACACTCCCGGAGACGCGCGGCTAGGGCGCGACGTCCCGGATCTGGGCGACGGACGCGTCCGTCTCGAAGGTCGTGCCGCCGTAGTGGGTGCGCGAGGCGTCGAATCCGGCGTCCCGGAGCGCGGCGAGGAACTCGTCCATCCCGACGGCGGGTTCGCCCCAGCGGCCGTATAGCTTGTGCTGGTCGTAGTGCGTGGGCCGGTCGAGTTCGCCGCGCAGGGTCGCGAGGAGGTCGCTGGCGCGCTCGGCGGTCCCCATCGAGTCGTCGAGGGCGTCCCGGGTCGCGTCGAGGAAGGCGTCGTCGTGCGTCGCCCCGAGCCAGATGGGGCCGGCGGTGAGGAGGTTCGTGCCGTCGCAGTTCGGGCAGGCGTCGGGCCGGTCGGCGTGCAGGCCGCGCCCGTGCTCGCGCCAGAGACACTCGGGACAGTGGTAGACGTGCCCGAGCGTCTCGACGGCGTCGTTCGCGTCGCTCGCCGAGTGCGTGAGGTCGACGTAGGTGCGGACGTAGTGGCGGGTCGCGTGCGTCAGGAGGGGGGTGACGCCGACGTCGAAGCGCGCGCCGGCGCGCGCCATCGCGGAGAGGAGGACGCGCACGCCCATCTCCGCGTGGTACTCGGTGTTCCGCGGGACCGTCCCGTACTTGCGGACGCCGGACTGGAGGTGGGCGCCGCAGAGCGGCGCGGTGTCGGTGGCGGTGACGCAGACGAGGTCGCGGGCGTTCGCGAACGCGGCGTCGAGGAAGGGCGCGGGCGTGCCGAACGGGTCGAGGTCCACGACGTCGAACGCGCGCTCGGGGTCCCAGAGCGCGGCGTTCGCATCGTCGTAGCGCACGTCGCCCGCGGCGTCGTTGCGCGCGAGGTTCGCCTCGGCGAGTTCGACGGCGTCCGGGTCGCGGTCCACGAGCGTCGCGTCCCAGCCGTCGGCGGCGGCGCGCACGCCCCGGATTCCCGAGGCGGTCATCGCGTCGAGATACGTCTCGGCGCGCGGTTCGCGCTCCCGGTACGCGCGCAACGCCGCGACCGTCAGGTCCCGGTTCAGCTCCTGTTCGGGGTTGAAGAACACCGCGTCCTCCACCGCCTCGCCCGACTGCTCGGGTACCTCCACCGTCACCGCGCCCTCCGTCACCTGCATCGTGGCGTCCTCGGGGCGGCGCGGCCCTAAAGGGCACGACACGCGCCCGGCGGCGCGGCCGGGCGAACCACACCTCTTTACGCGGGCGCCGAGTACGCGGGTGCAGTGACGGCCGACGTGGACGACTGGCGGGCCGCCCTCGCGGAGGCGGGCGAACTCACCCCGGAGATAGTCGCGGCCATCCTCGACGCGCACGGCGACAGGGGGCGGCGCGCCATCGACGCCGTCGGCGAGGGCCGCGTGAAGCGGTACAACGACTTCACCGTCGTCGTCGGCCACGAGGACGAGTACGTCGTCGAGGACGGCGGCTGTACGTGCCGAGACAGCCAGTACAACCTCGACCCGGAGGACCCCGAGCAGCGCTGCTGGCACGTCCTCGCCGTCGACGTCGCGGAACGCGTCGGCGAAGTGGACCGCCACGACATGTACTACTCGGAGGTCCGCGAGTTCATCTAGGCGCGCGGGGCTTTTTCCGCTCGGGCGCCTACGCGTGCGTGATGACCGCCTTCGCGGACGTGACCGCGGACGACGTGCGCGCGGCGTTCGACCGTCGGGACTACGTCGCCGACGAGGACGTCGTGACGAGCGCGCTGCTCGCGCTCCGCCTCGGCAAACCCCTGCTCGTGGAGGGTGCGCCGGGCGCGGGGAAGACCGAACTGGCGAAGACGCTCGCCGCCGGCTTCGACGCCGAACTCGTGCGCCTCCAGTGCTACGAGGGTCTCGCCGCCGAGAACGCCCTCTACGAGTGGAACTATACGAAACAACTGCTCGCCGTGGAGGGCGCGGGCGGAACGGTGGCGGGCGACGACTCCGTCTTCGACGAGGAGTACCTGCTTGAACGCCCGCTCCTGCGCGCGATTCGCGCCGCAGACGAGAACGACCGGCCGCCCGTCCTCCTCGTCGACGAGGTTGATCGGGCGGACGAGGCGTTCGAGGCGCTCCTCCTGGAGGTGCTCTCGGACTTCCAGGTCTCCATCCCCGAACTCGGCACCGTCGCCGCGAAAACGCCCCCGGTGGTCGTGCTCACGTCGAACCGGACGCGCGCGCTCTCCGACGCGCTGAAACGGCGCTGTCTCTACCTGCACGTCGGCCCGCCGGACGTCGAACGCGAGACCGAAATCGTCCGCCGGAAGGTCCCCGAACTCGACGACGCCGTCGCCGCGGACGTCTGCGGGGTCGTCGAACGCCTCCGTGAGCGCCCGCTTCGCAAACCCCCCGGGGTGGCGGAGACGCTCGACTGGGCGGAGGCGCTCGCCGCGCTCGACGTCGCCGACCTGGACGAAGCGACGGTTCGCGAGACACTCGGCTGTCTGCTGAAGGACGCGAGCGACGTCGAGCAGGTTGACGAGGACGTCGTCGCCGACATCCTCCCGTGATAGCCGCGCACCTCCGCGCGGAACTCGCCCGGTTCGTCGGCATCCTGCGCGCGAGCGGCGTCGCGGTGCCGGGCGACGGCGCCGTCGCGGCCGCCGAAGCCGTCGCCGCGCTCGACGACCGCTCGAAAGCGACGGTACGGACGGCGCTGGCCGCGACCCTCTGCACGCGCCCGCGCGACCGGGACGTCTTCGACGCGGCGTTCGAGACGTTCTGGGCGCGCGCCCGGGGCGAGGACGCCGCGTACGGCGACGGGGACGACGTGGCGACGCTCGGCACCGACGCGACGGGCGTCGCGGACGCGCCCGGGCAGACCGTCAGCGACGCGGACGCCGGCGAGGCGGGCGCGAGCGGCGGGGAGCGCGCGGGCGGCGTCGGGGCGAGCGACGCGCGCGGCGCGGGCCGCCAGTACAGCGCGGACGGGGAGAGCGAGCGAATCGAACGCGGCGAGATATCTGACGTCGACGTCGCGGACGCCGCCGCGGCGTTCACCGACGCCGTCGCCGCCCGACAGGGACGACGCTGGACGGACGGTGCAGGCGCACCGGACGTGCGGCGCGCGCTCCGGAAGAGCGCGTCCACGGGCGGGCGAATCCTCGACGTGCCGGAGCGAACGCCCGCGCGGGACGCGGCGAGCGGCGTCGTCCTCGTGGACGTCAGCGGGTCCGTCCTCGACCACGTCGACCGGAGCGCGCTCCTCGCGTTCTGCGTCGAGCTCCGCGCGCGCTGGCGGGACGCCACGATACTGTTCTTCGACACGGAACTGCGGGACGTCGGCGCCGCGTTCGACGCGCCCTCCGTGGCCGCGGCGGCGCGCGCGCTCGAAGCGAGCGGGGTGACGTGGGGCGGCGGTACGCGAATCGGGGAGGCGCTCGCGACGCTCCACCGGGAGCGCCCGGAGACCGTCGACGACCGGCGCGCCGTCGTGATCGTCAGCGACGGCGTCGAACACGGCGACACCGCGCGGCTACGGCGCGAACTCGCGTGGCTCTCGGGGCGCGCCGGCGTCGTCCTGTGGCTGAATCCGCTCGCCGCGAACCCGGACTGGCGGCCCGTCGCGCCCGGGATGCGCGCCGCGCTCCCCTATCTCGACGGCTGTTACGCGTTCGCGGACGCCGCGGACCTCGAACGCCTCGCCGACGACCTGCGGCGGAACGGGCCGGCGATGCGCGCCGTCGAGGCGGCGCGCCGTCGGGACGCGTGAGGCGCGCGGCGGTCGAATCGCGTTATCTAGGCGTCCGCGCAGAGGTCGACGAAGTTCCGGAGGATGCGCAGTCCCGTCTCCCCGGACTTCTCCGGGTGGAACTGGGTGCCGAAGACGGTGCCGTCGTCGTTCGCGACGACGGACGCGAAGTCGTGGCCGTAGTCGGTAGTGGCGACGACGTGGGTCGGGTCGTCCGGTTCGGCGTAGTAGGAGTGGACGAAGTAGGCGTACTCGCCGTCGACGCCGTCGACGAGCGGGTGGTCGCGTTCGACGGAGAGTTCGTTCCAGCCCATGTGCGGGATCTTCAGGTCGTCGTCGGTGAAGCGGACGTTCGTCCCGGGGACGAACCCGAGGCCCTCGACGTCGCCCTGGCCCTCTCGGTCGGCTTCCTCGCTCGTGTCGAGGAGCATCTGCATCCCGAGGCAGATGCCGAACAGCGGCGTCTCGGACGCCGCGACGTCCCGGAGGGCGTCGCGGAACGGCCCGGCGTTCTCCATGCCGTCGCCGAACGCGCCGACGCCGGGGAGGACGACGCCGTCCGCGTCGGCGAGCGCGTCCGGATCGTCGGACACCTCGACGCGCGCGCCGGCGCGTTCGAGGCCGCGCGTGACGCTCC
>JBDGUG010000052.1:50391-61725 GCA_042216135.1 Halarchaeum sp. | reverse complement strand
CGGAGGAGGAGGTTCGGGACATTCTGGACGCAGAAGACCGGTTCATTAACGGATGAAGGGCATCGCGATTTCTCTCTACGACAAGTTCGACGACCTCGCCATACTGGTCGACATCGTTCGGAACAACTGGGAGGACGACTACTTCATTTCGGTCTGCTCGAACCATCCGGACGCGGAGAGT
Source organism: Halarchaeum sp. (assembly GCA_042216135.1). Lineage (GTDB taxonomy): Archaea > Halobacteriota > Halobacteria > Halobacteriales > Halobacteriaceae > Halarchaeum. Next base: position 61,544 of record JBDGUG010000052.1, on the reverse strand, counting down.
CGCCTCGACGAACTCGACGTCGACCACGCCGAGCGCGGCGCACAGATTCGATACGACGGTACGAGTGCGAGCCCACACCACGGGCACAATCTCCACTATCGTATTCACGACTCTATCCGCCGTGCGTGTCGCACCGCAATTGACGAACCCGACGTCGAGCACGTCATGCACCTTCATGCAGACGCGTGGGTTCTCTCTGAGGACGGCTACGACGACGTCGTCACCAAGATGGAGAACGCGGAGGCCGCAGTCGCGTTTCCCGCGGACAGCGATACGTTCATGGAGACGTATCCGCCCGGGTACTTCAACGACCAGTTCATCATCTTCGATGCCACAGCGGCACGCGAAGCGGAGTTGTTCCAACACTCCGCGGTGCAGTTCCCGCCGATATCGATTCATCAACTCCTCCCGCTGATTTGCATCGCCTCTTTCGGGTGGGGTGGAATCCACCAGTACTCAGCGAGTGAGACGCGCCAACACTGGGACGGCCGTCCAAGAACCGAATACCTCAACCACGCACGTCCCATGTTCTACGACCCTACGTACGGACAGCTCCATCTCGCCACCGAGGACTTCGGCGGGCGGCTGGGGCGCGAGCTCCAAGCGTACTACCTCCGTAAATACGGTCTCACAGATGGGAAGCACGTCGGCGACTTGTTGGACGACCACACTCGCTCCGAGGACGCGCTCTTCGCCGACCTCGAAGCGTACTTCGATTCGTTCGACGACCAGTTGCGGTGGTACGGTCTCAGCGTCGATGACTTTGGCAGGGACGTACGCTCGATTTGTGAGTTCCTGAACGAGGATTCGGTCGTCGAGAAACTGCGACAAGTCGTCATCTGGAAGTACCACGACGCGGCGTTCTATCCGCTTCTCAAGGGGATAGAGGAGTCGATCGGACGGCTACGTGGTAAAAGCACGTCCGAGTGGGGGACGGATGAAGAGTACGTCGGGAAGACGGTGGACGCGATATACGCCGGGGAACTGAACCCGGACGACTTCCCGCCGGAACTCCGCGAGGACCTCCGCGACGCGTTCGACTCTCGACCGTAGAAGGGAAACGCGGTACCAGTCGTGTTACGATACAGGAACTGGCGTTGTCTGGACGTAGGGAATACTGCATCTCCTATCAAACGTGCTCACTGGCTGGCACACTGCGCACAACCTCGGTTTCGCTCGGACCAACGAGCGTAAATAGGTAGTGCTAGAACACGTAGATATGAGTGACACGCTCGCGGTCCTCGCGCTGGATGCCGCCGACCTTCGGTTGGCTCGCGAGTGGGAGTGCGAGAACCTCCTGCTGGACGACCATGGCCCGCTCGAGACGTTCACGCACTCCTTCGACCACCCGTTCACGCCCGAGGTGTGGACATCCGTCGCGACCGGGACGCACCCACGCGAACACGGCGTGATGGACGACGCGGCCGACTGGGACTCGCACGTCCTCAATTTCGCGTCGCTCTTTACGCAGTTCCTCCCGCACGAACTCCGGATTCGCCTCGGTAATCCGCTCCGGGACCGCGGACACCGACAGGAAATCGCACGAACCGACGACGACCACGCGTTCGAAGACGGTGCGGTGTTCGGATGGCCCGGAATTAGCGACTCCGAGCACCTCTCCGAGGCGTGGGCGTGGGCGGCGAGGGCCGACAGAGGCGACCTGACCGACGGGGAACTTCGCTCAGGAACGCTCGGGAACACCGGTCAGGAAATCGGCTGGCTCATCGGAATGGCGTCCGCCGGCCAACCAATCGTCGGCACGCATTCACACGTCCTCGACATTACCGGACACACGTACGCGCGACACGAGGAGCGCCTCCGCGAGTACTACGAGCACGCGGACGAGTTCGTCCGCGTCCTCCGCGAGGAGGTCGACCGTGTCGTCGTCCTCTCCGACCACGGCATGCAGGTTTCGTGGCTCGACGACGAGGACCCCGGCGCACACAGCATGCGCGCGATGGTCTCAGCGACGGAGACCGTGGAGGGCGACCTTCCCGAAACGGTCTTCGACGTCCGCGAGTGGCTGGAGGCGAACACGACGGTGGCCGAGGCGCACGACGAGCAAGTGGGAATGGACACCGCTCGCGAGCGTCTCGAAGACCTCGGCTACATCAACTAGTACGCTCGATGTCCCTCTCTGTCACCGTCGGGATACCGACTCGAAATAACGAAGACACGATTCGGGAGACGTTAACACAACTTGTCGAGGGGACTCGACCGCCCGACCGAATCGTGATTGTTGACGCGAGCGACGACCGGACGACGCAGATAATCGGCGAATTGGCGGCTGAGAGCGAGGTGCCGATTGACGTCTACGGCCAGTCGAAGCAGGGGAGAGGGGTCGGCCGCGCGCGACAGGACATATACGAGCAGTTTGAGGGGGATTTACTGGCGTGTCTAGACACGAACGTACAGGTCGACGACACGTGGCTCGAGCGTCACGTGGCGTTTCACGAGGCGAACCCGGAGTACGACGTCCTCTCGGCCGCGCCGCTCCGGGACGTCGACGGGCCGGTAACGGACCCGAAACGGGGGTTCTACTTTCAGCAGGCGAACTGTACCGTGACGCGTGAGGCAATCGACCGCATTCGTGGCTGGGACCCGTGGCTCCCACGCGGGGAGGACTGGGACGCGAGCATCCGACTCTGGCGTTCGGGTGCTCGCGCATACGCCCGGAACGACCTCTCCGGCGAAACCATCGACGATACGGAGGACCAAACTGCCGTCGACAAAGCCCTCCAGCGGCCGAGTTCTGTCGCATTTCTCCGGAAATACGGCCTCTGGTACGCCCGGTTCCACCCAGTACACCCGCTCGGTGATAGTCTCTCGCTCGTCTCCATTCTCGGTCTGGTCGCGACGCCGCTCGTCGCCGTCGTCGCGCCGACAGTCTCGCTCACGATGCTTATCGGGGTCGTTCTCGTCGTCCTCTGTTTCCTCTACTTCGACCTCGTCGCACACTACGACCGCTGGTGGATTCACCCTCGTGACTTCCGTGACGTTCCGCGGTTCTTCGTCTTCGGATACACCGCACTCCGAGAGTTCGTAGCCGGCGACCGACCGTGGAACTACGGCGGGCTCGACGAAGAAACGTCGGACTAAAGACACTCACGTGACCACTTCTGAAAGATGACGGACGAGACGGACGCGAACGAGTCGGACAGTGCCGACAGCTTCGCCTCCGTCCGCAAACTGTTCAAGGGCGGTGGAGTGGTTTTCGCCGGCATCGTCTTGGAGCTCGGCGTCTCGTTCGTCGGGAAGATACTCATCGCGCGCTATCTCGGGCGAGCGAGCTATGGGGGCGTTTCACTCGGAATAATCACCGCCGCAATCGCATCGACTCTCGTCCTACTCGGCCTCAACACCGGAATTGCGCGATATCTACCCCGCGACGAGGGCGCGTCTGCGCGGCGTTCAGTCCTTGTTTCCGCGTTCCGGATTGCCGTCCCGCTTTCGGTCGTGCTTGGTGGCGTCCTTGCACTGCTCGCCCCATTCCTCTCGACGCACGTATTTCACGACTCCTCACTCACCCCGATTTTGCGTGTGTTCTCGATTTCGATTCCGTTCGCGGCCGTGATGAAGCTCAGCCTCGGCGCCGTTCAAGGGCGGCAGCTTCCGGCCCCGAAGGTGATGTTACAGAACATCACTCTTCCGGTGTCCCGTTTGCTCGGAATCGCGGTCGTACTGTTGGTCGGGCTGGGAACGATAGGCGTCTCCTATGCCTACCTCGCGTCGTACGTACTGGCCGCACTAGTGGGTTGTTACTATCTGTACACGCGGACGACGCTGTTCGAAACCGATATCGCTGTGGTCGGCCGCGAACGCGAGCTATTGGTGTTTTCGCTACCGCTCGCGATGAGCGCGGCGATGACGATAATCCTCTCAGACACCGACATGTACATGCTTGGCGCGTTACAGGGGACGGCTAGCGTCGGCCTCTACAACGTCGCTTATCCACTCGCGCAGTTGTTGACGACCGCGCTGGGTTCGTTCGGCTTTCTCTTCATGCCGGCTCTCTCGGAGTTGGAGGCCGCTGGCGAGGAGACTCAGATGCGTCGGCTCTACCAGCTCGTGACGAAGTGGGTCGTCGTTGCGACCCTCCCCGTATTCCTCCTGTTCGTGGTCTTCCCGGACTCGACCATCCGCTATACGTTCGGTGTCGAATACCTGCCGGGTGCGGCGGCGCTCGCGGTTCTCTCGGTTGGCTTCTTCGTTAACGCGGCGTTCGGCTTGAACAGAGGGGCGTTGACCTCACTCGGGCACACACGTGTTCTGATGATTATCGACATCGCGACTGCGGTGTTCAACGTCGTACTGAACTTGTTATTGATTCCGAAGTTCGGACTCCTCGGTGCGGCCTACGCCACGGCCGCGTCCTACATCGTTCTTAATACGCTCTGTTCGTATCACCTGTACTCCAGCACCGGCATCCATCCGTTCACACGTTCAATGGTCGTGGCCCCCGTTATCGGGAGTGCGACGCTCGCTGGGATGTATGCAGTCGCACAGACGTACGTCGCGATGACTCTCCCCGTGATTCTCGTGATGTTCGCAACCTTCCTCGCCGTGTACGTGGTCGCGATGGTTCGGTTCGCAGTCGACCCGGAGGACATCCGGTTGGTCTTGAGTATCGAGGAGCGTTTCGACGTCGACTTCGGTCCGGTGAAGCGGCTTGCGACCGCACTCATGGAGTGATCGAGGATTCTTCTACAGGTCAGAGGGGTTAAACCTGAGATGCGTCAAGGTAGCGTATGTCTCTCGGTTCGCTCGTGGACCGCGCAGTAGATTACTATCAGGAGAACGGACCCCGCCGAACAGTATGGGTAATCATTCACTATCTGATTTGGCGGTTCCGTGCCACGGTCTTTCGTCTCCGGCACGCGCGTTCGCTTGACGCCGTCGGCTCGGCTTTGAAGATACGCGGCTCGGACGTCTATCTGCGGGCAAGTCACGACGCAACCGTTACGATTGGTGACGCCGTCGAGCTCGTCGGGGACTTCGACCGCTCGACATTCTTCAAAGTCGGCGGCGCATTCCACGTTGAGGACGGCGTCTTCATCAACCGGGGCTGCGAGATATACGCGACCGACTACGTGAGGCTCGCCGAGAACGCGACTATCGCGCCGAACGTCATCATCCGCGACTCGGACATGCATGGGGTCGGCGATGGCGAGCCGAAACAGGCCCCAGTCCTCGTTGAGGCGAACGCGTGGGTGGGTACGGAATCGATCGTGCTTAAGGGAGTAACTATTGGAGAGGACGCAGTCGTCGGCGCGGGCTCGGTCGTAACCGACGACGTTCCCCCAGACACAGTAGTCGCGGGTATCCCCGCCGGGCCGATAGATGGCGCGGACGACTAGCGGCTTGACTACTCCACGGTCACACTCTTCGCGAGGTTCCGCGGTTTGTCGATGGCGCGGCCCTTCGAGTTCGCGACGTGGTAGGCGAACAGTTGGAGGTAGACGTTCGTGACGAGCGGTTCCATTTCGCCTAGCGACGGCACGTCGAAGCCGGCGTCGAGGAGTTTTTCGCCGCGTCCGTCGGACGCACAGCCGATGACTGGCGCGCCGCGGGACTCGGCTTCCTTGACGCTGTTGAGCGTCGCGTCGGGGTTCGCGCCGTCGGTAAGCACGGCGAGAACCGGCGTCTCGTCGGTCACGAGCGCGAGCGGGCCGTGCTTTAACTCCCCCGCAGGGAACCCCTCGGCGTGGTCGTAGCTGATCTCCTTGAGCTTGAGCGCGCCCTCCATCGAGACGGGATGGCCCAGATGTCGGCCGATGAAGAAGAACGCCTCACTGTCGGCGTAGGCCTCCGCGATCTCCTGTACCTGCTCGTCGGCGTCGAGTGCGCGCTGGACGGCGCCGGGGAGTCCCCGGACGTCGCTGAGAATCTCGCTCGCCTCGGTCGCGCTGAGCGTGTCCCGAACTCGCCCGAGGTGGACGGTGAGGAGCGCGAGCGTAGCGACCTGCGAGACGAACGTCTTGGTCGCGGCGACGCCGATCTCGGGACCGGCGCGGATGTAGAGCGCGTCGTCGGCGGCGCGCGTGACCGACGACCCGACGGTGTTCGTGACGGCGAGGGTGCGCGCGCCGGTGCGGTCGGCCTCGCGGAGGGCGGCGAGCGTCTCCGCCGTCTCGCCGCTCTGGGTGACGGCGACGACGAGCGTCCGCCACGGGTCGCGGCCGCCGCGGAACTGGTACTCGCTCGCGACGTGCACGGTCGCGCGGACGTCCGCGTGCTCCTCGACGAGGTTGGCGGCGTAGAGGCCGGCGTGATAGGAGGTGCCGCAGGCGACGAACTGGACCTCTTCGAGCGAGTTGAGGTACTCGCGCGGGAGGTCGACGTCCAGGTCGACCGCGCCTTCGAGCGCGTCGATGCGCCCGGAGAGGGTCTGTCGGAGCGCCCGGGGCTGTTCGTGTATCTCCTTGAGCATGTAGTGCTCGTAGCCGCCCTTCTCGGCGGCGTCCGCCTCCCACTCGACCTGCTCGACGGGGCGTTCGACGCGCTCGCCGTCGTTCTCGACGACGAGGCCGCCGGGGGTGACGGTGGCGACGTCGCCGTTCTCGAGGTAGGTGACCTCGCGGGCGTACTCGAGGAACGCGGTGACGTCGCTCCCGACGAACGTCTCGCCGTCGCCGTGGCCGACGCAGAGCGGGGAGTCCTGGCGGGCGAGGTAGATGGCGTCCGTGCCGTCGACGACGGCGGCGAGCGCGAAACTCCCCTCGATGCGCGCGACGGCGGCCGCGAACGCGTCCGCGGGGGACGCACCGTCGGCGAGTTCGGCCTCGATCAGGTGCGGGACGACTTCGGTGTCCGTCTCGCTCGCGAAGCCGTGTCCGTCGGCTTCGAGTTCCGCTTTCAGGTCGTCGTAGTTGTCGATGATGCCGTTGTGGACGACGGCGACGTCGCCCGTACAGTCGGTGTGCGGGTGGGCGTTCGCGTCCGTGGGTTCGCCGTGCGTGGACCAGCGGGTGTGGCCGACGCCGACGGTCGCCTCGGAGGCGTCGGGGAGGACGGCGCGCAGGTCGTCCACCTCGCCGACGGTCTTGTAGACGGTCGGCGCGTCGCCCTCGCAGAGCGCGACGCCCGCGGAGTCGTAGCCGCGATATTCGAGGTTCTTCAGGCCGTCCGAGAGCACCGGGAGGGCGTCGCGCGTGCCGGCGTAGCCGACGATTCCGCACATCGTCAGGCCCTCCTGACCAGCGCGTCGGACTCGATTCTGCCGTCGACGTGTGCGCCGGACTCGACGTCGACGCGGTTCCCGACGACGGTGCCGGGTGCGAGCGTCGCCGCGCCGCCGATCCGCGCGTTGTCGCCGACGACGGCGCCGAGGCGGACGTTCTCGTGGATAGTGCTGCCGACGGCGACGTCCGCGGGGCCGCCCTCGACGGTCGCGTTCGCGGCTATCGTCGCGTTCTCCCCGACGACGGCGTCCCGGACGACCGCGCCCGCGCCGATTGTCGCGTCCGGGAGGACGACGCTGTTCGCCACGACGGCGTTCGCGCCGACGTGGACGTTCGCGCCGAGCGCCGACCCCGGCAGCACGCGCGCTCCAGGTCTGAGGCGGCAGTCCGCGCCGAGCGAGACGGCGCCGACGACGGACGCGCTCTCGGCGACGCGCGCAGAGGGCGCGGTGTCGGCGCCGACGACGCGGCCGTTCACGCGGAGGAGGTCCCAGAGGTGGGAGACGTCGAGCCACCGCCCCTGGAGCGTCACCGCGCGTACGACGTCCTCGGCGGCGAGGCGTTCGAGCGTGTCCGTCACGTCGCGTTCGCCTGCCGACTCCGTCTCGCGGAGCGCGTCGAAGACGGCCGGCGTGAACCCGTAGATGCCGGCGTTCACGACGTCCGACGGCGCGGCGTGCTTCGGCGGTTTCTCGACGAGGCTGACGACCCGGTCGCCGTCGAGCGTGACGACGCCGAAGTCGCTCGGCCGGTCGGAGCGCGTGACCGCGACGGTCGCCTCGCGGTCGCGTTCGACCCGTTCGGCGACGCGTTCGACGTCCGCGGCGTCGACCACGCGGTCGCCGTTCAGCGCGACGAACGGCCCGTCGACGTACGGCTCGGCCTGCAGGACGGCGTGGCCGGTTCCGAGCTGTTTCTCTTGGACGGCGTACTCGATGTCCACCCCCCAGTCGTCGCCGTCCCCGAAGTGGCTCTGGATGCGCTCGCGGCGGTAGCCGACGACGAGGACGATGTCCTCGACACCGGCGTCCCGAACGGCCGCCACGACGTGTTCGAGGAGCGGGCGGTTCGCGACCGGGAGCATCGGCTTCGGCCGGGATTCGGTGAGCGGCCGGAGTCGGGTTCCCTCGCCGGCGGCGAGGATCACGGCCTTCATTCGGCCATCAGCTCCCGCACGTCCGCCTCGACCGTGTGTTCGGCCTCGAACCCGATCGTCTCGCGTGCGCGGGACGTGTCGACCGTGAAGTCCTCCCCGGCGGCCTCCGAACCGCGCGGGTTCTCCACGACGTCGACGTCGATATCCTCGCCGCGGACGTCCCGCGCGGCCTCCTGGACGATCTCGGCGATCTCGAGGATCGAGTACTCCTGGCCGCTCGCGATCGGAATCGTCGTCGCGCCCGCGTCGGCGTCGCCGTCGACGAGGGCGTCGAGCGAGCGGACGTACGCGCGAGCGACGTCCTTCACGTGCACGAAGTCGCGCGACTGCGTGCCGGGCGCGTGCACCTCCAGGGGCTTCCCCGCTTTCGCGCGCTCCACGAAGATGTTTATCACCGTGTCCTTCCCGATGGCGCGGCCGTCCAGTTCGTGCTTCCCGTAGAGGTTCGATTTCATGTAGACGTGCGCGGGGAACGCGTCGCGAGCGAGGTCCCGGACGTCGTCCTCGCTCATCTTCTTCGTCAGCCCGTAGTGGTTCACGGGCGCTCGCGGGTGGTCCGCGGTGATAGGGAACTCGACCGGTTCGCCGATCACCGCCATGCTCGACGCGAAGACGAGCGGGAGGTCTCGCTCGCGCGCGAGCCACGCGACCGTCTCGGTGCCGCGAACGTTCACGTCGAACGCCCGCGCCGGATCGTCCTCGCAGGCCGGCACGCCGCTGATCGCGGCGAGATGCATCACGGCGTCAACGTCGTCGAACGCGTCGCGGAGCGCGGCCTCGTCCCGGACGTCGACCTCGCGAACGGTGCGGCCCGCGATCTCGTCGACGTCGCCGTGACTGCGGTCGTCGAGCGGGACGACGTCGTGGCCCGCGTCCACGAGGTCGTGGACGACCCGTGATCCGATGTAGCCGCTGGCGCCGGTGACGGCGACGGCGTGCGTCTCGGTCATACGTGTGAGTGGGACACCCCCGCTGAAATAGCTTCTTGTGGCGACGACCCGCGTGACGGCGCGGAGTCCCCGTCGAATCGACGCGCTCCGCCCCCGAGGCCGGACACGGCGCCGCACAACACACAATCCTTTTTGCGCTCTCCCGTCGCTGTACGACTAGATGCCCGACTACTCCGAGGTCACCGTGCTCATCCCGACCCTCGACGAGGCCGCGACCATCGGAGACGTCGTCGCGGCGTTCCACGAGCGCGGCTTCGACGACGTCCTCGTCGTCGACGGCGACTCCTCGGACGGCACGTGCGACATCGCGCGCGAGCACGGTGCGCGCGTCCACGTCCAGTCCGGATCGGGGAAGGGGCAGGCGGTCCGCGAGGCCGTCTCGCTCGTCGAGCGCGACTACGTGCTGATGCTCGACGGCGACGGGACGTATCGCGTCGAGGACGCCCCTGCGATGCTGGAACCGCTCCTCGACGGCGACGCGGAGCACGTCATCGGCGACCGGTTCGCGAACATGACGCAGGGCGCGATGAACACGCTGAACGCCGTCGGGAACCGCGTCATCAACCGCGCGTTCGCGTTCGTGCACGGTCACGACTTCCGGGACATCCTCTCCGGCTATCGCGCGTTCACCGTCGAGTCCTTCGAGCGGATGCACCTCACGGCGGACGGGTTCACCATCGAGACGGAGATGGCCGTCGAGTGCGCGAAACTCGACGTCGCGACGCGCGTCGTGGACATCACGTACCGGGACCGGCCCGACGAGTCCGACACGAACCTCCGGCCGTTCCGCGACGGCGGGAAGATACTCTTCGCGCTCTACAGGCTCGCGAAGACGAACAACCCGCTCTTCTACTTCGGGAGCGTCGGCGCCGCGTCCTCGCTCGCCGGCGTCGCCACCGCCGTCTACGTCGCCGTCGAGTGGTTCACCGCGGGCGTCTCGCACAACGTCCTCGCGCTCTTCGCCGCGTTCACCATCCTGCTCGGCATTCAGCTGCTGATGTTCGGCGTGCTCAGCGACCTGCTCGTCACGCTCCACCGCGAGCAGATCCGACGCCTCGAGGACGATTAGAGGAGACTGCGGAGGCCGCGCAGGAAGACGCCGGGCGCGTTCCGCCGCGAGTGTTCGAGCGCGTACCTGAGGGCGTCCGCGGCGGCGTCGTCGACGCCGCGCCCGTGCCCGACGAGCACTCGCTCGGGGCGCAATCCTCGAAGCGCCGACGGCGGCGTGAGTCGGAGCATCGGGTGGACGCCGAGGCGTTCGTCGGGCGCGCAAAAGAAGCCCGCGGTGCCGACGGCTTCGGCGACGACGAGCGTCTCGCCGTCGAAGAGCGCGCCCTCGTGCCAGCCCGGCGCGTCGAGGACGCGAAGCAGGCGATAGTCAGTTCCGGGGAGCGTCCCGCGGAACGACTCGGTCGGCGCGTCGATATCGCGCGAGATGAACGACGGCCGATAGACGGGGACGTCGTGGCGTCGCGCCACCGTCGCGGCGTCCCGCTCGTGTCTGTCGAGGAGGAGGACGACCCCTGCGACGTCGCCGAACTCGCCGACCAGTTCGTCGAGTCCGGGCGCGTCCACCGGGTCGACGAGGAAGACGCCCGCGTCCGTCGCGAGCACGTGGCTCGCGCGCTGCATCGCCTCGTCGGGGTGGGCGAGCCACGTCGTCCCGCCGTCGAAGCGGTCCGCCTCCTCGTAGCCGTCTGTGTCGTCGCCGCGCATCGGCATACTCGCGTGTTCGCGCGCTCGGACCAAGAGCGTTCGGCCCGCGGCGGAGACGAGTGAGCGCGATACGGGCCGCGATGTGATGGCGGGGCGGTGGCGGGGCAGTGCGGTCGGCGGTGCGGCCGGCGTCTCCTCCCGCTCCGTTCC
>JBDGUG010000052.1:29995-50291 GCA_042216135.1 Halarchaeum sp. | reverse complement strand
GGTGGCGGGGCAGTGCGGTCGGCGGTGCGGCCGGCGTCTCCTCCCGCTCCGTTCCGCGAGCGCCCGTGGCGCTCGCGGCCCTTTTTAGTGGAGGTTTTTCCGGGGACGGGGTCGCTTTGCGACCCCGACCCGGAAAAAAGTCCTTTAGTAGTACCAGGCGTCGTCGTCGAAGTCGGGGTCTCTGCCTTCGAGGAAGGCGTCTCGGCCCTCCTGGGCTTCGTCGGTCATGTAGCCGAGGCGGGTGGCTTCGCCGGCGAAGACCTGTTGGCCGATCATGCCGTCGTCGGTGGCGTTGAAGCCGTACTTGAGCATCCGCATCGCCATCGGAGATTTCGCGCACATCGTCTCCGCCCACTCCAGGGCGACGTCTTCGAGTTCGTCGTGCGGGACGGCCTCGTTCGCCATCCCCATGTCGACTGCTTCCTCGGCGGAGTACGTCTTCCCGAGGAAGAAGACTTCGCGGGCCTTCTTCTGTCCGATCTGCTTTGCGAGGTATGCGGATCCGAACCCGCTGTCGAAGGAGGCGACGTCGGGGTCGGTCTGGAGGAACTTCGCGTGCTCCTCGCTGGCAAGGGTGAGGTCGCAGACGACGTGGAGGCTGTGGCCGCCGCCGACGGCCCATCCCGGGACGACGGCGACGACCGGCTTGGGCATGAAGCGGATGGCGCGCTGAACCTCTAGTATGTGGAGGCGGCCGGCCTCCGCGGGGTCCGGGTTCTCGTCGTCTCCTTTGTACTCGTATCCCTCGTCGCCCCGAACGGACTGGTCGCCGCCGGCGCAGAAGGCCCACCCGCCGTCCTTCGGACTGGGACCGTTCCCGGTGAGGAGGACGCAGCCGACGTCGCTCTGGCGTTTCGCGTGGTCGAGCGCGGTGGCGAGTTCGTCGACGGTGCCGGGTCGGAAGGCGTTGCGGACCTCGGGCCGGTCGAAGGCGATTCGGAGCGCGCCGACGTCCGTCGCGCGGTGGTAGGTGATGTCGTCGAAGTCGAACTCCCCCACCTGCTCCCAGCGCTCCGGGTCGAAGATATCGGAGACCATGTCGAGGTGGGGGTGCGCGCGTCGCTAAAAGCTTCCTACGCGTCCTCGGCCGCGTCCGCGTCGGCGTCGGTCCGCTCGCGCGCGTCAGCGCGGTCCGCCTCGTGACGCGTCGCCGAGACGCGCTCGATGGGGACGAGCGTGGTGTCGGGAGCGTCGAGGGGGCTGTCCGGGCCGGTGAGCCACGCGGTGAGGTAGACGATGCAGGCGGCGACGACGGCGACGGGGAGTTGGAACGTCACGGCGCCGTAGACGACGGTGATGGCCATCGTCGCGCGGACGAGGGTGCGGCGGTCCGCGCCGCCGTAGTAGACGATGGCGGCGAGGAAGAGCGCGGCGACGAGGACGCCGACGCCGAGGAGGAGTTCGGCGGCGACGACGATACTGTACAGCAGGGCGAGCACGCCGAGGAGGACGACGGCGGCCGCGGCGGTTCTGTTGGTGGAGGGCATCGTCCGAGGACTCTCGGCTGCGAGCCAAAACGCTTGCCCTACGCGAGTCGGTCGACGACGCGCTCCCGGAGGGACTCGCGGACGCGATGGGAGGCGTCGGCGTCGGAGACGACTTCGACGACCTGGGTGCCGTCGCTGTCGAGGCTCTCGCGGTAGGCGTCGGCGAACGCGTCGACGTCGCGCACCCGAGCGTAGTCGAAGCCGTAGAGGTCGCTCGTGGGTTCGAAGTCGAGGCCGTGCGGGGTCTTGAACTGCCCCTCGAAGGGCGGGTCGAAGTCCTCGATGGGGAGCATGTGGAAGATGCCGCCGCCGTCGTTGTTCACGAGCACGATGGTCGCATCAGTGCCGCATCGGGAGAGCGCGAGCAGGCCGTTGGCGTCGTGATAGTAGGCGAGGTCACCGGTGAGGAGGACGAGCGGGTCGTCGGTCGCGCTGCCCGCGCCGAGCGCCGAGGAGGTGACGCCGTCGATGCCGGACGCGCCGCGGTTCCCGAGGACGGTGAGGTCGGCCGACCGGGGGGCGCCGAATCGGTCGACGTCCCGCACGGGCATGCTGTTCGAGACGAAGACGGTCGCGGGGTCGGGCGCGTCCGCTATGAGGCGGCGCGCGATAGCGCCCTCGAAGAAGTCGGCGGTGTCGGCGACCGTCTCGTCGTGGACGCGTTCGGCGCGCGCGAAGGTGTCCGCGGGCCAGCCGCCGTCCGCGTCGATTCGGTCGGCGAGGGCGCGCGCGAGGCCGGCGGTGTCGGCGGTGACGAGGTCGCTCGCGACGAACTCGGCCTCGCGCCACTCCCCGGCGGGGTCGACGACGACCTGTCGGGCGTCGGTCCGCGCGAGGTACTTCCGGAGGGGTTTAGACGTGGGGGAGGCGCCGACGCGGAGGACGACGTCGGGGTCGGGCCACTCGTCGGTGACGGCGGGGTCGAGGTAGCCGTCGTAGCCGCCGTAGACCGGGACGTCGGCGACGTGTGCGCCGTATCGGATCCCGGAGAGCGGGTCCGCGAGGACGGGGAAACCGGTCGAATCGGCGAGCGCGGCGAGGGCCGTGAGGTCGCGGTCGGTCGGGCCGGCGACGAGCAGGCCGCGGTCGGCGTCGGCGAGCGAGTCGGCGAGCGCGTTCAGGTCGTCGTCGGGGAGGGCCATTCGGCCGGGCGTCGTCGTCACGAACGCCCCCTCTCGTCCGGACGCGGCGAGTTCGTGGTCGCGCTCCCAGCCGTCGGGGACGCCGTGCGTCGAGTCGGCGGGAACCTCGGTCGGTTCGAGGGGTTTGGCGAACGGGACGTTCAGGTGGACGGGGCCGGGCGGAACGCCGGTCGCGGCGGTGACGGCGCGGTCCGCGCGTACGCGCACGGAGCGCAGGCGCCGGTCCTCGACGGCGGGTTCGGGGAGCTCAGTGTAGGAGCGGACGGCGTCGCCGTAGAGCTTCTGCTGGTCTATCGTCTGGTTCGCGCCGCTGTCGCGGAGTTCGGGCGGGCGGTCGGCGGTGAGGACGACGAGCGGCACTCGGGACTGGTCCGCCTCGACGACGGCGGGGTGGAAGTTCGCCGCGGCCGTCCCGGACGTGCAGACGAGCGCCACGGGGTCGCCGGAGCGCTTCGCGGCGCCGAGCGCGTAGAAGGACGCGGCGCGCTCGTCGAGGTGCGAGTAGACGGTGACGTCCCCGCGCGCGTCGAACGCGACGGTGAGCGGCGTCGAACGGCTCCCGGGCGCGACGCAGACGCGCGAGACGCCCGCTTTCGCGAGTTCGTCCGCGAGCACGCGCGCGTGTAGGGTCGCGCGGTTCGGCGCGCCGTCGCTCATCGCTCCCCCTCGAAGACGTCGAGAATCGGGCGGTACTTCAGCTGGACTTCCTCCCACTCCGTGTCCGGGTCGGAGTCGGCGACGATGCCCGCGCCCGCGAACGGTCGAACTCTCCGGTCGCGGGCGAGCGCGGAGCGCAGCGCCACGGCGAACGTGCCGTCGCCGTCGGCGTCGAACCAGCCGACCGGCGCGGCGTACCAGCCGCGGTCGAACGTCTCCGTCTCGCGGATGACCGCGAGCGCGCGGTCCGGCGGCAGGCCGCCGACGGCGGGCGTCGGGTGGAGTGCCTCCGCGAGCGTCAGCGCGTGCTCGCCCGTCCGGGCGGTGATGGGCGTGAAGAGGTGCTGGACCGTCTCCAGCTTCCGCACCGTGCGCTCGCCCGCCGACACGTCCGTCGCGACGGCCGCGAGCTGTTCGCGTATCTGGTCCGCGACCACCTCGTGCTCGTAGCGGTACTTCGGGGACGTCCGCAGGTCCGCCTCCAACTGCTGGTCCTCGTCCGGCGTCTCCCCCCGACCCACCGTCGCCGCGAGCGCGCCCGTCGAGAGTTCCTCGCCGCGCCGCGTCACGAGGCGTTCGGGGGACGCGCCGAAGAACGCCGCGCCGTCCGTCGGCTGGAACGCGAACCGGAAGCAGTTCGGGTAGGTCGTGCCGAGGCGTTCGAGCGCGTCCGGGAGCGAGAACGGCCCGTCGAGCGTGACGTCGAGCGCCTGCGCGAGCACCACCTTCTCCAGGTCGCCCGCGCGGATGCGCGCCGTCGCCGCCTCGACCTGTCGGCGCCACTCGTCGCGCGACGTCGTGCGCGCCGTCCGCGCGACGCCGGGCGGCGGCCCCGCCGTCCGCTCCGCGGGCGCGAAGCGCTCCCGGACGGAGTCGATAGCGTCGCGCACGCCGGACTCGCTCGCGCGCTCCCCGTACGCGTTCACCGTGAGCCACGTCCCGTTCGCACCGGTCGTCACCTGCACGTGCGGCAGAACGAACGCCGCCGTCGGGAACCCCTCCCACGGCGACTCGGGCGCGTGCCCGCCGTGGAACGCGAACCCGCCGACGAACCGCGGGCACGTCGCCCGGGGCGCGTCGGCCGGCCGGTCCACCGACGCGAACACCGCCTCGGCGCGCTCGCGAACCGCTCCGAATCGCTCCGGCCCGTCCGCGGTCACCTGGCACGCGGCGCCGTAGCCGCCGAACGCGGGCCCGTCCGGCGACGCCCAGACGACGTTCGGTCGGCCGAGCGTCCCGAGCGCGCCCGAGAGCGACGCGTCCGGGAGCCGGACCGTCCGGCTGATCAGGTCGCCGCCGGCGACGTGACGGGGCGCGCCCTCGCGTGTATCCATCTAGCCCGAATCGAGGGCCGGGCCCGCCTTAGGCGCTTCGTACCGACCGTTCGGTGCGCGCGCCGGACTTATCGGGCCGAGCGGCGTTCTACGGTCATGGACGACGGACCGACGGTCCGGCGGCGCGACGTGCTCGCCGTGGCCGCGCTCGCCGCGCTCGCCGGCTGTAGCGACCTCTACCCGCCCGAGGAGTCGGCGGCGCGCGGCTACGGCGAGCGCGGGTTCGGCACGGCCGGCTACGGGGGCGACGGCGACGCGTAGCGCGCTCGCGGCGCTCAGAGACTGCTGTATCGCTCCTCGTTCCAGGGGTTCGCGCTCGCCGAGTAGCCCCGCTGCTCCCAGTAGCCCCGTTCGGGTTCGGTGTGGAACGCGACGCCGTCCACCCACTTCGCGCCCTTGTACGCGTAGCGGTGCGGGGTGACGACGCGGAGCGGGCCGCCGTGTTCGCGCGGGAGGGCGTCGCCGTCGTAGCCCCACGCGAAGAGCACGTCGCGCCGGTCGCAGGCGTCGAGCGGGAGGTCCGTGGTGTAGCCGTCGAGCGCGTGGAAGACGACGTGGGCGGCGTCGGCGTCGACGTCGAGAGCGTCGAGGAGCGTCGGGAAGGGGACGCCGGTGAACTCGCAGTCGAGTTTGCTCCATCCGGTGACGCAGTGGAAGTCCTGTCGTTGGGTCTCGGCGTCGAGCGCGCGGAACTCGTTCCACGTGAAGTCGCGTTCTTCGGCGACGGCGCCGCGCACGCTGAACGTCCACGTCTCCGGGTTCCAGTCGGGCGTGCCGGAGAGCGAGAGGACGGGGAAGCGCTCGACGGTGCCCTGCCCGGGCGGCACGCGCTCGTCGCCGAACTCTCGGTAGACGTCGGTGGCGTCGTGGTCGGTCACGCGACGCCGTACGCGCCCCGCCCCCCTGACTCTACCGGTCTCGAAAAAGATAGCTAGCAAATACTGAAAATAAAGCTCACATATACTGCAGGTATGTTTACGGTATAGAGAAATCACCCCGCCAAGCTTATAACCGGAGGCCCCAAAACTCCGGCCAGACGAATGCCAAAGGTGGAAATCAACATCCCCGACCACATCGAGATGCAGATCGCCCAGCTCGTCGAGCAGGGCGAGTTCCTCACGCGCGAGGACGCCATCGAGGACCTGCTCTCCGCCGGCATCAAGGCGTACAAGACGAGCGGTCCGATGGAGGACGACGACCCCGGCCTCGAGGACGAGGGCATGATGGGCCACGAAGACGAGTACGTCTTCTGATCGCCCTTTTTCGGCGCGTGTCAGACCCTGGCGAGCAAAGCTTAACCTTTCCGATACCCAAACCCGGCCATGCACAAGGACGAACTGCTCGAACTCCACGAGCAGATGGTGGAGATAAAGGAGACGTTCTCCGGCTACGAGGGCGTCGACGAGTCCATTTTCGCGCCGTACGACGAACTCGACATCGACCCGTCGCACGTCCACAAGTCGAAGAGCGAGCACAAGCACGCCGTCTTCGTCCTCGGGAACGCGCTCGCGACGGCGATGAGCGAGGACGAGTTCTCGAACGCGGGCCGCATCAGCAAGCGCATGGAGGAACTCGCGGACGACGCCGGCGGCAAACTCTAGACTGACCGGCAGGTACCGGCGCGTCGCGCCGGAAAACGTTTTACGTGGCAGTCGCGACGGAACGACCATGCAGTCACGCACGGTCGAACGCGTCGAGGCGTGGGAGTCTCGCCCGTTCGCGGGCGGCGCGGACGCCCTCGCCGCCCTCGCGGACGCCGACTTCTCCGGCGCCGTCGTCGCCGACGACACCTGGCTCTTCTTCGTCAACGGACGCGCTGTCGGCGTCTACGACGGGACCATCGATGACCTCGACGCCGCGGGGACGCGCTACGAGGCCCCCGACATCTCCCTCCCCCTCCTGTTCGCGATGCGGGAGGGCGACGGCGAGACGCAAGCCCAGTACTACACGAACGACACGCCGATCAGCGAGACGGACGAGACGCTCCGGAGCGCGAACTTCACGGGCTACCTCGAGCTCTCCGAGAACGTCCTGAGCGGCGACTACTACGTCGTCTACTACGGCGGCCGCTCCTTTCCCGCCGCGTTCGTCGGCAACACACCACAGGTCCTCTCCGGCGACGAGGCCTTCGAGCGCGCCGACGACGAAGTGGGCGTCTACGACGTCGTCTCCGTGGACCTCGACTTCCCCGACCTCCCCGAACCGGAGACGCCGGCGGAGACGACGACGGCCGCGACGGCCGCCGGCACCGAGGACGCGCCCGCCGACGAACCAGACGACACCGCAGCACCGACGGACGCGATGGCCGACGACGCGGAGGCGTCCGACACGGAGACCGCGTCAGATGCCGTAGCGGCCGCCGAACCGGACGTCGCGTCCGATACCGCGGCGGCGGAGGCGGACGCCCCCGAGTCCGCGCGGACGGACGACCCCATCGACGAGGCGGACGCAGACGGCGAGCACGCCGCGCGCGAGCCCTCGGCTGCGTCCGCGAACGAGGACGACAGCGCCGAGGAGCGCGTCTCCGACGTCGAAGACGACGCGGCGGCGAGCGCCGAACCGGCCGCGCGGCCGGGCGCCGAATCGCCGGGCCGCGAGCACGTCGAGGAGGCGCCGTCGGCACGGGCGGCGTCCGCGGACGAGGACGACGCCGAAGTGTTCGCCGAGGAGGCGGCGTGGCGGGAGACGACCACCGTGCCGACGCTCGCGCCGGACGAGGATGGTCAGACCGGCCGCGAGAGCGGTGGGCGAGCGGCCGAGGACGATGCGAACGCCGCGGCGCGCTCGCCCGGACAGCCGTCGCGCTCGGCGGCGGACGAGCGCGCGAGCGGCCGGCGCGCGTCCGCGGGTCGAGACGAGACCGTCGAGCGCCTCGAAGCCGCGGTCCGCGAGCGCGAGGCGCGCATCGAAACGCTCGAATCGAGACTCGACGAGACGGCGGACGACCTGGCCGAGCGAGAGCGCGAACTCGCTGACGTGCGCGAGGAGCGCGACGACCTGCGCGAGACGGTGGCGCGACTGGAGGAGCGTATCGAGGCGCTCGAAGCCGAATCCGCCGGCGGCGGTGGTGGCGACGCGAGCGGTGCGGACGACCTGACGCCCACCGCCGCGCTCGCCGGCACGAACCTGTTCGTGCGCTACGACTCGAAGGCGGACCCGACGCTGGACGACGTCGGCGAGGCCGACGCGGACGCCATCGACGCGAACGTCTCGCTCGAACACCACACGACGTTCGACGCCGACGCGGCGACCGTGGACGGCGACGAGTACGACGCGTTCCTGCGCGGGACGGCCGCCTACCGGTTCGTCTCGTGGGTGGTTCGGGAGCTCCCGTTCGAACTCCGGGAGACCGGCCACCAGTCGGGACTGGCTGGCCTCTACGACGCCGTCCCGGAGATAGACCGGGCCGAACTGTCCGGGACGGTGACGGTGGAGGACGAGGAGGGGAGCGGCGTCAGCCGCGAGTTCGACGTCGTGTTCCGCGACCGGATGGGGAACCCGCTCGCCGTCGCGGAACTGAACACGTCACGCGACCCCGTGACCGGCGACGCGATGGAGGCCCTCCGGGACGACGCCACCGCCGTCTCCGAACTCTCCGAGACGCTGGGGTCGGCGCTCTACGTGACGTCGTCGTTCTTCGAACCGGACGCGCTCTCGGCCGCGGACGAGGCGGCGGACAGCGGCGGCCTGCTCGGGCGGAGCGACAAGGAGAGTTACGTGAAGGTCGCCCGCAAGCGCGGCTACCACCTCTGTCTCGTCGAGGACCGGAACGGGTCGTTCCACCTGACGGTGCCGCAGATCTAGGTATCGAAGGGCTAGTTCTCGGCTTCGGCGGCCGTCTCTATCTTCATCGATTCGAGTTTGCCGACGATTTCGTCGACCTTCTCGTCGAGTTCGTCGACGAACTCGTGCGTGTGATCGGTCGTGATGGCGCCCTGACTCGACGGTTCGATGAGGTCCTCTTCTTCGAGGACGCGGAGGGAGTAGCGGACCTTGTGGTGGGGGTAGCCCGTCTCGTTGGACATCTTGACGATGCCGATTGGCTCGTTCTCGATGACCATTCGGAGGACTTCGAGGTGCCGCTCTAACATATCGACCTCTTTCTCAAGTCGGTCTATCATGGCATTTGTTAACTTGTCCGGACGGGCTTTAAATGTTGTCCCACGCGGTTCCCCCGGACGGCGGGTGCGTGGCGTGCGTTTGCACGGCCCGGACATACGTCTTTCCACCCGCCGCCGTCGCGAACGCGGCGCGCGCCGGCCCGACACCCGCCCGAAATTGGGCCGTCCGTGCCCATCCCCCGAGACGCTCCCCAGAGACTGTACAGCGACGTGTACACTTTCGGGCGGAGGGACCGTAACGGGTTTCACCGAGGCGGCGAAACGTCCGTCGTATGACCGTCACCATCGTCGGCTCCCAGTTGGGCGACGAGGGCAAGGGCGGCGTCGTCGACATCTTCGGCGACGCCGTCGACGTCGTCGCCCGCTATCAGGGCGGCGACAACGCCGGCCACACCGTCGTGCACGAGGGCGAGGAATACAAGCTCTCTCTCGTGCCGAGCGGTGCCGTCCGCGGCAAGACCGGCGTCCTCGGAAACGGCTGTGTCGTCAACCCCGCCACGCTCTTCGAGGAGATAGACGCCCTGCGCGAACGCGGCCTCGACCCGGACGTCCGGGTCGCCCGCCGCGCGCACGTCATCTTCCCCTACCACCGCGTCCTCGACGGCATCGAGGAGGCGGCCAAGAGCGAGGACGGCGAAGAGGTCGGCACCACCGGCCGCGGTATCGGCCCCACCTACGAGGACAAGGCCGCGCGCCGCGGCGTCCGCGTCGGTGACCTCGAAGACCCCGACGTCCTCCGCGAGAAACTCGAGTACGTCGTCCCGCAGAAGCGCGCCATCGCCGAGGACGTCTTCGGCGTCGACGTCGGCGACGAGTTCGACGTCGACGCGCTCTACGAGGAGTACAGCGAGTACGCAGACCGCCTCGTCGAGGGCGACATGCTCGTCGACGCCGGCGACTTCCTCGCCGACCGTCTCGACGCCGGCGAGGAAGTGATGTTCGAGGGCGCGCAGGGCACCCTCATCGACATCGACCACGGGAACTATCCCTACGTCACCTCCTCGAACCCCACCGCGGGCGGCGCCGCCACGGGCACCGGCCTCGGCCCCGGCGTCGTCGGCGGCGACGACAGCGACGTCGTCGGCATCGTGAAGGCCTACCTCACGCGCGTCGGCAGCGGCCCCCTTCCCACCGAACTCGGCGGCGTCGAGGGCGACACCCCCGGCTACGAGGCGGGCGAGGGCCGCGAGGAGGCGCTCGCGACGTACATCCGCGACGAGGGCGGCGAGTACGGCACCGTCACCGGCCGCCCGCGCCGCGTCGGATGGCTCGACCTCCCGATGCTCCGGCACGCGACTCGCGCGAACGGCTTCACCGGCGTCGTCATCAACCACCTCGACGTCCTCGCCGGCCTCGACGAGGTGAAGATCGGCCGCGCCTACGAACTCGACGGCGACGAAATCGAGACGATTCCCGCGGCCACGGGCCGCTGGGCGGCCTGTGAGCCCGTCTTCGAGACGTTCGACGGCTGGGACGAGTTCGACTCCGCCGACGTCGCCGAGGCGGGCTACGACGCCCTCCCCGCGAACGCGCGCGCGTACGTCGAATACGTCGAGGACGCCCTCGGCGTGGACGCGTACGCCCTCGGCGTCGGCCCCGGCCGCGAAGAGACGGTCGTTCGGACGAATCCGTTCGAGGAATAACGCGGTTCTGAGCGAAGCGAAGAACCGCGAACGACCGAGCGCGGAGCGAAGCGCCCCGCGTGCGGACGCATCGCGGGCCGTGGGACACTTCCCCGCGTCCCGGGTGGTTGGGTCGCCGTGACCCGCTCACGCGGGTGTTACCTGAGATATATAGCGGTTCGTGACCGAACTAGGTAACGAGATGGAACCACAGAACGCGATGGCGCGCGCGACCGGATACGCGGGCTCCGCACGGTCGAGGGCGGCCTGATGGCGCGTCGAGACGACGCCGCGGCCGCCTCGCGGGCCGATACGGGGACGCTCCCGCCGGAGGCCCGGATCGGTCGGACCGCGCTCGCGGTGTCGGACCTCGACGAGATGGTGGCGTTCTACCGAGACGTCGTCGGCCTCGCCGTGCTCGACCGTGCCGACGCGGCGGCCGTCCTCGGCGTCGACGAGACAGTCCTGCTCGTGCTGGAGCACGACCCGGACGCGCGGGCCCGCGACCGGGCGGCGACGGGACTCTTCCACAACGCGTTCCGCGTGCCCTCGCGGGCCGCGCTGGGCGACGCGCTCGCCCGGATCCGCGACCGTTGGCGACTCGGTGGGGCGTCGGATCACGGCGTCAGCGAGGCGCTCTACCTCACCGACCCGGAGGGGAACGGCGTCGAAATCTACCGGGACTTCCCGCGGGCGGACTGGCCGCGCGCCGACGACGGCCGCGTCCGCATGGGGACGTACCCGCTCGACCTCGACACGATAGCGGCCGCCGCGGCGGGCGACGCGGGCGTCCCCGCGGGGACGGACGTGGGCCACGTCCACCTCGAGGTGTCCTCGCTCGCGGCGTTCGGCGACTTCTACGTCGACGCCGTCGGCTTCGAGCGGCAGGCCGAGATGCCGGACGCGCGCTTCGTCGGCGCCGGCGGCTACCACCACCACGTCGGCGCGAACACGTGGAACCACCGGACGGGGCCGGTCGACGGCAGGGGGCTGTCCTGGTTCGAAATCGACCTCCCCGACGCGGCGGCGCTCGACGCGCTCCGGGAGCGACTCGCGGCCGCGGGCTATCCGATCAGCGAGACGGACACCGGCATCGCGGTCAGCGGGCCGGACGAGGAGACGGTTCGGTTCCGCGTCCGCGCGTAGCGCCGCTGACCGCGGCATCGAGCGCAGCGGCCGGCGTGGCGGAACCCGTAGGCTTTTGCCGGCCGGCGTCCACGTCCCGAGACATGAAGCGGGACCTCATGGACATCGTCTGCTGTCCGCTCGACAAGCACGACCTCGAGCTCGACGTCGAAGAAGAAGACGAGGACGGCGAGGTCCTCGAAGGGACGCTGACGTGCACCGACTGCGGGGAGACCTACCCCATCGAGGACGGCATCCCGAACCTCCTGCCGCCGGACATGCGAGAGGAGACGCCGGCCTGAGTTCGGTAACGTAACCATCCTGATAGGCGGACCTCTGATTCGCGTTCATCGACCGTTTCGCGCTATCGTCCACCGGTATGCGAAGCTTTGATAGTGAGACAGTTCCAATTCGATGATATGCACGATCTGACCGGCTTCCAGCGGGACCTCCTCTACGTCATCGCGGGAGCCGACGAACCCCACGGGCTCGCGATCAAGGAAGAACTCGAGGACTACTACGAGAGCGAGATCCACCACGGGCGACTCTACCCGAACCTCGACACGCTCGTCGACAAGGGCCTCGTCGAGAAGGGCGAGAAGGACCAGCGCACGAACTACTACACGCTCACCCGTCGCGGCCGGCGCGAACTCGACGCGCGCCGCGACTGGGAGAACGAGCACGTCGACCTCTAGCGCGCGCTCGCGTTCTCCTCCGACAGCCGTTCGATCGTCGACTCGAGTTCGGCGAGCATCGACGCCTGCTCCTCGTTCGCCGCGGCGAGTTCGTCCACTTCCGACGCCACCCGTTCCGCCTGTTCGAGCGCGTCGTCGACGACGATAGCTATCTCCTCGCTCCCCGCGGCCTGCTCCTCCGTCGCCGCCGAGACCTCGCGGATACCGTGCGCCGCCTCGGAGACCGCGTCGACGATGCCGGTGAGGCTCTCCATCGCGTCCTGCACGCGCTCGATCCCCTCGCCGACCTGCTCGGTCATCTCCGTGAGGCTCTCCACGGTCTCCTCGGTGTCGTCCTGGATGCTATCCACCATCCGCTCGATGTCGCTCGCGTGCTGCTTCGACTCCTCCGCGAGCGCCTTCACCTCGTCCGCGACGACGCCGAACCCGTCGCCGGCGTCGCCGGCGCGCGCCGCCTCGATGGACGCGTTCAACGCGAGGATGTTCGTCTGATCCGCGATGCTGTGGATCGCTTCGACGAACTGGTCGATCTCCTCGACCTCGCCCTGTAAGCGGTCGACGTCGTCGCGTGCCGTCGCCGCGGCGTCCGCGATGTCCGACATCACGCCGGCCGCGTCGTCGGCGGCTTCCTGGCCGTCCTGTGCGAGCGACTCCGCGCGGTCGCTCGTCTCCTCGACCTGCGTCGCCGTCGACGCGACCTCCTCGACGGACGCGGAGAGGTCCGCGACCTCCGATGCGATCTCGTGCATCCGATCGGCCTGCCCGCTCGTCGCGTCGCTGATCTCCGCCGCGCTCGCCGCGACGTCCTCGGACGCGTCCTTCAACTCCTCCACCGGATCCCGGACGTCGTCGCGGACCTCCTCCATGAGCCGTTCGTTCCGCGATATCGCGTCCTCGAGCTCCTGGCTGTACGAGTGAATGTACGTGTCCGTCACCACTTGCACGTCGAGGTTGACGATGCGGAGGATCGCGAGCACGTCCCGGATGGCGTCGTCTACCTCCTCGTCGATCACCGGTTCGGCCGCCGCGCGAACGCTCTCGGCGGACACGGGACCGGCCGCGGGGTCGGCGACGTCGGCGTCGACGCCGCCGTCGGTCGCCGCGTCCGCGAGTTCGTCCGTGACGGACGCGGTGACGCGCTCGACGAGCGACTCGGTGAGGCGCTCCCGGACGATGGGGAGAATGAGATCGTAGTAGACGCCGTACTGGCCGAGGTAGTGCTTCATCGGCATGTCCAGCATGTCGTGGATCTTGCCGATGCGGGCGCGCTCCCGGAAGTATTCCTCGTCGTACTCGCCGCGCGCGAGCGTCGTGAGGTAGGCGGACTGCGTGCGCTTGAGTTGGTCGAGGGACTTCTCGGAGCGGCCGAATATCTCCGTCGTCTGCTCGTGGCCGGTGAGGTTCTCGTAGAAGTCGTCCGCGATGGTCTCGGCGTGCGCCTCGAACGCGTCCTGGTACGTCCCGAGGCGGCGCGCGTCCTCCTCGCCGAACCCGACGAACTCCTTTCGCCACTCGATCTCCGCCGCGTCGAGTCCGATCTCGTCGACGAGTTCGTCGACGTCGAGTCGGCCGTTCAGCCCGCCGCGCCCGAAGTCGTCCATCCCGTACTGCGTCATTACTCGGGGTTGGCCGAGGGCGGTGGAAAACCTTCGCCCGCGATTATCAATTCTCGTAGTTTGGGACCGGAGGCGGCGCGTCGCCCGCCCCCGATCATCCGACCGAGAGGAGGTTCGCGACGAGGAACTTCGTCCCGATTGCTGTCAGGCAGCCGACCCACGTGAGGAGGACGAAGTGGAGGTAGGCGTTCACCTTGTTCCCGCCGTCGATGGTCCGGATCATGACCGCGGAGAGCAGCGCGTTGAACAGGATGACGAGCAGGAGGAGGTACTCGATGAGCGGGATGTTGTAGACGCCCGCGTAGATTATCTGTCCGAACGAGAACCCGCCCGCGTCGGAGACGTTGAAGTCGCTCGCGAGTTCCGCGAGGATGGCGACCACCTGCAGGCCGATGAAGAACGCGAACGAGGACGCCGCCGTGATACCGTAGAGGAGGCCGACGAGCGTCACCGTCGCCTGCCGGCGCTGCTCGCGCAGCTGGACGACCGTGCTCATGTTCTCGCTGATGAGTTCGCCGAGCAACTGGGGGTCGCCGCCCATCTGGCGGCCCTCGACGTACATATCGCCGAACTTCTGGATGAGATAGGAGCGCGTGTCCGCCGCGAACGCCGCCCACGCCTCCTTGGTGTCGAGGCGGATGTTCAACCGCCGGTAGAGGCGGTTGATGCTGTCCGTGAGCGTCCCGAAGTCCTTCTCGCGCAGCGTCGTCAACACCTCCGACGTCGTCGCCTGCTTCGCGCTCGAACTCGCGCCGAGCGCGCGGATGAAACTCGGGAACTCCTCGTCGCGCGCCGTGATCGCTTGCTCCTCGCTGCGAACGAGCAGGCCCGCTATCAGCAGCGGCGTCACCGGCACCGCGAGGTAGAGCGGGAGCGGGACGTCGGAGAGGAAGAAGAACAGCCCCGGGATTCCGGGCCCGATACCGAAGATGCCGGCCGCCTCGAACCCGAGGAGCGCGAACACGAGCAGCGCGCTCACCGCGAGGCCCGCCTGTAGGCGGCGACGGCCCGGCGGCGTCCGCTCGCTCCGATACCATATCGGGTCGTGGGGCGCCATCGCACGGATCGTCACGTAGAACCCCAGTTGGACGAGCACGAACATCACGATGACCGCCGCGACGGTCATCGTCGGCGACGTCCCCGTGAGAATGGGGAGGACGACGGCGAACACGAGCGCGAACGTCATCGAGAGGATCATCGACATGTAGAGGTCCTTCATCACCTCGAGGTTCGCGAGCGCGCCCTCGTAGGTCGTGACGTACTGGTCGATGACGACGTCCTGCTCGGCGACGAGGAAGTCCGAGAGGGACTGCCCGACGCCGAGCGTGTAGCCGAGTCGGTCGAGGAAGTCGGAGAGCGCGTCGCTCGGCACCTCCTTCGCGCGGCGTCGGCACGCGTCGTCGAGGCTCTGATTCCACGTGTCGACCAGGTGGACGACGCGCCCGATTTCGTCCGCGAGCACGCCGTACTCCTCGACGTTCGCGATGGTGCGGAAGACCTCCATCCGGTCGATGTTCGTCGTGGAGAGCACCGTCATGTGCGTCATCATCAGATGCAGTTGGTTGTCGATGGCGGCGCGCCGACTGCTCAGATAGATCTTCGGATACGCGAGCGCGCTCCCGAAGACGAGCAGGCCGAGCGCCGGGATCGGAACACGAACGAGCGGATCGAGCGGGAGGACGACCGCCCCGGCGACGCTCCCGGCGAAGAAGAGGAGAGAGGGGAGCAGGACGTACGTGACGTACTGCCGCTTCGGGATGTCGATCTCCTCGTAGGAGTCCAATAGCTCCGAGACGAGCGTGGTGAGCGTGCCGGTGTCGACCTCTATCGCGCTCATCGCCGTCGAGCCATGTCGAACGGGAGGCCCTCGATGCCGTCCCGCTGGAACGCCTTGATCGTCTCGTTCACCTCGTGGTAGCCGAGGATGCCCTCCTGGATCATCCGCTCGATGAGGTTCGCGCGGAAGTCGAGGTCGTCGTAGATGTCGCGCGTGTCCGCGTACCCGAGGAGCGTCGCGATCTGTTCTTCGAGGACGTACGAGTTGTTCATCCCCTGGAAGACGATTTCGTCCTCCACGGGGTCCCAGTTGAACACCTGTCGGGTGATGACGCCGTCCATCTCCTTCGAGTAGCCCTCGATCTCCTGCACCGAAGTCACGCGACGCAGCACCTCGTCGCCCTGCTTCACGCGATTCTGGAAGAGCGCGACGTCCGCGTTGTCCATGAACGTCTCCGGAACGTTGATCGGGTCGGACGTGAAGCGCTGGATCATCGAGACGATGTCGCTCGCGTGGAACGTCAACATCACCGGGTGGCCCGTCTGTGCGGCCTGGAACGCCATCCGACCCTCCGCCCCGCGCACCTCACCGACGATGATGTAGTCGGGCCGGGAGCGCAGCGCCGCCGCGACCAGATCGAACATGTCCACCTCGGTGCTCCCGTCCCCGCCCTCGCGCGTGAGCAACTGCTGCCACGTGTCGTGCGGCGGGATGACCTCCGCGGTGTCCTCCGCCGTGTATATCTTCGAGTCGCGCGGGATGTAGCTGAGGATGGCGTTCAGCGTCGTCGTCTTCCCGGACGCCGTCTCCCCGACGACGAACACCGTCTGCTCGTTCTCCAGGCAGAGCCAGAGGTAGGCGGCGAGTTCGGGACTAAGCGTCCCCCAGTTCGTGATCTGGTTCACCGACAGCGGCGTCTCGTCGCCCTGACGAATCGTGAGCGAGGAGCCCTTGATCGAGACGTCGTCCGAGTAGATGATGTTGATACGCGACCCGTCCGGGAGCGTCGAGTCCACGATAGGCGTCGAGTCGCTGACGGGGTCGCCCATCCGCTCGCCCATGTTCCGAAGCCAGCTATCGAACTGCTGGGGGGAGCCGAAGTCCACCGTCGTCTCCAGCATCCCGTAGACGGAGTGATCGACCGTGCACTCGTGCGGGCCGATCACGTGAATGTCCTCGTTCGCCGGATCGCGCATCACGGGTTCGAGCGGTCCGAACCCGATGATGTCCCGGTTCAGCCGATAGCGGATGTTCTCGTACGTCTGCCGGGAGACCTTCTTCTTCCCCCAGTTCCAGACGTCGGAGACGCGGTCGAACGTCCCGTTCGACTCCTCCTTCACCCGCGTCACGTCCTCCAGGAGTTCCTCGATGAGGTCGTCGTACTCCGTCTCCTCGGTCGGCGCGCTGTGGTGGCCGGACTTCGTGAGGAGCGCCCCGCGGACATCCTCGAACGTCTCCTGCTCGTCCTCGGAGAGGACGGGCTCGATGGTGTAGTACTTCGTGTCCTGTCCGAGGTCGCCGTAGATGTGGCAGAATATCGGGCCGCCGACGGGGTAGAGGACGTTCGGCCGGCCCGTCTCGTACTCGGGGTCCGCCTCCTCTACGAGCATCGGGAACTCGCCCGTGATCTGCTTGAACTTCTGGAGGTGCTCGCGGAGGTGCGGGCGCTGCATCGCCAGCTGCTTGAGCTCGGCGGACGGCTGGGCCATCCCCTGCTCGGTCATCGCGCGCCCTCCATCTCAGGCCACGCTCCGACTCTCGATGACGATGCCCGTTCCGGAACGCACCGAGAACCCGATGCTGTCCCCGACCTGTTCGCCCATCCCCGCGAAGCGCTTCACCGCGATCTGGCGGCGCACGTCGTTCCCCACCTCGATCATCTCCAGCTGGAGGAAGACGTCCGCGATGGCGCGGAACGGTCCGATCGCTTCCTCGTCGAGCGTCGACGGGTCGACGGTGAGGACGACTATCTTCCCGCGCGACGTGAGTTCGCGGAAGAACGAGATGATCTCGAGGGCGGCCTGTCGCTCCTCGTTCTGCCGGATGAGCGACTCGAACGTCGGATCGTTCCGCAGGATGGCGTCGAACGTGTCGATGATGACGACCTCCGGCTTCCACATCACCTCCGCCTCCATCAGCCGACGCAGGAGCTCCTTTCGCTCCCCGTCGCCCTCGCTGAACGTCCCGCCGGTGTCGAAGTCCGCGTGCAAGAAGAGCAACTCCTCGTTCAGGATCGGACGGACGACGTCGTAGGAGAGCGAGTGCATCTGGTCGATGAACCCGCGGACGGTGAGCTCCGTCGAGAGGTACGTGACCGAGGTGCCCTCCTGCGTGAGCCCGTAGCTGAAGCGCTGGCTCATCGCGGACTTGCCGGCGCCGTAGTCGCCCTCGATCAGCAGGATGCTCCCCGGCGGGATGCCGCCGCCGAGCTCCTTGTTCAGCCGGTCGTGGTCGGCGAGTCCGAGCGAGTGGAGGTTCTTGTTCATGTCCGGAACCTGAACACCTCGGAGTCGCCGTCGACCACCACCTTCACGCGGTGGTCACCGCTGGCGAGGTTGTCGGCCGGAATCGTCAACCGGACCACGTCCCCGGAGCGCCACCGGCCGCCGGCGCCGTCGACGAGCGTCACGTCGACGTTCGCCTCGTAGCGGCCGTCGAGGAGGACGTCCACCGAGGAGGCGTCCGGTGGTGGCGCGTCGGATCCCGTGTTCTTCACGAGCAGTTCGACGTTCCCCTGTCCGTTCCGGTCGTAGACCGGTTCGGCGGGGTCGGAGATTATCTCGACGTTCGAACGCACCGTGTCGGCCATGTTGAGGCTCTGATCCTGTATCGCACCGGATAGCTGGTCGACGCCGTTCGTCATCGTCCCCGCGACGGACGCCGCGACGATGAGGCTCGCGATGAAGAGAATCATGTGCGAGACGGAGACGCTCGCCACGTCAGACCGCCCTCCCATCGGTGACGCCGTGCTCGCTCACCACGCGCACGCGGTCCGGACGCGCCGTGACGGAGGAGACGCTGACGGTGAGGTTCTCGCCGGGGAGCCAGAGGTCCGTGCTCGCGTCCCCCGCGACGGAGCGCGACCCCGTCGCGTACGCGTTGTCGACGAGCAGGTCCGTATCGGAGACGGCGAGCGACGTCTCACCCGTGTTCGTCACGACGACGGTCAGCGTGTCCGTGGTCGCGTTGTAGGTGGTGAGGGCGACGGCGATGTCGGTGTTCTGCTGCGCGAGCAGGTCGTCGGCCGACGCCTGCCGGGCGTCGCTCACCTGCTCGAACCCGTTGGCCGCGGCCGGATAGATGGTCGTGAAGGCGAGCGCCGCGCCGACGAAGATGATCGCTGTCGACCCGCTGACGCTAAACCCCATCCTCCCCCCCGGTGAGCGTGTCCCATCGTTCGATGACCAACGACTGGGCGGTCGCTCCGGAGAGCTGGATCACGTACTTGAGGCTCCGCATGTGGTCCCCCCGCGTCAGGTGATCGCACCCCGGTTCGTCGACGCGGTTCTTGTCGACTTCGCCGAACCCGGAGAGGAACTCGTGGAGCGTCTCCGCGACGTCTTCGTCCACCCAGCCGACGTGCTCGTAGTAGTTGATCGCTCGCGCGGCGTCCGTGACGGTGGCCTCGGTGACGAGGAAGTCCAGCCACTCCATCACGAGCAGGTCGGTGACGTGGCCGCCGGAGAGGGACGTGAGGTACGGGCGGTCGTCGCCCGTGCCGCTCGATTCGGCGGGGACACCCAGACTCCCCGCGTCGAGCGCGTCCTCCACGGACGTCGCGTCGTCCGCGTCACCCGAGACGGACGCGTCAGTCGTCGTCGGCGCGGGGTCCGGGTCGGGTGTCGGGTCGGGTGCCGGCGCGGGGTCCGGGTCGGGCGCCGCGGGGCGCTCCTCGCTCGCCGGCTCCTCCACCGCGGGTTCGGGCGTCGGCTCGGGGACGCTCTCGGCGGACGCCGCGTCGTTCGCCGGTTCGGGCGCGTCCTCGACCGTCTCGTCGAGGCCGAGGTCGTCGCCGAAGTCGTCGTCGAGCCCCTCGTCGAATCCGTCGTCGAACCCGTCGTCGAGGCCGAGGTCGTCGTTCGCGCTCTCGTCGAGACCGTCGTCCGCGTCGGACGGCTCGGACGCGCCGTCGTCGCCCTCGGCCCAGTCCGCGTCACCGGACTCGTACTCGGCCTTCAGTTCCTCGAAGCTCTTGCCGCCAGACGTGTCGTCAGTAGCCATGTCCTCTCCTGTGTCCGTGTCGTCCGCGTCGTCCCCGTCGAGCGGTGCGTCGTCGAAGTCGCCGCCCTCGTCGAGCGATGCGTCGTCCTCGTCGAACCCGTCGTCGAAGTCGTCCTCGTCGAGCAGGTCCTCGTCGAAGAACCCCTCCGCGTCCGTGGTGGCGAGGTCCTCGTCGAGTTCGTCCTCGCCGCCGTCGTCCGCGTCGTCCTCGAACAGGCCGAACGAGCCGTCACCCATCCCGCCACCGCCGCCGAGGCCGCCACCGCCGGCGCCCTCGTCGACGAACGGGTTGATGCCGCGAGTGACCATCTCGTAGATGTCGAGGAGTTTCCGGACGTCCTCGGATATCTCCTCGACCTGCTCGGCGATCTGTTCGTTCTCGCTCCGGACGGTCCCGACCGTCGAGGAGATGTCCGTGACCTCCTTCTCGAGTTCGTCGACGCGGTTCTCGAGTTCGCCGGTGTCGTCACCGCCGTCCTCGTCGTCCATCCCGCCGAAG
>JBDGUG010000052.1:5772-29895 GCA_042216135.1 Halarchaeum sp. | reverse complement strand
GTTCTCGAGTTCGCCGGTGTCGTCACCGCCGTCCTCGTCGTCCATCCCGCCGAAGGGGTCGTCACCCCAGTCGTCGCCCATGCCGTCGTCGAGGCCGCCGAAGTCGTCGTCACCGTCGAGGCCGCCGAAGTCGCCGTCGAAGTCGTCGTCGAGGTCCTCGTCCTCGTCGTCGTCACCGCGGAACCGGTCGAGGATGCTGCTGCCGAGGAGTCCCGCGGTCAGCGTCGCCGCCGCGACCTCGGGCGAAATCACGGGGAACGAGGGCGCGAGCACGACGACGCTCGACGTTGGGAATCCCATTAGCGCGTACGGACAGCGGATACGTACTTGAAACTACCCGCGCAGGTATCAGAATTGATACCGCTGTGGGTCAGAGTTCGACGACGTCGCCGCCCGCCGTCCGGACGACGAGCGTCCCCGAGTCCCCGATCAGGCGCAGCGACCGTCCGCGGTCGCCCCCCACGTCCGTCGCCGCGACTGTCACGCCGAGTTCGTCCAGCACGGCCGTCGCCGCTTCGACGTTCCGCTCCCCCACCGGCGTCGAACTCGTGAACTCGAACATCTCGCTGCCGCCGGCGAGTTTCGCCCGCACGCGCCCCGTCGACGCCCCCCGTCGCCGCATCGCCGCGAGAAGCGCCGGCACGCCCTCGTCGACGAACTTCCCGGGCGGCTGGTCGCGCCCCGGCCGCGACGTCGGGAGCATCGCGTGGAGCAGGCCGCCGACGCCGGCGTCGCCGTCGTAGAGCGCGACGCCGACGCACGAACCGAGCCCGCTCGTCGTCAGATCCGTGCCGTCGTCCGTCACCGCGTACTCGGCGATACGGACGCGCTCCGTCGGCCGGTCGAGGCGTCGGAACGCCTCATTCCGAGGCATCGGCCTCGGGCGCGTCCATCCGATGGAGTTGGCTCGCGAGCCGCTGGCCGTCCGGGAGCGCGAGGATGTTGCACGTGAACTGCTTCTCCGGCGTCTCGATGGCGGTGTCGACGACGAACGCGTGATCCTGCTCGACGGCGATGGAGTTCACGAGCGGGTCGAGCGCCGCCGCGCCCAGGTCGTCGACGAACTCCGGCGGCGTGTGCGCGATGCTCGTCCCGAGCACGTTCGCCCACCCGTCTATAAATCCGCTCGTCATCACGTTCCCGAGCTCCTTTATCGCGGACGCCTCCATCTCGCCGACGCCCGCCTCGCGCTCCATCGGGATCATCGCGTCCGCCACCCTCTCCGCCGACTCCGCGTCGAAGAGGATGGCGAGATAGCCGTCGTCGCCCCCGTTCAGCCCGAACACCGTCCCGACCACCCGTTCGTCGCCCACGTAGCGCGTGACGTCCTCCACCGGGACGAACCGGAGCTTACTCACTTCGAGGTCCGTGCGCACGCCGGTCATCGCGGTGAGGTGGTCCGCGGCCGACGCCGCGCCCTGTCGAGCGATGCGGTCGAACGCGGATAGCTGGTCGAGCGAGACGGCGCTCCCGTCGTCCGTCTGCTCCGCGAGCAGCGGTTCGAGCGTGCGGTGCTCCGGGAGCATCAGGATGGAGAACGATAGCTCGTCCGCGTCGCTGCGGAGCGTGCTCTCGAAGAGGAAGACCGCCGACTCCGTCTCGTCCTCGCCGACGACGACCTTCGAGCCGAAGTCGTCCGGGAGGATGCCGTCCCCGGCCGCCGCGACGTACGTCGGCGGGGTGAGGTCGATGCCGACGCCGAGGTGGTCCGCCCACCCGTCGACGAACCCGCCGACCGCGATGTTCCCGATCTCCTTCACGCCGCTGCGATCCATCTCGTCGAACGGTCGACTCGGCTCCGTGGAGAGGAGCATCGACAGCAGACTCCGCATCGTCTGCCGGTCGAACGCGAGGAGCGTCTCCCCCTCGAGTCCGCCGCCGAGACCGATGCGGACGCCGACGTGCTCGCTCCCCTCGAACGTCTCTCGCAGGTCGGCCTCGGACAGGAGCGAGATGCCCGTCACGGTCACCTCGATGTCCGTTCCGGAGAGCTGTGAGAGCGCGCCCGCGGCGTGCCGCGACCCCTCGCCCGCCAGGCGGTTGAACAGCGAGAGCGAGTCGATGTCGACTCTCATGTCGCGACGACGTTCGAGATGGCTTCGAGGACGTTCGGCTTCTGGAACGGCTTCGTGATGTATCCCTCCGCGCCCGCCTTGATCGCCGCTTTCATCTTCTCCTCCTGGCCGACGCTCGTGCACATGATCACGCGGGCGTCGTCGTCCGAGTCGGTTATCTCCGCCGTGGCCTCGATGCCGTCGCGGATCGGCATCACGATGTCCATCATCACGACGTCGGGGTCGGCCTCCGCGTACCGCTCCACGGCCTCCACCCCGTTCTCCGCCTCTCCGACGATCTCGTACTCGCCCTCCAGGATCTCCCGGAGGAGATTACGCATGAACTCCGAGTCGTCGGCAATGAGCACGCGGGTCGACATATACTCGTCCGAGCGTCGTCGCCGACCAAAAAGCCTCCTACGTAATTATCTCGTCTGATACTCCACGCCGACGCGGTCACGGCGCCGCGCGGGCGGCGTCAGTCGACGTCGAACCCGCCCGCCTCGTCCACCGCAGCGACGAGGTCCGCGATGGAGTCCTCCGGGGAGAGGTCGTACGCCTCCAGGAGGTGCTGGAGCGTCTGCGGCGGGAACCGCGTCGTGAAATCGGAGCTCGCGAGCAGGAGCCCGAGCGTCTCCTCCGGCGGCGTCGTCCCGCTGACCTGCCGGACGTACCAGAGCACGAGCGTCTCGAACGTCGCGGTCACGTCGTTCGACACCATCCGATGGCGGCTCACCGCGCCGTCCACCTTCACCGTCGCGTCGAAGCCGTGACTGAACCCGTTCTCCGCGAACGACGTCGCCAGCCAGCGACTCACCGCGGCGTCGTCGACGGACGCGTCCGCCCCGTCGGACTCGTCGGTGGCGTCGTCGGCGTCCGACGACCGCTCGGCGTGGCCGCTCGGCGTCGCGTCGGCGGAGACGTTCGGCCGGCCGCCGCTCGAGATGACGAACCGGTCGTCGTCGAGGCGCTCGACGCGCTCGTCGCTCGTGATGTCGAGGTCGTCCGGGTCGAGCGCGTCGTCTGCGTCGTCGGGCATCGCGATACGAAGAGAGAAGAGACCGAGGGAGTTAGCCGTTGTCCCTAGAGCTGCACCGCGCTCTCGTCGACGAGCGACTGCGGCACCTGCACCCTCACGGTCTTCGTCGCGCCGGAGTCGGTCGTGATGCGCATCTCGAGCTCGTCGTTCTCGAGGAGCGCGTCCGGGTTGACGAGGATGGTGAACCGGTCGTCGGTCGAGGAGAGGACGGGCGCCGAGCCGTCGTCGTCCTTCACCGTGGCCACGCCGAAGTAGGAGCCCTGCTGGGCGCCGTCACCGGAGTACTTGAGGTCGGTCACGCCGTTCGGACCGATGTAGTTGATCGTCGTCGAGCTCAGGTCGATGTCGTCCGACCCCGAGTTGCGCTTCACGGTGAGCTTGATCTGCTCGACCGCGTCGGTGGGCGTCGTCGTCCCCGTCGCGTTGAGGGTCTCGCCGTCCGCGGTGCGGACTTCGACCGACGGCCCGTCGCTGCTCGTGAACGTCACGACGGCGTCGCGCGGCGATTCGATCTGCGCGTTGCCGACGGGAATGGTGGTCCCGCTGGACTGGAACAGCGTGGCGTCGGTGTCGTTCACGACGACCTTCACCTTGTCACCGGAGGAGATGGTGAACGTGTTCGTCGCGTCCGCGCTGTTGTTGAACACGATGTCCGAGCTATCGTTCGTCGAGACGGTAACGAACTCGCCGCGTAGCGCGCTGATGGGCGTGTCGGCGCTCGTCCCGCCGGTCGTGTTGATGTCGACCGAGTTGATCGCCTTCGTGTTGTTGACGACGCCGACCTTCGAGATGATGTCGACGTTGTTCGTGACCTGATCGGCGCTCTGTTGGCCGGTCTGTTCTGATTTGGTCTGGAGGAAGCCGGCCGTGTTGATCAGCACGCCCGCGGCGATCGCCGCCACGAGCACCATCGCGATGAACACGATGAGGGTGCCGATCCCGACCTGCCCCCGCGATTCGTCGTCCCTGCCGACCGAGATTGTGATTTTGTCCATCATCGTAGTCACCTCAGAGGCGCACGGCCTCCTTGTCCACGAGCGACTCGGGGACCGTCAGTTCCGTCGTGGTCGTCGCACCGGACTCCGTGGAGACCTTCAGCGTCACCGTGTCGCCGGATTCGAGGTCGCCGACGTCGAGGAGGAGCTTGAAGCGGTCCTCCGAGCTCGACAGAACCGGGAGCGTACCGCCGACGTCGTTGATCGGTTCGAGGCCGAATTCGGAGTTCTCCGAGACGGATTCCTGTCCGTTCCCGCCGTACGTCAGCGACGGACTCCCGTCCGGACCGATGACCTGAATGGTCGCCTGTTCGAGGTTGATGTCACTCGAACCCGCCCCGCGCATAACGGCGAGCTGAACGTCGGTCACGACCGCCTTCGAGTCGAGGCTGAGGTCCTTCGCCTTCAGCGTGTTTGAGCTGCCGTCGTCGTCGGT
This sequence comes from Halarchaeum sp., assembly GCA_042216135.1. Taxonomy (GTDB): domain Archaea; phylum Halobacteriota; class Halobacteria; order Halobacteriales; family Halobacteriaceae; genus Halarchaeum. The sequence goes on along the minus strand of JBDGUG010000052.1, from coordinate 25,371 downwards.
GTAGACGGCGGACGCGTCGTTGTTCACGACGAACTGGAAGTCGTACTCGGCGGCGTCCGCGCTGTCGGTGATGGTCGCACCGCTCACGGCGACGTCGGCGCCCGACTCGTACGTGGCGTTCGTCGAGAAGTACGCGGTGTCGCTATTGACGAGGACGTAGAGAGTCGTCCCGTCGCTGATCTGTACCGTGTTCGTGCCGTCCGTGATTGTCGTCCCGTTCGTGTCGGCGCTGCCGGCGATCCGCTGTATCGTGACCGTCTCACCCTGCTTGACCGTGGGGTGATCCTGCGTCTCGAACGTCAGGTACTGGGCGTCGCTCTGCCCGACAGTGCCGGTCTTCGCGTTGACTTGTATCTGGTTCGTGACCTGACTGGCGCTCTGTTGGCCGGTCTGTTCTGATTTGGTCTGGAGGAAGCCGGCCGTGTTGATCAGCACGCCCGCGGCGATCGCCGCCACGAGCACCATCGCGATGAACACGATGAGGGTGCCGATCCCGACCTGCCCCCGATCCTCGTCTGTTTCGAACATTGTGTGTGAGTTGCTCGCCGCGCGGCGCCGCGCCACCCGGGAACACTGGCTAAGCCGAATCGGAACATACCCATAAACCTATGCCGCCAATTACCATTCGAGATAACGCCCGATTTCGAGAGTCTAAAGCCTCCTAAGGCAGTTTAGTGTTCGAGATTGCGAGGGGGAACCGGCGGGGGAGAGACGTCCAATAATCAGCGCTGATAACGCGCGTCAGTAGCTGAGGAGGCTGTAGATGACGAACGCGTAGCCGGCGGTGGTGAACCCGCTGTTCACGAGCAGGAGGGAGCGGACGTTCGAGAAGTCGAGCACGAGGGCGCTGACCGCGGTGGCGATGGCCGCGGCGACCACCAATACGAAGCCGACCGAGAGATGTATCATCGCGCGGCGACCGGTCCGCCGGTAGGTCTGCACCGCGAGCGAGACCATGACGAGGCCCGCGACCACGAGCGCCGCACTCGTCGCGATATATCCGAGCGTGAGGGCGTCCATTGAGGGGGGACTCTCGACGGGAACAATAAGCGTATCCCGCCAGCTATCAGCGCCGATAACTGATCACGTTAGTCGATAGTCTTTTGAGTGATTGTTTTCAACTGCGAGGACACATGGACGGGGAGGACGTCATCGAGATTCTCGGCAACAAGTACAACGCCGACATTCTCGACGCCGCCGAGGAGCCGAAATCGGCGCAGGAGTTCAGCGACGAACTCGACGTTCCCATCGCCACCTGCTATCGGCGCATCGAGGAACTCACCGACGCCGGCCTCCTCGAACTCCACGACCGACCGCTCTCAGACGAACACCGCCGCATCAAGGTCTATCGGCGCGCCGTCGACGAAATCACCGTCCGCTTCGACGACGGCCTCACCATCGACGTCGAGGACCGCACGGACGTGGCGAACAAACTCGACGAGGTCTGGCGGCAGATGTCGCAGGGCTAGAACGGCATCCGGTCGTCCTGCCCCATCATCGAGAACCCGCTCGCGCGCTCGTAGACGGTGATCCCGTCGTCGCTGATCTCCATCGGAAAGATGTTCGTGTCGATGTCCTGCTTTCGCATCTTCGCCACCCAGACGTAGCGGTTCACGCCCGACCCGGTCGGGGTCTGTATCAGATAGATGTTCCCGTCCGTGAGGAAGTTCTCCAGACCGATCTCGGTCTTCGGGAACGTCTCGCCCTGCTCGTTCACCAGCAGGGACGTCAGCCCGTTGCGCTTGAGGATGTCGCTGAACTTCAGGAGGTAGGTCCGCTGCTCTTTCTCCTCGTCGAAGAACAACTGGAACATCGTCAGCGAGTCGAGCACGAGGCGGTCGTAGTCCGTGCCGTCGAAGTCCGAGAGGAGCGTGTCGATGGTCGAGGAGAAGTCCTCGCGGAGCATCTGGGTCTTGTCGTAGACGCGGATGTCGCCCGACTCGACGAGTTCGCTCCACCGCTCGAGGCCGACGGACTCCGCGGCCTGACGGAGGTCCTCCGCGTCCTCCTCGAAGGAGATGTAGACGCCGCGCTCGCCGTACTCGACGACGCCGTTGTAGACGTACTGGAGGCCGAGGATGCTCTTCCCCGTCCCGGGGTTCCCGCTGACCAGGACGGTGGAGTTCCGTACGAGTCCGCCGTTCAGTATCGAGTCGAGGCCCTCGATACCGGTCTCCGTGACGTCCACCATCTTCGTATGCCGTGGATGCGTCGCGGATCGAATTAAGTACACCGGGTAGTGCCGTCGCGACCCGCCTCGGGAGAAACGGATAAGAGCGCGGGCGGCGTTCGTGACGGATAGACGATGGGTGAATCAGCGGTCGCGGACTTCATCGGTCGATTCCACGTCTCCACGCTCGCGACCGACGAACCGGTCTCCGGGCGCGTCGTCCTCTCGCAGCGCCGCCTGGTGCTCGCGGCCGAGGACGGGAAGACGACCGTCCCGCTCTCCGCCGTCTTCGACGTCGCCGCCGGGTCCGTCCCGCCGGAGTTACAGGAGTTCTTCAACGACACCGTGACGGTCGCGTACGACCGGGGCGGTGGGCGAGAGGTCGCCGTCATCGAGGGGACCGGCGAGAACGTCGACCGGTTCCGAACGGTCCTGTTCAAGGCGCTGCTCCACCGCACGACCGTGCTCGTCCAGCATCCCGCGCGCGTCGGCGGCCGCGTCGTCAGCTCGAACGCCGAGCGCGCCCGCGTGAAACTCTCGCAGGGGACCCTCCGATTCGTCCAGTGCTCGGACCCGTTCGAGGTGGATCTCTCGATGGTGACGCACGTCGAGCGGGACGAGCGGACGCTCGGCGGTCAGACGGTCCCCGTCATCTCGTTCAAGCACGTCGTGGACGGGCAGACGACGACGTCGTTCGTCGGCGTGAACGACTCGCGCGAACTCAACATCCTCGGGCGCTACATCCGCCTCGAGTACCAGTCCGTGATGGAGGAGCTATCGGACGTGAACCCGACGACGGAGGAGATGGAGTCGCTCGTCGCCATCTACTCCGCGGGCGAGGGCGTCCACTTGAGCGATCTGACGAACGTCTCGCCCGCGCAACTGACGATGGTGCTGAACTCGCTCGCGGAGGACGGCCTCGTCGTCGACGGCGAGGACGCGACGCGTCTCACGCCGAAGGGGCAGGCGCTCGTCAGCCGCCGCCTCGAACAGGTGAACACCTAGTTGTCGTTCATCGCTTCGCTGGCGATGTTCCGCCCGCGCGACTTCAGCGTGACCTCGCGGCGCACCCGCACCTCGTCGAGCACGTCGAGTTCGACGAGGCGTTCGTATATCTCCTCGACGTCGTCCACGTCCTCGCCGACGAACTCCGGGACGTCGAACGGGGAAACGCCCGAGTAGAGCGCCATCAGTACTTCTCGCTCCGTCTCGTCGAGTTCGATGTCCGCGGTGTTCTGCTCCACGCCCTTCCGGAGGAGGCTCTCGAGGATGCGCACGCGCCGATCCTGGCCGGCGAGATGCGTCTCCACGCTCGTCTGCCCCTCGGAGTGCTCGGCGGCGAGCACGTAGCGCTTGTCCTCCTTGACGGTGCGCTCGCTCGTCTCGACGCGGCCGACGTCGTCGAGCGTTATCTCGACGAACGTGCCGGAGCGGAGCGCGAGGCTCACCCCCTCGTCGTCCACCTTCATCCGGGCTTGCTCCCACGTCGCGTCCGTGACGACGCCGCCCTCGACGGCGGGGTGTTTCGCGAGCACCACCGCCTGATCGAGGAACGCCCGATAGAAGTCCATCTCGAACTCGACGTGGTCCTCCGCGGCGACGAGGAAGACGTCGTTCTCGTAGCGGACGCCGATGTAGCCGGAGACGCGCGCGAGGTCCTGCGAGGCGTCGTGGCGCCCGTCCGTCATCTCGACCTTGGAGAGCGGGAGGGTGCGCTGGCCCTCGTTCCCGACGAGGACGAGGCGGCGATTCGAGAGGATGATTCGGCCGTTCGTCCACGCGACGTCGTTGCGCGTGCGGCCGTCCACGACGGCGCGCGCGAACCGACCACGGGTGTCCGCGACCTTTCGCTCCTCCTGGCTCACTGCATCCCACCCAGTTTGGAGAGCGCGCTGAACGCGCGCTGGCGCACGCGCTTACTGTCGTCGATCTCTGTCAGGGCGTCGAGACGTTCGCGCGCCCGGTCACCGCCGACTTCGCCGAGCACGTAGACCGCTCGCGCGCGAGCGTCCGGGTCGTCGTCGTCGAGGACGTCCAGCACGAGGCGTTCGGTCCGGTCGCCGCCGAGTTCGGCGAGGCTCGTGGAGGCGAACTGCGCGGTCATCCCGTCGTCCGCGCGTAGCGCGTCCACGAGCGCCGCGACGGCGGACTCCGGCGGGTCGTCGGCGGCGCGCCCGAGGAGCCACGCGGCGTTCCGCCGCTGGCGGGACTGCACGCTCTCGCGCAGAATCTCGGCGAGCGGTTCGACGACCGTCTCGTCGCCCGCGGCGCTGAGTTCGGCGACGAGCTCCTGCCGGACGGCGTCCGACTGCTCGGTCGGGACGTTCGAGAGGAGTTCGATGAGGGAGAAGACGGCGGCGCGCCGGACGGCCGCGTACGGGTCGCCGAGCGCGCCCGTGAGCGGGCCGAGCGGGCGCGCGGAGTTCGCGTTCCCGAGCGCGCTCGCGGCGACGCGCCGGAGCGCCTCGTCGTCGCTCGCCAGCAGGTCTTCGAGCGGTTCGAGCGCGCGCGGCGTCGCGATGGCGCCGAGGGCGTCCGCGGCGGCGTGCCGGACGCGCGCGTCGTCGTCCGCGGCGAGACGCTCCTCGAGGGGCGGGACGGTCCGCGGGTCGGCGATCCGGCCGCACGCGGCGCAGACGCGGACGCGGACGCGCGGGTCGTCGTCGTCGAGCGCGTCGACCAGACGCGGGACGACGCCGGTGTCGCCGATTCGGCCGAGCGCGTTCGCGGCCGCCATCCGGAGTTCCGGGAGGGAGGCGTCGAGCGCCTTCCCGAACTGGCGCGCGGCCGCCCAATCCGCACCGTCGGTGTCCGCGCCCGTGAGTTCGCCGAGGAGGCGTTCGAGCGCGGGTTGGCCGAGCTCGCCGAGCGCGTCGACGGCGGCGCCCCTGACCCCGGCCTCGTCGTCGTTCAGCGCCGCGTGCACGAGCGCGTCCACAACCTCCGGCTGGTCGAGCGAGCCGACGTCCCCGAGCAACTCGGCGGCGCGCCGACGGACGTTCCGGCTGTCGCTGTCCGCGAGGCGGTCCAGCAGGGCGTCCGTGTCGTTCTCGCGCGCGAGGAGGTAGAGCGACATTGCTATCGTTTTCGGTAGATGCGACACCGCTTGTCGACCCCGTCGAACGCGTCCCGAAAGCCCGGGGGGAGCGTCTCCGTCTTCCCGAGGACGAGGTAGCCGCCGCGGCGGAGCGATCCGGCGAGCGACTCGAAGACGCGCTCCTTGTGCTCGCTGTCGATGTAGATGAGGATGTTCCGGCAGAGCACGAGGTCCATCCCCTCGCGCGAGCGCGGGCCGTCGACTACCAGGTCGTGTTCGTCGAAGTCGACGAGGCGCTTCACGCGGTCGGTGACGCGCAGCGTCTCGCCGTCCACGTCGACGTACTCGCTCGGGTCGTCGAGCGGTTCGAGTTCGGCGTCCAGGTCGGTGGTTCGCGTCTGCGTGTACGCGCCCTCGCGCGCGGATTCGAGCGCGGGCCGACTGATGTCTGTGGCTTCGATTTCGACGGCTCGCTCGCGCACGTCGTCGTCGTCCAGCGCCGCCATCGCGAGCGAGTACGGCTCCCGGCCGTCAGCGCACGCGGAACTCCAGCAGCGCACGCGGCGCTTCTCGTCGGTGAGGTCGCGGAGCACGGGCACGAGCGACTCCCAGACGTCCGGGTTCCGGAAGAAGGACGTGACGTTGATCGTGAGCGCGTCGAGCAGCTCCTCGCGCTCCCCGTCGTCGTCCTCCAGGATGTCGAGGTAGGTGCCGTAGTCGTCGGCGTTCCGGCGGCGCATCCGCGAGTCCACGCGCCGGGAGAGATACGACTCGTTGTAGTAGCCGGGGTCGAACGCGAGCGACGCGTCGACGTGGTCGAGCACGTCGTCGAGCGTACTCATAGCGACCCCACGTCGAGGATGGGGACGACGTCACCCTCGCCGAGGACCGCGGTGCCGGAGATGCCGCGCGTCCCGCTCAGCACGCCTTCGAGGGGCTTCACGACGACTTCCTCCTGGTCGACGACGGCGTCGCAGTGGAGGCAGACGGGGCGGTGGTCGGTGTGGACGCGCAGCAACATCCCGCTCTCGCCCGCGGTGGCGTCCGCGGCGTCGGCGTAGTCGTCCGTGCCGCCGTCCGTCGCGGACGCGACCCCGCGGAGTTCCTCGCGGAGGCGGATGACGGGGTAGATGTCGCCGTCGTGCTCGACGACTTCCTCGCCGTGCGCGACGTCGATACGCTCGGCGCGCGCGACCTCAGCGACGTTCTTCACGGGCACGCCGAACTCCGCGCCGTCCACCTCCACGAACAGCACCTTCACGATGGCGAGGCTGACCGGGAGGCGGAGCGTGACCGTCGTCCCTTCGCCCGGCGCCGAGTCGACGGAGACGGTGCCGTCGAGTTGCGTGACGGTCGTGTGGACGACGTCCATCCCGACCCCGCGGCCGCTGACGTCCGTCACCTCCTCGTTCGTCGAGAACCCGGGGTGGAAGACGAGGTCGTAGACGTCCTCGTCGTCCATCGCCTCCACCTCCGGCCGGGACTTCACACCCTTCGCGACCGCCTTCTCGCGTATGCGCTCGACGTCGAGGCCGCCGCCGTCGTCGCTGACGGAGACGAGGACGTGATCGCGCTCCTGCGTCGCGGAGAGCGTGACCTCGCCCGTCGGATCCTTGCCCGCGGCCTCGCGCTCCTCGGGCGGTTCGATGCCGTGGTCGACGGCGTTCCGCAGGAGGTGCATCAGCGGGTCGCGGATCTCCGTGAGGATGGTGCGGTCGAGTTCGATGTCCGTCCCCTCCATCTCGAAGTTCACGCGCTTGTCCGTGCCGCGCGCGAGGTCCCGGACGAGCCGCGGGAACGTCTCCACGACCGCGGAGAGCGGAACGAGACGCATGTCCATCACCGTCTCCTGAAGGTTCGAGGATATCTTCTCCAGTTCCTCGAGGTTGTCCGAGTCGCGCCCGCTCTCCCCGCCGATCTCTCGCCGGAGCTTGATTCGGACGGTGACTAGCTGCTCGACGAGCCCGTAGAGGTCGTCCAGCTGTTCGACGTCCACGCGAACGGACGTGATGTCGTCGCCGCCGCGCCGGCCCGCATCGTCGCCGTCGCCGCTCTCGTCGCCGCCCGCGTCGGCGTCCGAATCGTCGGCGGCCGCATCGTCCTCGCCGCCCGCACCGTCGGCCGCGGCCGCGTCGTCAGCGTCGGCCGCGGCGACGGGGGCGTCCGCGCCATCGGTCGTCTCGTCACCGTCCGCGTCGGCCTCGGCGGCCGTCCCGCCGGCCGTCTCGGCGGCCGCGACGTCGACGCGCGCCACGTCGACGGCCTCGACCTGCGTGATCGCGTCGAGGGCGTCCGCGACGTCCGCGGCGGACGCGGCGGCGAGATAGCAGTCGAACGACTCCTCGAAGTCGCCGTCCTCGACGGCCTCGCGCTCGGGGTCCGTGACGAACCCCGGGCAGTCCGCTTCGAGCGCTTCGAGCACGAACATCGCGTCGACGCCCGGCATGTCGCTCTCCGAGAGCGTCACGCGAGCGCGGAAGAGCCCCTCGTCGTCGGTCGTCGTCACGCCGAGCGCGCGCTCGGGCGCGTCCGCGACCCCGTCGGTCGCGCCGTCTTCGTCGGTGGACTCGCCGCCGGCCGCGTCGTCGCTCTCGTCGTCCGTGTCGTCTGCGTCGGCGGGCGCACCGTCGATGGCGCCTCGGAGCGCGGTCTCGACGTCGCTCGCGTCGCGCGTCGTCTCGCCGTCCTCGGCGACGTCCGCGACCATCGCTTCGAGCAGGTCGACGCCCTCGAATAGCTGGTCCATCAGCGCGGGCGTCACCTCGACGTCGCCGTCCCGGACGGCGTCGAGGAGGTCTTCGAGGGCGTGCGCGAGCCCCTGGAGGGGGTCGTATCCCATCGCGCCCGCGTTCCCCTTCAGGGTGTGCGCGACGCGGAACACCTCGTCCATCGCCGCCGCATCGGAGGGGTCGTCTTCGAGCGCGAGCAGGGCGTTGTTCAGCGTCGTGATGCCGTCCTCGGCCTCCGCGACGAACGCGTCGTGGTGCGGGCCGCTCATTCGGACGCCACCTCCACGACGGCCGCGGCGACCTCGGAGAGCGGCCGGATCGCGTCCACGCAGCCGGTTTCGGCGGCGCGCTTCGGCATCCCGTAGATGGCGGACGTGTCCTCGTCCTGCGCGACGGCGCGGCCGCCCGCGGCGGCGATGGCTTCGACGCCCGCCGCGCCGTCCCCGCCCATGCCGGTGAGGACGACGCCGACGAGCGTGTCCGTGACCGTGTCCGCGGCGGACTCCATCGTCACGTCGGCCGCGGGGACGATGTCGTCGGGGCCGTCCGTCTGGTGTTTCACGCGGAGGCGGCCCGCGCGATAGTTGGAGACGACGAGGTGCGCGCCGCCGTGCGCGACGACGGCTTCGCCGCGGCCGATTCGGTCGCCGTCGCCGGCCTCGCGGACGTCGAGTTCGGTCGCACCGTCGAGGCGCGCGGCGAACCGTTCGGTGAAGCTCTCCGGCATGTGCTGGACGACGAGGACGCGGAGGTCGGCGTCCCCCGGGAGGCCGGCGAGCACCTGCTCGACGGCGCCCGGCCCGCCGGTCGAGGAGGCGATGACGACGGTGGTCGTCGGGAGCGAGGCGACGTCGAGGCCGCTCTCCGGGGCGGGTTCGACATCGCCGCCCGCGTCGAGTTCGGAGACGTCGGCGTCCGCGACGGAGTAGACGGTCTCGACGAGCTGTTCGCGGTGGCGCGATATCCCCATCGAGACCTCGCCGCCGGGCTTCGCGAAGAAGTCGACGGCGCCGCGTTCGAGCGCGTCGAGCGTGACGGCGGCGTTCCCCTCGGTGTACGCCGAGAGCATCAGTATCGGCGTCGGGCGCTCGCGCATGATGCGCTCGACGGCCTCGATGCCGTCCATGTTCGGCATCTCGAGGTCCATCGTCACGACGTCCGGCTCGTGCTCGCGGACGGCCGCGACGCCCTCCCGGCCGTCCGTCGCGGTGGCCACGACGTCGATGCCCGCCTCGTTGAGCATGTCGCCGATGAGCTCGCGCATGAATCGCGAGTCGTCGACGACGAGCGCCCGAACGGGCGTGGCGCGGCGCGGGGACCCGCTGTCGGTTCGCACTCCCTCCATTGCAATCGAGAAGTGGTTTCCCAACTGTGCCGATAAAGCCACGGCCCCAATTTTCAGCGGCGATAACCGGCCGCGTGGTTTTCACCCGTGATAACCGGCGGCGAGGAGTTAAGAGGGACTCGCGGGAGAGTCCGGGTAATGAGTACCGCGACTGCGCCGGACTCGAACGCGGAGCCGGATCAGGTCCTCGAGTTCGGACTGGGCGAGGAGACGTACTGTCTCGACATCAGCTACGTGGACGAGATCGTCGACGCGGGCGAACTCACGACCATCCCGAACACGCCGCGGCACGTCGAGGGCGTGATGGACCTGCGCGGGCGCACGACCACGATCATCGACCCGAAGTCGCTCTTCGACATCACCGGAGAGGGCGCGCGCGAGCGCATCGTCGTCTTCGACACGGACGCCGTCGGCGAGCAGGGGACGGTCGGCTGGATCGTGGACGACGTCTACCAGGTCCGGACGGTGAATCCGGAGGACGTGGACGCCGCGACAATCGAGGACGACTCCGTCCACGGCATCATCAAGGACGACGACGGCTTCGTCATCTGGGTCCAGCCCACCTTCGACGTCTAGGATTCTCACCCGTGAGAACTGCGGGGGAACCCTTTTGCCGTGGCTTTCCGCCGAACGAGTATGCACGTCTCGAGCGGCGTCGAGGGCTTCGACAGACTCGTCGACGGGGGCCTCCCCGCCGAGCGGCTCTACATCCTCTGCGGGCCGCCCGGTAGCGGGAAGACGACGTTCTGCGCGCAGTTCGCCGCGGCCGGCGCGCGCGACGGCGAGAAAGCCCTCTTCGTGAGCATGCACGAGTCGAAGTCCGACCTCGCGGAGGACATGAGCGGGTTCGAGTTCGGGTTCGAGCGCGCGGTGGAGAGCGACGCCATCTCCTTCCTCGACACGTTCACGCCCGGCGGGCGTCGGTTCCTCGGCCTCACCGACGGCTCGCACGACCGGAACGGGCTGAGCGGGCGTCTCGTGAGCTACATCGACTCGAACGACATCGACCGGGTCGTCATCGACTCCACGATGCTCCTCCGCTACCTCATCGACGACGAGGAGGACACCCTCATCGACTTCCTCACCGCGCTGAAGCGCGCGGACGCCACCGTCCTCATCATCAGCGAGATGACCGACCCGGACGCGTACGCGACCGAACACTACCTCGCGCACGGCGTCGTCTTCATGCACAACTATCTCGACGACGGCGGGATGACGCGCGGCATCCAGGTGCTGAAGATCAGGGGCGTCGACTGCGATACGAACATCCACGAGCTCGAGTTCGACGACGACGGCCTGCACGTCGGCGGAGCGACCCCGCTCACGCCGTGATGTACGACGCGCGCTACGGCACGGACTGGGACCACCTCGACACGTGGGAGATACTGGAGCGCGCGTACGCGCTCGGCGTCGCGGACGGCTGTGGCGAGACGAACCGCGAGGAGTACGATCGGTTGCGCGACGAACTCGGCTCGTACGACGAGAGCATCGTCGAACTCTCCTTCCGCGAGGGACGCGCGGAGGCGCTGTCGCTGCGCGGGGACGCGGCCGACGAGGAGGTGTGGCGGCGCCTCGTCGAAGCGGAGTCGAGCGACGACGGGACGGACGAGCTGGGCGCGCTCCCCGGGTTCGAGTCGGGGGCGCTCGCGCTCGTCCGGCAGATTCAGACGGCACGGCGCGGCCGCCGGACGGACGTTCCGTCGTTCCTGCGGAGGGAGTGATGGCCGCCCACAGCATTTTCACCGCTGCGGCACGTATCGCGAACGTGTCCCCCCAGCAATGCGTTCCGCCGGCCGAACGGCCGGGCGACGACACCTCCATCCTGGTCGTCGGGCCGCCGATGACGAACAAGTTCGGCTTCCTCAGTCGCACGCTCGACTCGGGCGAACCGGTCGTCTTCCTCTCCACGACGAAGAACGCGGAGCGCGTCCGCGACGGGTTCGACGAGACGGACGCGGACGACGTCGCCGTCGTGGACTGCGTCACGAAGGCCCCGCGGACGGACGTCGAGAGCGACGCGCGCACGCGATACGTCGTCTCACCGGACAACCTCACCGACCTCGGGATGAAGTTCGTCGACCTGGCGGAATCCCGCGAAGACGAGGACGTCGCCGTCGGCGTACACTCGCTCTCCGACCTCCTCGTCTACTCGTCGCCCGAGCAGGTCTACCAGTTCGTGCGCGTCCTGCTCGGGCACGTCCGCGAGTTCGACTGGGCGCTCGCCGCGACGCTGGACGGCGCGAGCGCGGACGAGCAGAGGCGACACATGCTCCGGGACCTCTTCGACGTCGTCGTCGACACGCGCTCGACGGACGGCGGCCGGGAGGCGCGCGTCCGGTACGCGGACGGCACGCGGACCGAGTGGGCGGCCTTCTAGACGCGGGGAACCTTTTTGCCGGCGCGCACCGTCTCACTCGCCGTGCCGCGGAGCCTGCGCGTCGACATGAACCGCGACGGCGCGAACTCGCTCGACGCCACACCGGCGCGTCTCGAGACTGACGAGTCGTTCGTCGTCGAACTCGCGAACCACGGCACCGCGAGTCACGTCCACCTGAACGTCGACGACTCGCTCGCCGACAGCGTCGGCGTCGACGCCGGGAACCACTACGTCCGAAAGGACGAGACTGTGAGCGTCCCCGTCGCCGTCCGCGACGGCGGCGCGCGTCCCGTCGAGGGCGAACTCACCATCGTCGCCGGCTACGGCGCGGAACGCCTCGCCGTCCCGGTCCGCGTGACCGAACCGGAGGCGCCGCCGACCGTCGCCGTCGACGAGTCGCTCGGTGAGGTCGGAACCCGGGAGCGCCCGTCGTTCCGCGAGCGCTCGACGGCGTTCGCGCCCGCGGCCGTCGCCGTCGTCGGCGTGCTCGCCGTCACGCTCGCCGTCGTCTTCGCGAACGGCCCGCTCGCCGCGCTCCTCGGGGCGCTGACGCTCGCGTGCGCGGCCGGCGCGTGGTACGCGCTCCGCTAGTCGAAGAGGCCGCCGCGCTTCGCGCGGAGGTAGCGCGCCCGATACCGGTTCGCGCCGTCGTCGACGTCCGCCTCCCGCACCTCGTCCACGTCGCCGTCGGCGACGGCGTCGAGGAGGCGTTCGAGTTGCGCGCGCTCGCTCTCGGTGAGCGTCACCGTCACCGTCTCCTCCGCCTCCGATTCGATCCGCGAGAACTCGCGCGCCGCCGCGACGAACAGCGAGCAGGGCTCCCGGCACGGGAACTCCCCGTCGCCGCGCGGGACGTCCAGTTCGGTCTCCCCGTCGTAGTCCCACGCGCGGCGCTTCAGGCACTGGCTGTCGACGCAGCACGCCTCCGCCGCCCACGCGAGCGCCTCGTCCGGGAGGTCGGAGACGCTGGCGTAGATGCCGGTCTGTCGCGCGGCCGTCTCGCGCCAGTGCGTCACGTCGAGTTCGCCGCGGCGCTCGCGGTGCCAGTTCGCGACCGTCGCGGGGTAGACGAAGTCGACGAGATCGACGAGCTCGTCCCCGGTGAGGTCGACGAACCGCCAGCCGTGCGGGAGCGACGGCGCCGTGGAGAGCGGGCGATACCGGCAGTCGTCGTCGCGCTTCACGAGTTCGCGGGCGTCGAGCGGGTCGCGATAGGTCTCCAGGTCGTCCCGGCCGGCGTCGTCGACGTGCCGGACGTCGTAGACGCGCGTCGCGCCATCCCCGCGCGTGACGCGAATCCGGAGTTCGCCCCACGTCCGGGTGACGCCGCGCCGGAGCGCGTCGAGGCGCGCCGGCACGGCCACCTCGTCGTCCGCCGCGTCGCCCCCTTCGTCCCGCGTGTCGCTCGCCGCGTCCGCGTCGTCCCCTTCGTCCGCGTCGTGAGGGGCCGCGCCTTCGAGCCACCGGAGGAACGCCCGCCGGGCGGTGTCCCCGCCCCCGACGGTCTCCGTCCAGTAGTGCCAGTTCGCGACGTACGGGTCGTCGGCGGCGAGGTCGGCGAGGTCGCTCGTGTCGAGGCCGCGCTCGGACGCGTCGGGCGTCTCGAAGCGATACCCGTAGGTGCCGTTCTCGACGACGAGGCCGTCGAAGGCCACGCCGTCCGTCGCGGCGTCGAGGAGGGCGGCGACGGCGTCGCGCACGCTCACTCCCCCGCTGCGTCCGCGCGGTTCGCCGCGGCGCGCGTCTCCTCGCGGACCGCGGCGACGGCGTCACCGACGGGTGCGCCGGCGTCCCGCGCGCGTTCGAGGACGACGTCCGCGACGAGCGGTTCGGTGCCGACGGCGCCCGCGTACCAGATTCGCGTGCCGGCCACGTCGGCGGGGACGTCGTAGCCGGCGCGGTGGTCGTCGGTGAGGCCGAGGTCCTCGGGGATGTCCTCGCGGGTGTGGTAGCCGTCCGCGACGAACAGCGGGACGACGACGACGTCCTCCGTCTCGAACAGGTCGGGGACGTCGTCCACCTCGGGGGGTTCGTCCATGAACACCGCGCGCACCTCGTCGAAGCGCCCCGTCTCGCGGATGCGGTCGGCGTGGTACTCGGTGGCCTTCGCGGAGTTCTCGTTTCGCTCGGTGCCGTGGCCGACGACGGCGAGGCCGGTGCCCGGGCCGACGTCGGGGTCGCCGGTGACTGACTTCGCGCGCTCGACGATGACGTCGCTCATCGCGTCGTGCGTCCCGACCGGCCCGCAGTAGTGGACGGTCTTCTCGACGTCGCGCGCCGGGAGGGTGACGTGGTCGGCGTCGGTGCCGTCGGAGTTCCACGCGTCGACGTCCCAGCCCTCCAATCGGAGTTCGCGCGGCACGACTTCCTCGGTGAAGTAGCCCTCCGAGACGAACAGCGGGACGACGAACACCGTCTCGGATTCGAGCGTCCGCAGGACCTCCCGTATCGACGGTTCCTCCTTCCAGAAGGCCTCGCGGACCTCGTCGAACGCCCCGGTGGCTCGGATCGTGTCCGCGTGCGCGAACGTCGGCTCGCTCGACCCCGGGTTGAGGTGGGAGCCGTGCGCGACGATGACGAGCGCGTGCATGCCGCTCGCTTGGCGCGCCCCGCCCTTAGGCGCACCGTCGCGGAAAACGTTAAGGCGGGGCGCGTCCGCTCACTCGGGTATGGTCGAGACGCTCGCCGAGGCAGCGCGGGACGCGCTCACCGAGTATCCGTTCCTCCGGGACGCCCTGCGCGCGGGCGTCGTGAACTACGCGGCGGCGGCGCGCTTCCTCGGCCTTGCGGACGGCGCGGACGCGGACGCGGCGGCGACGGCGCTCCGCCGGCACGCCGAGCGCCTCCCCGACTACGCGCGCGAGTCGCGGGCGGTGCGCGTGACGATGCGGAGCGGTCTCGGCCGCGCCGAAGACGAGGGATTACTCGCGGTGCACGGCGCGGGGTTCGCGCCGGACGCCGGGTCGTTGACCGGCGTACTCGCGACGGGCGAGGTGGACGCGCGGGCGCTCGCGGCCGTCCTCGCGCGCCTCGACGCGGCGGACGTCGGCGTGGAGGCGGCCGGTGTCGCGGGGGACGCGCTGCTCGTCGTGGTGTCGCGGCGCGCCGGCCCGAGCACGGTTCGCGCCGTGGAGGACGCCCTCGACGCCGTCCCGGTCTGAGAGCGATGGTTTAACTTCCGGGCTCTCCCTATCCCGCGACCATGACGCTGCGCGTTCACAACACGCTCTCCGGCGAGACCGAGGAGTTCGTCCCCGAGGACCCCGACGACGTCCGCCTCTACTACTGCGGGCTCACCACCTCCGACCCGCCCCATCTCGGCCACGCCCGCTCGTGGGTTCACGTCGACGTGATGAGCCGCTGGCTCCGCCACCTCGGCTACGACGTCCATCACGTCGAGAACCTCACCGACGTGAACGAGAAGATAGTCGCCCGCGTCGGCCGGGAGGGCGACGACGAGGGCGAGGTCGCCGAGCGCTACATCGGGGAGATACTGGAGTCGATGCGCGCGCTGAACCTCGAACGCGCGGAGGTCTATCCGCGGGTCTCCGAGCACGTCCCGGAGATCATCGACCTCGTGGAGACGCTCGTCGAGTCGGGGCACGCCTACGAGTCGAACGGCTCCGTCTACTTCGACGTCACCACGTTCGCGGACTACGGGAAGCTCTCGAATCAGCGCCTCGACGACATCGAGGAGCAGGGCGACCCCGACGAACGCTCGGAGAAACGCCGTCCGGCGGACTTCGCGCTCTGGAAGGCGGACGGCGTGGACGCCGACTCGGTCGAGCGACACCGCGGCGGCGACCATCCGGGGACGCCCGCGCACCCGGAGGGCCAGACGTGGGAGTCGCCGTGGGGGGAGGGGCGTCCGGGCTGGCACATCGAGTGTTCGGCGATGAGCATGACCCACCTCGGGGAGACGCTGGACATCCACGCGGGCGGCCGCGACCTCGTCTTCCCGCACCACGAGAACGAGATAGCGCAGTCGGAGGCGGCGACGGGGCACACGTTCGCGAACTACTGGCTGCACTGCGCGCTCTTCGAGATGGACGAGGAGAAGATGAGTTCGAGCCTCGGGAACTTCGTCGAGGTGCTGGACGCCGTGGACGCGTACGGGCCGAACGCGCTCCGCCTGTTCATGGTTTCTGGCACCTACAACAGCAGGCAGACGTACTCGGAGGACGCCATCGACGAGGCCGTCGAGCGCTGGGAGCGCCTCGAACGGTGTTACGAGGACGCCGTCGCCGAGCTCGACTCCGTGGACGCGCGCACGAAGGCCGCGGACGACGCGCTGCGGGCGGCGACAGACGACGCGACGGCGGACTTCGAGGACGCGATGAACGACGACTTCAACACGCGCGAGGCGCTCACCGCGCTCTTCGACCTCGTCTCCGCGGTGAACGTCCACCTCGCGGAGCGCGACGCGTACGACTATCGGGGGCTGAAAGCGGCCGTCGAGGCGTTCGAGGCGTACGGCGGGGACGTGCTCGGGTTCGCGCTCGGGGGCGAGCAGGGCGGGGACGTCACGCTCGCCGAGGACCTCGTGGAACTCGTCCTCGAACTGCGAGAGGACGCTCGCGACGCGGGCGACTACGAGCGCGCGGACAGCCTCCGTGAAGGCCTGGAGGCGCTCGACGTGACCGTCGAGGATACTGACAGCGGACCAACGTATCGTCTCTGACGGCCAGAGGGCTTTTACTACCACCTCCGGAACTGTCGGGCAGTATGCGACGGAAACAACTCGCGGCAGTGACACTCGTTCTGCTCGTCGGCCTCGCCGGATGCTCGATGCTCTCGGGGCCCGTGACGTTCAGCGCGAACAAGGCGACAGTCAGCGATCAGGCGCTCTCACAGACCAACTACGAGGAGACGTCCGTCCACACTCAGGTCATCAACCGGACGTTCAGCGCCGCCGGCCAGTCGAAGAACGTGACCGTGACGAACTGGATCGCCCAGTACGACCGCAAAGTCGACCTCGGCCCCCTCGGCGAGAAGCGCGCCGCCGTCTTCAGCACGGTCGCCACCCCACAGGTGAAAGTGCTCGATCAGGGACCGTTCAACCCCGTCGCCGACTACAGCAACGAGGAGCTCGTGATGCTCCTCCAGCAGAACTACGAGAGCATCGACAACGTCCAGCACGTCGACAACTACAGCGCGACGATGCTCGGCAAGGAGACGACCGTCGGGAAGTTCAGCGCCGACGCGAAACTCCAGGGCGGCCAGTCCGTCGACGTCTACGTCCACGTGACGAAGGTACAGGCCGGTGACGACTATGTCGTCGCCGCCGCCGTCTACCCCCAGCAGATGGACGACCAGGAATCCCAGCGCGTGAAGACGCTCCTCGCCGGCGTCCAGCACGAGAGCTGAGGACAACGCTTTTCTCTCGGCCACGCGACTCACGGCCCATGCAGCGGACGCTCGCGGCCGGCATCGCGTGCTGTGCGCTCGGCCTGCTCGGCTACGTCGTCGGCGTCTACTACGCCTACCCCGGCCGGGCGTTCTCCGTCACCGCGGTGATGCTCGGCGTCACCCTCCTCGCCGTCAGCGACGGCCGGATCATCGGAGGGCTCAGATGACCGTCGACGCCATCGTCTACGCCGAAGGCGGCGTCACCGCCTACGACGACTTCGAGACGGCCAAAGAAGCGCGCGGCACCACCTGGTTCCGCCTCACCGACCCCACGCCCGACGAACTCGACGCCGTCGCGAGCGTCTGCGCCCTCCACCCGCTCGCCATCGAGGACGTGCAGAAGGACGTCCGTCCGAAAGTCGAGGAGTTCGACGAGAACGTCTTCGTGCTCGTGAAACGCGCGCGCCTCGCCAGCGGCGACACCTCGTTCAGCGGCGAAGTCGTCACCGAACCCCTCGGCATCTTCGTCGGCGACGATTGGCTCGTCACCTACACCACCACCGAACTCGACGCCGTCGAACGGACGTGGCAGTTCGTCCGCAGCGAGGACAGCCGCGTCCTCCAGCGCGGCCCCGACTTCGCCGCGTACCGCGTCATCGACGCCGTCGTCGACAACTACTTCGCCGCGCTCGACGACGTCGAAGACCGCCTCGAATTCGTCGAAGACGAGGTGCTCGAAGGCACGGACATCGAAGTCCTAGAGGAGATAAACGACGCCCGACGCGAACTGCTCGCGCTCCGAAAGCTCGTGTGGCCGACCCGCGACGCCCTCTCCGCGCTCTCCCGCGGCGACCCGCCCCAGATCCGCGAGGCCACCGAGAAGTACTACCGGGACGTCTACGACCACCTCATCCAGCAGGTCGACCTCGTCGAGACCTATCGCGACCTCGCCGCGGGCGCACGCGACATCTACCTGAACTCGCTCTCGATGAGCACGAACGAGGTGATGAAGAAGCTCACCGTCGTCGCCACCATCGTCCTCCCGCTCACCCTCGTCGTCGGCATCTTCGGGATGAACTTCACCGACAGCGCGTGGAACATGCCCGAACTCGGCTGGCCGTACGCCTATCCCGCCGTCATGCTCGGCATGGGCCTCGTCGCCGCCGTCCTCCTCTGGTACTTCCGCCGCGAAGACTGGCTCTAGGCGAGGACGAGCGGAACGACGAGCACGCCCATCAGGTGGACGCGGCACGCGCCGAAGCGCGGCGGCACGAACCCGATCGCGCTCGCGGCCGCGAGCACGCCCAGACCGACCGGGCCTGCAAGCACGACGGCGAGCGCGACGACGACGCAGAGCGCGCCCCCGACCACCCACCGCTGCGGGAGCCGTCGGACCGCGGCGAGATAGCGCTCCCCGACCGCGACGACGAGCACCACCCCCACGGCCGCCGAGAGCAATATCGCGGCGACGTAGAGCGGCAGGTCGAGCGGCGCGGCGCTCCGGTCGAGCGCGACAGCGACGCCCGTGTGCGGCGCGCCGAGCGAGACGAACGCGAACAGCGCGAATATCGTATTGCTCGTGTTCACGCCGCTCGTCGCGACGAGGAACGCCCGGTCTGCGTCCCCCGGATCGAAGCGCGGGAGCGCCGCGAGCGCGACGATAGCGGCGACGGCGCTGGAGACGCCCGCGACGTAACTCACCGCCGCGCCCGCCACCGCCCCGGCCAGCGCCGCGAGCGCCGTTCGCCGAGGCGAGATGGTGAGCGCGGCGTCGGCTTGCGCGGGCGGGCCGCGCCCGCGGAGCGCCGCGAGGAGGACGGGGACGCCGAACAGACCGGCGAACGCGGGCGTGAGCAGGTCGCCGCGCCCCACGAGCGCGTCCGTCGGCGCGTCGAGCGCGAGCGTCCCCAGCGCGCCCGCGAGCGCGAACGCGATGCAGGCGCCGACCCGTCGGCGTCGGGTCGGTTCGGTGAGCACGAGGAAGACGACGACGGCCGCGAGCAACACCGGGAGGTGCGCGTCGACGAGGTGGGCGTACGGGCGGACGAGTCGAGTGAGCGGCCAGCCGAGCAGGCACGCGCCGAGCGCCGCCGCGCCGCTCCCGAGCGCCGAGAGCCGGAGCGCCTCCCGCCCGCGGCCCGCGAGCACCAATCGATGTCCGGGGAGCGCCGACGCCGCCATCGCCGCGTCCGGCACGCCGAGCGAGAGCGCCGGCACGACGTCGAGCGTGGAGTGCACGACGCCCGCCGCGAGGATGGCGACGCCGACGCCGCGCGCCGGCCCCGGAACGAGGGGGGCCGCCGCAGCCAGCAGGACGGCGAGCGTGTTCACGTGCAGACCCGGCGTCAGCCCCGAACACGCGCCGAGGCAGACGCCGAGCGCGACGAACGCGAGCGGGCCGAACTCGAACGGGACGCGGACCCCGGCGGCGTACATCGCCCCGAAGTGGTCCCGTCCCCCTACTTGAACCTCCGCGTCGCCACTACCGGTTCAGCGTTCGCGTATTCGCGGCGCGTCGCTGTCGCTCCGCGTCGCGGCTAAGAAAGAACGTGATTGGGTGTCGGGTGCGTTAGCCGAAGAGGTCGCCGAGGC
>JBDGUG010000052.1:0-5672 GCA_042216135.1 Halarchaeum sp. | reverse complement strand
CTAAGAAAGAACGTGATTGGGTGTCGGGTGCGTTAGCCGAAGAGGTCGCCGAGGCCTTCGCCGGAGGCTTCCTCGTCCTCCTCGCCCTCGTCCTCTTCCTCGGCTTCCGCGGCCTCTTCGTCCTCGGACTCTTCGTCCTCGGACTCCTCGGCGGCACCGCCCGCGGCGCCACCGGACGCGCCGGCGGCCGGGACGGCCGCGGCGGACTCGACGGCTTCCTCGATGTCGACGTCCTCCAGCGCGGCGACGAGCGCCTTCACGCGGGACTCCTCGACGTCGACGCCAGCGGCCTCGAGAACGGCCGTGACGTTGTCCTCGTTGATCTCCTCGCCCGATTCGTTCAGGATGAGTGCAGCGTAAACGTATTCCATTGTCGTGTACCTCGTGTGTTATCCGAACATCGCGCCGAGACCCTCGCCGCCGGCGTCCTCGTCGTCGTCGCCGTCGTCGTCGGGTTCAGCTTCCGCTTCTTCTTCGTCAGCCTGTTCGTCCTCGCTCTCCTCGGCAGTCTCTTCGGTCGTGGCGGCCGGGGCCTCCACGCCGCGGAGTTCCTCGGGGAGCGCTTCCTCGTCGTCGATGTTGGCGGCGAGCGCGCGAACCTGCGCGTCGGCCGTGCTGACGAGGTCGTCCATCAGGTCGGGGCTCTCGATCGCGGCCTCCAGCCCGACGCTCTTCGCCTCGCCCGCGGCCTTCTGCAGCATGGCCGGGACGGTGGCGGCGGTCGGGTACTCGGCGTTGATGGAGAGGTTGCGCGCCGACGCGACGGCGGACTGGATGTCCGCGTAGTACTCGTCGACGTCGATCGCGAGGTCCTCGGGATCGAAGAGGACGCCCTCGCTGAAGACGCGCCGGAGGT
Source organism: Halarchaeum sp. (assembly GCA_042216135.1). Classification (GTDB taxonomy): domain Archaea; phylum Halobacteriota; class Halobacteria; order Halobacteriales; family Halobacteriaceae; genus Halarchaeum. The sequence continues at coordinate 4,816 of JBDGUG010000052.1, read as the reverse complement.
CGAGACCGACCTCCTTCGGCTCGATGCCGAGTTCGCCGAGGACGTTGGCGACGTCGTCCGAGACGACCTCGCCCTCGTCGGTGACGACGCTGTCGGAGAGCACCTGAATGGAGCCCTCCTGGATGCGCGCGTCAGCGCCGATCTGCTGGAGTTCGCCGACGAACGGACCGGGATCGATGCCGGTGTCACCCTCGGGGATGACGATGTCGTTCGGGGCGACCTCGCCCGCGTTGATCGGCGCGGGCGTCTTGGACGCTTCGAGCTGCTTGTACAGCCCGAACGGGTTGTCGTTCGTACCGACGAGACCGACCTGGCCGACGACGTCTCCCGTGAGCTGTTCGAGCCCGTCGTCGACGGATTCGAGGGCGCGCACGAGGAGCGTGTTCCGGCTCATCCGGAGTTCCGCGCTCCCGTGCAGCTCCCGGCGCATGTCCTGGAGCTGTCGGGAGGGGATGCCGGCGACGTTCACGACGCCGACGGAGTCGTAGGACTCGAGGAACGCCTCGAGTTCCGCGACCTCCTCCTTCTTCCACTCGGGAATGGTCTCGGTGGTTCGCTCGGCGGACATCTCAGGCCACCTCCACCGAGGGGCCCATCGTCGTCTTCACGTAGATGGAGTCGACGTTCATGGGCCCCTTCTCGAGGTCGGCGTGCAGCCGTCGGACGATGACGTCGATGTTCGACGCGATCTCGTCCGCGGTCATGTCTTCGGCGCCGACGCGCGTGTGGAAGGTGCGGCGGTCGCGCGAGCGGAGCTGCACGGTGTTCTTCATTCGGTTGACGGTCTCGACAACGTCGTCGTCGGGTTGGAGCGGGGTCGGCATCTTCCCGCGCGGACCGAGAACGGTACCGAGGTAGCGACCGATGTCCTGCATCAGGGAGGCCTCTGCGATAAAGAAGTCAACTCTATCGGCGAGGTCCTTGGCAGCGTCATCGTCGTCACCGAGGTCTTCGAGGTCGTCCGAGCCGAGGACGTCGTCTGCGACGTCTTCGGCGCGAACGGCCGTCTCACCTTCGGCGAAAACCACGATACGAGTCTCCTGTCCGGTTCCCGACGGCAGCACGACGCTCTCGTCGACGCGATTCGACGGGTCGTTGAGGTCGAGGTCACGGAGGTTGATCGCGAGGTCCACCGTCTCACGGAAGTTCCGCTGCGGGGCCTCGTCGATCGCTCGCGCGACTGCCTCTTCTATGTTATCTGCCATCTTTCACCTCCGTAGTGTTCTGCCCCCTCTCGGGGAGCTCCTACGGGTCAGTGAAACAGGCTACGCCTGTCTCATCCGGAACGAGGGGGATGCCGGGCATAAAAGCGTCGTTTCGGACGAGAGCCGGGAGTCGGTCGCACGCCGCCTCGCTCCCCGAGACGGTCGTTCGCGACGAGAGCGCGGGGCGCTCGCCCGCCGGTCTCGCGCGGGCGCGCCCGTATCACAACTACCATACCACGGGACGGCGAAGGCGAGCGTATCAGGTGATTTCGTGACCGAGAAACGCGAGTACACGGGCGATTATCCGGAGAAGACGCTGTACATCCCGGGGCCGACCGAGGTCCGCGAAGACGTCATCGAGGAGATGGCGCAGCCGATGTTCGGTCACCGCATGGACCGGATGACCGACCTCTACACGACCATCGTCGAGGACACGAAGGAGTTCCTCGGCACCGAGAACGACGTCGTCGTCCTCACCGCCTCCGGCACCGAGTTCATGGAAGCGGCGGTCCAGAACCTCGTCGACGAGGACCTGCTCGTCACGACGTGCGGGTCGTTCAGCGAGCGGCAGGCGAACGTCGCCGAACGCCTCGGGAAGAACGTCGACACCCTCGAGTACGAGTGGGGGCGGGCGGTCAAGCCCGAGGACGTCCGCGCGTGCCTCGACGAGTCGGAGAAGACGTACGACGTCGTCACGTGCGTGATGAACGAGTCCTCGACGGGGGTGCGCAATCCCATCGAGGAGATCGGTGACGTCGTCGCGGAGTACCCGGACACGCTGTTCGTCGTGGACGCCGTTTCCGCGCTCGGCGGCGATTACGTCGACATCGACGCGCACGACATCGACGTCATCTTCACGTCGGTGCAGAAGGCGTTCGCGATGCCGCCCGGTCTCGCGGTCTGCGTCGTCAGCGACGACGCCTACGAGCGCGAAGTCGCCTCCGAGTCGGCGTCGTGGTACGGCGGCTTCCAGCGCTCGCTCGACTACTACGACCGGAAGGGCCAGACGCACTCCACGCCCGCGATTCCGGTGATGCTCGCGTACCGCAAGCAGATGAAGTACATGCTCGACGAGGGCCACGAGTCCCGCGACCAGCGCCACCGCGAGATGGCGGAGTACACGCGGGACTGGGCGGCCGACCACTTCGAGATGTTCCCCGAGGCGGGCTACGAGTCCCAGACCATCGCGTGCATCGAGAACACCGCGGGCATCGACGTCGCCGCGACCATCGGCGAAGTGAGCGAGGAGTACGACATGGTCTTCTCGAACGGCTACGGCTCCCAGCTCGGCGAGAAGACGTTCCGCATCGGCCACATGGGCGAGCACACCGTCGAGAGCGTGAAGACGCTCACCGACGCCATCGAGGACGTCGCGGACCTCTAGGCCGACCCCCAGGTATAATTCTCAATTTCTACAATACTGATTTCGGCAACCACACCTTTATCGGCGCAGAACGCGTTAGATCGTCTTTCCCTGAACCAGACCGAGAAAATTACAAATTAGTTTGTTCTGATTATTTTTTATTTCTCGCAATTTCCCAATTATATGGCTTGAAAACAGTGTTTCAGTTCTTGAACCCTGTTCAGATCCAGTTTATACTCGCACAATTCGTTAGTAGTGCTAAGATAAAACAATTCTACTGGCCGCGGAGGTTCCGGGGATAGATTTAGGAGCGTGCTGGCACACCACTCGAACATGCTCGACAGCCACACCCACGCGTGGGGGTATCCGAGCCGCGAACACCCGTGGGTCACGGGCCCCATCATCGACCTCGTGGACTCGTTCGACGTCCACACGGCCTACACGGCCGAGCGACTCCTCGACGACATGGACGACGCCGGCGTCGACGAGGCCGTCGTCGTCGGCTATCCGATCTGCGACTGGCGGGACAACCACTACACCGCCTCCTGTGCCGCGGAGTACGACCGACTCCACGGCGTCGTCATGATCGACCCGTTCGCGGACGACGCCGCCGACCAGTTGCGCGACGCGATGGCCACCGAGGGCGTCATCGGCGTCCGCCTCGGCGCCGCGTGCCCGCACGACGCGATGTGGGAGCGCTTCGACCCGAGCGCGACGTGGCTCCGCGAGGCCATCGCGGAGACGGCGTTCTGGGAGGCCGCCTCGGAGACGGATGCACTCGTGCAGGTGCTCGCGCACGAGGACCAACTCGACCAGGCGCTCGCGCTCGTCGAGACACATCCCGAGTTGACGTACGCGTTCGACCACTTCGCACACGCCGACCCGGCCGTCCCACCCGCCGAGGGCCCGTTCGCGGCGTTCGCCGACCTCGCGGAGTACGACACGGTCGCCGTGAAAGTCTCTGAGGTCGTGCATCGCTCCGCCGAGGGATTCCCCTATACCGATATGCACGACCACGTCCGCTGGTTCCTCGACACGTTCGGCCGCGAGCGCGTCGTCTGGGGCTCCGACTACCCGAACGTGAGCGACGAGGCGTCCTACGGCGACGCCATCTCGTGGCTCGACCACGTCGACGGCGTCTCCGACGCCGACCGCGAGTGGCTGACCGGGCGGGCGTTCCGCGACCACGTCGGACTCTGAGCGACCGGTCGCGCACCGGGGCGCGGAGCTAAGTGTCGGGCGGGCGAACCCGGCCGTATGGGTTCGACAGCGTACGACTTCACCGACGAGACGGTCGTGGTCACGGGCGGGAGTTCCGGCATCGGGCGCGCCGTCGCGCGACGGTTCGGCGCCGCGGGCGCGACGGTGCTCGTCGCGGACGTCACCGCCGACCCTCGCGGGGGCGCGACGACGCCCACGCACGAGGCGATCAGAGACGACGGCGGGAACGCGAGATTCGTCGAGACGGACGTCTCCGACGCCACACAGGTCGAATCGGTCGTCGAGGCCGCCCGCGAGTTCGGCGGCGTCGACGTCATGGTGAACAACGCGGGCGTCTATCGGGGCGCGCCGCTCGTCGAACTCGACATGGAGACGCTGGACGCGCTCTACGAGGTCAACGTTCGCGGCGTCGTCGCCGGGTGTCGCGCCGCCGCGCGCGACATGCTCGACCGGGACGCGACGGGGAGCATCGTCAACACCGCGTCCGTCAGTTCCGAGTTCGCGCAGGTCGGGCACACCGCGTACGACGCGACGAAGGGCGCCATCCTGATGGCGACGCGCGTCGCCGCGCTGGAACTCGCGCGCACGGGCGTCCGCGTAAACGCGGTCGCACCGGGTGCCGTCGAGACGGCCATCGTCGGCGACGGCGACGAGACCGGCGGCGGCACCGACCGCTACGACCTCCCGGTGGTGGAGAAGGCCATCCCGATGGGCCGACCGGCGGACCCCGCGGAAGTCGCGGGCGCGTACTGCTTCCTCGCGAGCGAGGACGCGTCCTACGTCACCGGCCACGCTCTCTACGTGGACGGCGGCTATCGAATCCGCTAGGGCGCGAGGAGTTCGACCGGGTGGCTGACGTCGCGCGGGAGTAGGTCGCTCAACTGTTCGACGCAGGACGTCCCGCTCGCGACGACGGCCGCGTCGTCGCCCGCGAACTGGGCTTCGAGGTCAGCGCCGACGTCCATCGAGAGCTCGTAGTAGTCCTGCTTGTAGCCGAAACTCCCGGCCATCCCGCAGCACTCCACGT
>JBDGUG010000013.1:57502-61914 GCA_042216135.1 Halarchaeum sp. | reverse complement strand
GTATAAGAAGCTACTGTGGCGGCTGGTCGCCGATGTTAGCTGTGTCGGAACGTCCGACTGCCGGTGAGCGCCATCGCGATGCCGTGCTCGTCGCAGGCCTCGATGACGTCGTCGTCGTTGACGGATCCACCGGGCTGGACGATGGCGGCGACGCCGGCCTTCGCGGCTTCCTCGACGGCGTCGGGGAACGGGAAGAACGCGTCGGATGCCATGACCGAGCCTTCGGGATGCTTGCCTTCGGCGTGTTCTTCGGCCTTCATCGCGGCGAGGCGGACGGCGTCGACGCGCGAGACCTGACCCATGCCGACGCCGACCGTCTCGGTGTCCTTCGCGAAGACGATGCCGTTGGACTTCACGTGCTTGAGGACGCGCCACGCGAAGCACATCGTCTCGACCTGTTCGTCGGTGGGTTCGGTCTCGGTGACGAATTCGAGGTCGTCGGGGTCGGGCGCCCACGTGTCGCGCTCCTGGACGAGTTTGCCGCCGACGAGGGACTGCTCGGTGTGGGTCTCGGAGACGACGTCGGGGCCGAGGTGGTCGCCGCCGACGTCGAGGACGCGCAGGTCGTCCTCGTCGGTGAGGGCGTCGAGGGCGGCCTCGTCGTAGCCGGGCGCGACGACGACTTCCTTGAACGACTCGGTGATGAGGGACGCGGTCTCCTCGTCGCAGGGCCGGTTGAGCGCGACGATGCCGCCGAAGGCGCTCATCGGGTCGGTGGCGAGGGCGTCCTCGTACGCCTCGGCGAGGGTGTCGGCGGTGGCGCAGCCCGCGGGGTTGGTGTGCTTGATGGCGGCGGCGGCGGGCTTCTCGAACTCCTTGATGAGGTTCAGCGCGCCGTCGGCGTCGTTGTAGTTGTTGTAGGAGAGCGCTTTCGCGCCCTCGTTGAGTTGGTCGGCGTGAACGACGCTCGGTTCCTCGCAGGTGGCGTCACCGTAGACGGCGGCGTCCTGGTGGGGGTTCTCGCCGTACCGGAGGTCGGCGGCGCGGTCGGAGCCGTCGATGCGCCGGCGCGGGAGGTCCTCGTCGGCGTCGACGGGGACGCTGACCTCGCCGTCCTCGACGGTGGCCTCTCCGGTGGCGAACCACTCGACGGCGCGCGGGTACGCCTTGAACTCCGCCTCGTAGAGGACGCGGTCCTTGAGCGCGGCCGCGTCGTCGTCCTCGTAGACGGGAACGGGTTCCTGGGTGACGACTGGGCCGCCGTCGACGGAGTCGTCGACGACGTGGACCGTCGCGCCGGTGACGCGGACGTCCGCGTCGAGCACCTGCTCGTGGGCGTCCGTCCCGGGGAAGGCGGGGAGGAGGCTCGGGTGGACGTTCAGGGTCGTCGGGACCTGATCGAGGAACGTCTCGGTGAGCACGCGCATGTAGCCGTCGAGGGTGACGAGGTCGAAGTCGTAGCCGTCGAGGGCGTCGAGGACGCGCGCTTCGTGGTCCTCGCGGGATTCGCCGTCGGCGCGTTCGACGACTTCGGTGGGGATGTCGCGTTCGGCCGCGGCGTCGAGCACGGGCGCGTCGGCGTCGTTGGTGACGATGACCGCGTACTCGGCGCCGCCGGGGGCGCGGTCGGCGACGTGCAGGAGGTTCCGTCCACGGTTGCTGGCCAGGCCGGCTAGCTTCATACGCGCTTGCGCGCACCGCACGCCGAAAGGGATTGCGGTTCCGCGAGCGAAAGTGTGCACGAACGAGCACAGAAAACGGGTGGATTGCGCGGTGTCGTCGAGGGTGTATGCATACACGTGGCGATTCGGACCGGCACGTTTTTGCGTCGCGCGACGGGAGAGTCGGGCATGCCGGACTCCCTGTACGCGGTCTCACCCCTCGACGGCCGCTACGCCTCCCGGACCGCGCCGCTCGCGGAGTACGCGAGCGAGGCGGCGCTCATCCGGGCGCGCGTCCGCGTCGAGGTGGAGTACCTCTGCGCGCTCGCCGACCTGGACGCCACGCCCCTCGAACTCTCCGAGTCGGAGCGCGCCGACCTGCGCGCCGCCTACGAGTCGTTCGACGCGGACGACGCGGCGCTCGTGAAGGACATCGAGACGACGGGCGCGCGCGGCTACGACGCGACGAACCACGACGTGAAGGCCGTGGAGTACTTCGTGCGCGAGCACGCCCCGGAGCGCGTCCACCAGTGGATCCACTTCGCGCTCACGAGCGAGGACGTGAACAACCTCGCGTACCGCGTCCTCCTCGGGCCGGCCGTCACCGACGTCCTCCTGCCCGAACTCCGCGCGGTCCGTGACGCGCTCGTTGAGTTCGCGCACGACTACGCGGAGACGCCGATGCTCGCGCGCACCCACGGTCAGCCCGCGACGCCGACGACGTTCGGGAAGGAGATGGCCGTCTACGCCGCGCGCCTCGGCCGAAAACTCGGCGACGTCGAACGCGCCGCGGACGGCCTCGCCGGCAAACTCGCGGGCGCGTCGGGCGCGTACGCCGCCCACCACGTCGCCTACCCGGACGTGGACTGGCGCGCGTTCTCCCGCGAGTTCGTCGACTCGCTCGGCCTCGACCACGTCGAACCGACGACGCAGGTCAACCCCTCCGACGACGTCGCCGCGCTCTGCGACGCCCTGCGGGAGACCAACACGGTCCTCCTGGACCTCGATAAGGACGTCTGGACGTACGTCTCCCAGCGCTATCTCGGACAGGAAGCCGCGAAGTCCGAGACGGGGAGTTCCACGATGCCGCACAAGGTCAATCCGATAGACTTCGAGAACTCCGAGGGGAACCTCTCGAAGGCGAACTCGGACCTCGACTTCCTCGCGGACTACCTCCCGACGTCCCGCCTCCAGCGCGACCTCTCGGACTCCACCGTGAAGCGCAACGTCGGCGCCGCGCTCGCGTACTGCCTGCTCGGCTACGTGAAACTGCGGGACGGCCTCGCGAAGGTCGCGCCGAACGAGCGGGTGATGCGCGAGGACCTCGAAGCCAACCCGGAGGTCATCGGGGAGGCCGTGCAGACCATCCTCCGCCGCGAGGGCGACACGCAGGCCTACGAGCGCGTGAAGGGCCTCACGCGCGGCGAGCGCGTGACGCTCGCGGACTTCCGCGACCTCTTCGACGACCTGGACGTCTCCCCCGACGTCCGCGAGGAACTGCGCGCGCTCACCCCGGAGACGTACACGGGCGTCGCCCCGGACCTCGCGCGGGACGCCTGAAGGCGACGTCGGGGCCTGGCGAATCCTTTTGTCGGTGCCGACGCCACTAGCACGGGATGTCAGACCGCCCTGGCCCCTCCAGCGACGACGAGTACGGCTGTCCGAAGTGCGGACACGACCAGGTGACCACCGGGTCCATCTCCACGACGGGGTCCGGCCTCTCGAAGATGTTCGACGTGCAGACGAACAAGTTCGAGACGGTGACGTGCGCGTCCTGCGGCTACACGGAACTGTACAAGGACGTCGGGAATCGGGGGAGCGACCTCGCGGACGTCTTCTTCGGCTAGACGAGCGAGCGCAGCGCCGCGGTCGCTATCTCCGCCGCCCGTTCGACCTCCGGCAGGTCGACGTACTCGCGTTCGGCGTGCGCGACGGCGCCCTCGGCGTCCGCGAGGTAGCCGGGGCCGAAGACGACCGTCGGCGCGTCACGAGCGAAGTAGGAGGCCTCCGTGGCGGCGCCGAAGGGCCGCGTCTCGCCCGCGCCCGCCTCGGTGAGCGCCGTCGCGACGTCGCTGTCCGCGGGCGTGGCGAACGCCTCCAGGAAGGGCGTGGTGCGCTCGGCGGGCGCGACGTCCACGCCGACCTCACTGGGGGCGGCGTCGCGGATGTGCGCGCGAAGCGCCTCGAAGAACCCGCCGGCCGTCTCCGGCGGAACGGAGCGCCGGTCCACGACGAACGAGCAGGACGCGGGAATCTGGTTCGTCGCCTCGCCGCCCTCGATGGTCGTCGCGGTGAGCGTCGGCGCGCCGAGCGTCTCGTGCACGCCGGGGCCGCGCTCGTCGTCGAACGTCTCCAGGGCGTCGAGCGCCGCGGCAGCGGCCCGGATGGCGGAGACGCCGGACTCGGGTTCGGCGGCGTGCGCGGCGCTCCCGGTGAGCGTCACGGTTCCCTGAAAGCGCCCGCGCGCGGCCGTGCAGACGTCGAGTTCGGTGGGTTCACCGACGAGATAGCAGTCCGCGTCGAGGGCGAGAGCGTCCGCGCCCGTCGAGTCCGTCTCCTCGTCCGACGTCACCGCGAGCGTCACGCGCCCGCGTTCCGGATCGACGCCGAGGAACGCCGCGAGCAGGGCGGCGAGCGGCCCCTTCGCGTCGCAGGACCCGCGCCCGCGCAGGACGTCCCCGTCGCGTCTCCCCGGTATGTGCGGCGGCACGGTGTCGATGTGCGTGTTCAGCACGACGTGCGGGCCGGGGGCGTCGCCCTCGCGGACCGCGAGCGTGTTCCCCGCGTCGTCCACGACGGGGTCGCAGTCGT
>JBDGUG010000013.1:49037-57402 GCA_042216135.1 Halarchaeum sp. | reverse complement strand
CCCTCGCGGACCGCGAGCGTGTTCCCCGCGTCGTCCACGACGGGGTCGCAGTCGTGCGATTCGAGTTCGGCGACGAGCAGGTCGCGCATCGCCGCGGCGTCCTCGTGCGAGGGCGTCTCCACGGCGCGTTCGAGGAAGTCGACCGGGTCGAACTCAGGCACGGCGTTCCTCCGGGTCGGCGGCGTCCGAGCGCACGAACGACGTGGGACCGCGCAGGGTCGTCGTGCCGTCCGGCCGCAGGCCGATTTCGAGGTCGCCGCCGGGCGGGGAGACCGTCACGGTGCCGTGCGGGGGCGTCTTCCCGAGGCGCGCGGCGACGACGGCGATGGCGACGGCGCCCGTGCCGCAGGCCTCCGTCTCGCCCTCGACGCCGCGCTCGAACGTCCGCTGGGCGAACCCCGTCTCGGTGGGCGCGGCGACGTTCACGTTCGCGCCCTCCGGGAACAGGTCGCTGTGGCGGATCGGCGGCGCGTCCGATTCGAGGTCCACGGCGTCCACGTCGTCGACGAACGCGACGGCGTGCGGGACGCCGGTGTCGACGGCCGTGATCGTGTAGCCCTCGACGTCGGCCCGAACGAGTTCCTCGCTCCCGGCGAGCGGAACGTCGTCCGGGGCGAACGACGGGACGCCCATCTCGACGGTGACGGTGTCGCCGTCGAGCGTGCAGCGTCGCGGGCCCGCGCCCGTGTCGAGAGTGACGACGGCCGCGTCGGTGCGTTCGGCGACCCAGCGCGCGGCGACGCGCGCGCCGTTCCCGCACATCGCGGCGCGCGAGCCGTCCGGCTGGACGAGCGTCATCGTCGCGCGCACGCCGGGCGCGTCGCTCTCGGGGTCGGCGCTCCGTCCGGTCTCGACGGTCGATTCGTCGACGCCGACGAAGAGCGTGCCGTCCACGCCGAGTCGGCCGCAGAGCGCGGTGCCGAACGCGTCGACGTCGACGGGTTCGGCCGCGTCGACGAGCGCGAAGTCGTTGCCGGTGCCGTGGTAGACGTCGTAGTCGGTCATTCTGGATAGGTCCGGGCCGTGTCCTCGGCGTGCGTCACGTCCGCGAGCGTCTCGCGGCGCCGCACGACGCGCGTCTCGTCGCCGTCGCGAGCGACGACCGCGGGCCGCGGGCGCGAGTTGTACTGGGACGCCATCTCCATCCCGTACGCGCCCGCGTTCCCGACGGCGAGCAGGTCGCCGCGCTCGGGCGCCGGCAGCGGTCTGTCCTCGCCGAGGACGTCCGTGCTCTCGCATACGGGCCCGACGACCGAAACGTTCTCGGTCGCCCGGTCGTCCGCGACGAGCGAGCGGATCGGATGGTAGGAGCCGTACATCGCGGGGCGCACGAGCGTCGTCATCCCGGCGTCCGCACCCGCGATGACGGTGTCAGCGACGCGCTTCACGGTGTTGACCTCGGTGAGGAGGACGCCCGCGTCCGCGACGAGGTAACGCCCCGGTTCGACGGTGAGCCTCGCGTCCACGCCCGCGAGCGCGTCCCGCGTGCGCTCCGCGACGGCGTCGAGGTCCAGTGACGGTTCGTCCTCGCGATACGGGACGCCGAAGCCGCCGCCGACGTCCACGAACTCGAGGTCGAACTCGGCCGCGCGCGCGACGTCCGCGAGCGTCTCGACGACGCGAGCGTGCTCGTCGAGTTGGTCGTTCGAGATGCCGCTGCCGGCGTGCGCGTGGATCCCGACGACGTCGAACCCGCGCGCGTCGGCGTCGCGGAGAACAGCGAGGGCCTCGTCGGCGGGCACGCCGAACTTCGCGTCCTTCCCCGTGGAGACCGAATCGCTGTGCCCGGCGCCGACGCCCGGATGGATCCGGAGGCAGAACCGCCCGGTGAAGCCGCGCTCCGCGAGGCGTTCGACGGTGTCGCGCGCGCCCGCGGTCACGGTGAGGTCGGGGTCTTCGTCGGCCACGGAGACAGCGTAGTCGAGGTCCTCGGCGGGCGGATTGACGGCCGTGTAGTGGACGGCCCCCGGGTCGAATCCCGCGTCGAGCGCGCGCGCGAGTTCGCCGGCGCTCGCGCACTCCGCGCCCGCGCCGGCGTCGCGGAGCGTCCGGAGGACGTGTTGGCCGGCGTTCGCCTTCACCGCGAACAGCACCTCGGCGTCCGGGAACGCGTCGGCGAGGCGCGAGTAGTTCGCGCGGACGCGCGCCAGATCGTCGACGTAGAGGGGCGTGCCGTACTCCGCGGCGAGCGCGCGGAGACGTTCGGCGTCCCAGTCGGCGAGCCGGCGGACGGCCGGGCCGGCCTCCCCGGTCACTCCCGGAGCGCCTCCTCGCGCTGGCTCCCTTCGAGCGTGCTGGCTTCGAGGTCGGTGGCGACGACGGCGGGCTTGTACGCGCCGCCAGTGAAGAGGTCGTGGTCGCCGATTGAGGACTCGACGAAGCGCGTGAACGCGCGACGCTCCGCGGGGAGTTCGCCGTAGATGACTTCCTCCTCGACGAGGTCGTAGACGGGGATGCGAGGCGTCAGGAGGGTGTTCTCGCCGACGACGGAGTCCTCGCCGACGACGAACCCGGAGGTGACGCGACAGCCGGCGCCGAGCGAGACGCCGTCCTCGACGACCACGGGCGCGTCCTCGACGGGTTCGAGGACGCCGCCGATGAGCGTGTTCGCGCCGAGCTTCACGTCGTCACCGATCTGCGCGCAGGAGCCGACGGTGTCGCAGGAGTCGACGAGCGTGCGGTCGCCGACGTGCGCGCCGATGTTCACGAACGCCGGGGACATCAGGATGGCGTCCGCGCCGACGTACGCGCCGCGACGGATGGTCGTTCCATCTGGTGTGTTCCGGGTGCCGCGCTCGCCGAGGTCCGCGGTGTCGCGCAGCGGCAGGACGTCGTGGTAGGTGACGCCGCCGTACTCGCGCGGCTCCGTCTCCCGCAGGGAGAAGTTCAGGAGGACGCCGCGCTTCACCCACTCGACGGACTCCCACTCGCCGTCGTTCTCCTCCGCGGCGCGGACCTCGCCCGCCTCGAGCGCTTCGAGGAAGGCGTCGATGGTGTCGGCGTCGCCGGCGTCCAGGTCGCTCGCGGACACCGCGTCGTCCTGCAGTCGTTCCCAGAGGGCCTCTACGTCGGATTCGAGCGAATCGTAGCTTCGGCTCACAGTTGGCTGGCGATTGACTCGAAGCGGTAATAGTCCGCCGATTGTTCGCTGAGCCACGCGGCCGCGTCCAGCGCGCCCTCCGCGAACACCTCGCGAGAGCCCGCGCGATGCGTGAGTTCGAGGGCCTCGTGGTTCCCGGCGAGCAGCACCTCGTGCTCGCCCGTGACGTCGCCCGCGCGGCGGGCGTGCACGCCGATCTCGCCGTCCTCGCGGGGCGCCTCGCCCTCGCGGCCGTGGACGCGTTCGCCCGCCTCGTCGCGCGCGTCGTCGATGCGTTCGAGCACGACCTTCGCGGTGCCGGAGGGCGCATCAAGCTTCCCGTTGTGGTGGGTCTCCGTCACCTCGACGTCGTACGCGGGCAGGTCCGTGACGGCGGCCTCGACGGCGTCGAGGAGCGCCTGCACGCCGCGCGAGAAGTTCGCGCCGACGAGCACCGGCGTCTTCGACCCGGCCTCCTCCAGCGCCGCGATATCGGTCTCGGAGAATCCGGTGGTGCCGGTGACGAGCGGGACGCCCGCGCCCGCGCACGCCGTGGCGTACTCGACGGTCGAGTCGGGACCGGTGAAGTCCACGACGACGTCCGGGTCCTCCTCGTCGAGCAGCGTCGCGAACTCGCTCGACGGCCTGACGGGCACGCCCTCGACGTGCTCGCCGTCCCCGCCGCGGTTCACGGCGAACGCGACGTCGACGCCGCGGTCGCGCGCGACGGAGAGGACGGTGCGGCCCATCCGGCCCGTCGCGCCGGTGACGGCGACGTTCATTCTCCACCCAGGTCGGCGTGGACGGCCTGCAGGCGCTCGCGCGTCTCCGCGGTCGCACGCGAGAGCGGGTCGCGAAGTTCCGCCGGCCCGTGCCCCCAGACGTCCATCGCTTCCTTCACCGGAATCGGGTTCGTCTCCGCGAAGAGCGCGCGGAAGAGCGGGCCGAGTTCGTGGTGGCGCTCGCGGGCGTCCGCGACGTCGTCGTCGAGCGCCGCGTCGACGAGCGCGCTCATCCGCGCCGGTTCGACGTTCGCGGCGACGCTGATGACGCCCGTGCCGCCGATGGAGACGAGCGGGAGGGTGACGCCGTCGTCGCCGGAGAGCACGTCGAACTCCTCGTCGCGCGTGCGCTCGATTATCTCGGACATCAGCCCGAGGTCGCCGCTCGCGGCCTTGTAGCCGACGATATTCGGGTGGCTCGCGAGCGCGACGGTCGTATCGGGGTCGATGGAGCGGCCCGTGCGGGACGGGACGTTGTAGACGATCTGCGGGAGGTCCACCTCGTCGGCGACGCGGCGGAAGTGGCGTTCCATCCCCGCGGGTTCGGGCTTGTTGTAGTACGGGGAGATGTGGAGGAGGGCGTCCGCGCCCGCGTCCGCGGCGCGCTGCGAGAGCGAGACGGCCTCGTGGGTCGAGTTCGACCCCGCGCCCGCGATGACGGGGACGTCGACGGCGTCGACGACCGTCTCGACGACGTCGACGTGCTCGTCGTGCGTGAGCGTCGCTGCCTCCCCCGTGGAGCCGGCGGGGACGATGCCGTCGACGCCCGCGTCGACGAGACGCCGGGCGTCGCTGGCGAGCTGGTCGTGATCGATCTGCTGTACGTCGTCCTGGAACGGCGTCGTGATGGCGACGAACGTTCCCTCGGTGACGTTTCGGGTCATTGGTGTGGGTGGTGTGACTGGGAGCGGTGGAACGCCGATGCGTGCCGCGGCGGCCCGGAACGGGGGTGCTACGCCCGCACCGAGCCCTCAGGGCGCGCGTTTATCCGCGTCGGAGAAAACGCCGTCGCTCGCGGCCGGACGAGCGCGCTGCCGTGGAGCGACGAACATACCCACAATCCAGGACTCCACGATGATAGGTCTGTCGGAGTTCGGGCCACAGTTTTATCAGCGCGGCAGGGGAGGACTCGAACGATGCTAGTCCTCGGCGACGCGCACGCGAACGACCCCGCGAAGCGCCGGAGCCTCTTCGCCGCGTACCGGGACGCCGACGAGGCCGTCGCGCTCCAGTGCGGGGACCTCCTCCACTATCGCCTCCCCGTGGAGACGTACTTCGTCGCGGGGAACAACGAGGACTTCGACGTCATCGACGCGCTCCGAAACGGCCGCGTCGAGTCCTCCGACGTCGAGAACGCCCACCTGCTCGCGAGCACCGCCGTCACCGTCGACGGCGTGCGCGTCGCCGGTCTCTCCGGGAACTACGCGCCCACCCGCTACGAGAACGCGCGCGGCGAACTCGACGCGGAGCGCCGCCGCCACTTCGTCCGCGAGGACGTCGAATCCGCGAAAGCGCTCGGCGACGCGGACGTCCTCCTCCTCCACGAAGCCCCGCACGGCACCCCCGTCGAGGAGGACTACGACGTCGGGTGCCAGTACGTCGACGAACTCGTGGACGCGCTCGCCCCCTCGCTCTGCCTCGTCGGCCACCACCACGAGCACACCGAGTCCGCCTTCGGCGACACCCGCGTCGTCACCCTCGCGCCCGTCTGGGAGTCCTACTATCACCTCGACCCGGAGACGCTCGAACTGACGCGGCACGAGACACCGGCGGCGTAGAGCACCGCGGGGCCGAACGCAGTGAGAGCCCGCGATACGAGCGAGCGGGGACGCAGGACCCGCGAGCCACCGCGAAGCGAGCGAGCCGCCCCGAACGTTCGCGAGATGCGTGCGTAGCCTCTTTACGCGCGAGCGGCGAAAGCGCGGGCATGGCGGAATCACACGAGTCGCAGCGCGTCGCGGTGCTCGCGGACGCGCAGAACCTCTATCACTCCTCTCACAGCCTCCACTCCCGGAACGTCGACTACGCGTCGCTGCTCGGCGAGTGCGTGGGCGGGCGCGAACTCGTTCGCGCTATCTCCTACGTGATTCGCGCGGACTCCCCGGAGGAGGAGTCGTTCTTCGAGGCGTTGCGCGACATCGGCTTCGAGACGAAGGTGAAGGACATCAAGACGTTCGGTGACGGGTCGAAGAAGGCGGACTGGGACGTCGGCATCAGTCTCGACGCGGTAACGCTCGCCGCGAAAGTGGACGCGGTGGTGCTCTGCACGGGCGACGGGGACTTCGCGCGCCTCTGCCACCACCTGCGGCACGAGGGCGTGCGGATCGAAGTGCGCGGGTTCGGACCGTCCGTCGCGGACGAACTCGTCGCGGCCGCGGACGAGTTCACCGACCTGAACGCCGACCCGGACACGTACCTGCTCTGACGCGGGACGGCCTAGACGGAGCGGCCGTCGACGGACGTGCCGACGAGGAGCGACCCGGCGGCCATGCCGAGTGCGGCGACGGCGGCGACGCCGAGGCTGAGGCCACCGACGGACGACATCGAGAGGCTCGTCCACAGCAGCAGTACGGCGCCGACGAGGAGCAGCGGCAGACCGGCGAGAACCTTGTTGTCCATGTCTGGTCGGGGGTTGGGCGCCGCGCCACATAAGCCCACCTCTCCGGGCCGACGGCTCGCCGCGTCGGGCGCGGGCGCAGAGGGCGTCGCTGCCGGTACTCCGAAGGGTACAAGCGACGCGCGCGCCACGAGCGAACGATGGAGGACACGGAACGCGCGCAGCTCCGCGCGATCGCGGACTACCAGTTCGGGCGCGGGGCCGGTGCCGCGCTCTTCCCCGCGAGCGAGTCCTACGAGGTGGATCGCTCGAAGTCGGGTCGCCCCCGACAGGTCGCGACGGCGGACGGCAACCGACTCGTCTCGTTCGGCACGGACGGCCGGTTCACCCTCGGTCTCGCGGGCGGGCGACGCCTCCGGGACGCGTTCGACGCGCCGCGGTGTCGCGTCGTCGTCGGGGACGAGTCCGAGCCGTTCGTCCGCGAGGGGAAGAACGTCTTCGCGAAGTTCGCGAGCGACGTCGACCCGGCGGTTCGCGCTGGCGACGAGGTAGTGGTCGTCCACGAGGACGGACACGTCATCGCGGTGGGCCGCGCCGAACTCGACGCCGCGGCCGTCCGCGACTTCGAGACGGGGATGGCCGTGAAGGTGCGGGACGGCGCGGGCGCGAGCGACCAGTAGGGAGCGAGCGCCCGCGACACGGCGAGCGGGGAACGTAGTGACCCGTGAGCGGCGCGACCCCCGAAACGAGGTGGGGGACAGGCGCGCAATCCCGGCGGAAATCCGGGTTTCGCGCGCGCACGACGCCGACCCGTAGTGTTTTTCCCTCCCGCACTCGCACCAACGGGTATGTTCGGAGGAGGCGGCGGCGGGATGAACCCGCGCAAGATGCAGCAGATGATGAAGCAGATGGGTATCGACGTCGAGGAGCTCGACGCCGAGGAGGTCGTCATTCGCACGACGGACGGCCGAGAACTCGTCTTCACGGACGTGGACGTCACGCAGATGGACGCCCGCGGCCAGCAGACCTACCAGATCATGGGCGAGCCGGAGGAGCGCGAGGCGACGAGCGACGACGGCGAGAGCGAAGTCGAGGCCGAGGAGGCGGCCGGTGCGGTGCCGGAGGGCGACGTCGAGATCGTCGTGCAGCGCACGGGCGCGAGTCCGGAGGAGGCGCGCGCGGCGCTCGAAGAGGCGAACGGCGACCTCGCGGCCGCCATCGACGCGCTGGAGTGACGGTCGTCCTCCTCGTCCGGGACGACCGCGAGTTCCTCTGCCGTCCGGGCGAGGAACTGCACTCGGACCTCGGCGTCGTCGAGGTGCCCGAGGATCCCGAACCGGGGCAGGTCGTCGAGTCGCATCTCGGCGAGGCGTTCACGGTGCGTTCGCTCCGCGGCCCCGACCTCTTCGATCACTTGGAGCGGACGGGCGCGCCGATGATGCCGAAGGACATCGGGCTCATCGTCGGGCACACGGGCGCGGCGGCGAGCGACCGCGTGCTCGACGCGGGCACGGGCACTGGCGTGCTCGCGGCGTACCTCGGTCGGATCGGCGCGGACGTCGTGACGTTCGAGTCGCGCGCGGAGTTCGCGGACGTCGCGCGGGAGAACGTGGCGATGGCGGACGTCGAGGAGCACGTCGAGGTCCGCACGGGCGACGTGACCGAGGAACTCGACGGTCTCGGCCGGTTCGACCTCGTGACGCTGGACACGCCGGACGCACCCGCCGTCGTCGAGCGTCTCGACGACCACCTCGTGAACGGGGGGTTCGTCGCCGTCTACTCGCCGTTCGTGGAGAACGCGCGCGCGAGCCACGAGGCCGCCCGGGACGCGGGGCTGGCGGACGTGGAGACGGTGGAGACCATCCAGCGCCGCATGGACTTCGACGAGCGCGGGTCGCGCCCGTCCACGAAGGGCGTCGGCCACACGGGCTACCTCACGTTCGCGCG
>JBDGUG010000013.1:35255-48937 GCA_042216135.1 Halarchaeum sp. | reverse complement strand
CACACGGGCTACCTCACGTTCGCGCGACAGTCGTCGGGCCGTCTAGCCGAGTCGTCCGCGCAGTTCGAGCGCGACGATGTACGCCGCGGCGGGCGGGAAGACGACGGGCCACAGCGCGCCCCGCCAGACGCCGACGACGGCGAGGCAGAGCGCGCACGCGAGCGCGAGCGCGCGACGGCCGAGGACGACGCAGAGCGCGCCGACCCACGTGACGACGAACAGGGAGGCGACGAAGAGGGTCGCGCCGGGGAGAGACGGCTGCGGGGGCGTCCAGAGCGCGACGGCGGTGGCGGCGAGTGCGCCGAGGACGGCGAGCGCGCTCGCGGCGTCGAGGTGCGGGTTGTCGGCCATACGAACGCGTCCGGGTCGAACGACTAACGGGTGTCGGTGTGCGACGGGGCGGACGGGTCCGGGCGTGTAACGCTAGTTGTCGTCCTCGCGCCAGCGGTGCTCGCACTCGGTGCAGATGAAGAAGCGCGTCTCCGACTCGTCGGCGCTCCGGATCTGCTGCATGTAGTAGTAGGCGCGGTCGTTCCCACACTCGTCGCAGTGGACCTTCGTGGAGGGGAGGCCGCGGTCCTCGGCGTCGGAGACGTCCACGATTTCGGTCTGTTCCTGTTCGTCGGTGACGACGTACTGGGATGAGTCGCCCTTCGGCTGTTCGTGACCGCAGGACGTGCAGACCCAGAAGTCGCCCTCGGCCTGCATCATCGAACCGCACTCGTCGCAGAATTCCATCGGTATCCCTCGTAGCCGACGGGGGGCTATAAGCGCGGTGTTAGCCTTCGCCCTCGGACTGGCCCGGTTCCCCGACGGCCTCCGTGGGGAGGTTGTTCCGCATCGAGAGCGCGAGCGACGCGGGGTCGTCGAAGACGTCCTCGTCGATGCGCCGGACGACGTCGCTCGCCGCTTCCTCGCCGTCCGCGTAGAGGAGGACGACGTCCTCGAGTTCCGCCGCGGCGTCCTGTCTGGCGAGCGGGTACGGGAGCCCTTCGAGGGCGTCCTCCAGGTCGACGAGTTTCACGCGCTCCGTCATGCAAGCCCCTACCACGCCAGGGGTCTTTGGCCTGTCGGCGCTACTCGAAGACGGGGTCGCGGTCTTCGAGGAACGCCGACATCCCCTCGCGCTGCTCGTCGGTGCCGAAGAGCGACGCCCACGTCCGGCGTTCGAACGCGAGGCCGGCGGCGAGGTCGGCCTCGTGGGACTGCGTGATCGCTTCCTTCGCGGCGGCGAGCGCGTTCGGCGCGCGCTCGGCGAGTTCGGCGGCGAGCGAGGCGACGTGCTCGGCGAGTTCGTCGTGCGCGACGACGTCCCCGACGAGGCCGAGTTCGTGGGCGTCCTGCGCGTCCACGCGGTCACCGAAGAAGACGAGGCGGCGCGCCGTCTCGTCGCCGACGAGGCGCGGGAGGCGCTGCGTGCCCCCCCAGCCGGGAACGACGCCGAGATCCGTCTCGGTCTGGCCGAGGACGGCGCGCTCGGAGGCGACGCGGAGGTCGCAGGCGAGCGCGAGTTCGAGGCCGCCGCCGAGCGCGTAGCCGTTCACCGCGGCGACGGCGGGCGCGGGGAACGTCTCGATGGCGCGCGTGACGTCGTGGCCGAGTTCGGCGTACGCGTGGGCCTCCGGGGGCGAGAACTCCGCCATCTCCTCGATGTCCGCGCCCGCGGCGAACGCCCGGTCGCCCGCGCCCGTGAGGACGAGGACGTGCGGGTCGGCCGCTTCGGCGTCGTCGAGCGTGTCGAGGAGCGCGTCGAGCGTCGCGCTGTCCAGCGCGTTCAGGCGGTCCGGCCGGTCGATGGTGACGGTGGCGACGTCGTCGCTCACGTCGAGGCGGACTGTCTCGGGCATACCAGAAGGGACGCGAAGCGAGCCCATAACGGTGGGGGCGACACCGGCGAACCCCCCGGAACCGTCGGCGGCGAGGGAAACGGCGAAATAGGGACGGCGAATACGCGACGGTATGACGCTCTCGGAGGAGGCCGAGGAACGCCTCGCGGACATCGTCGAACTCCAGCCGACGAAGAACAAGGCCTTACAGGACCGCTGGGAGATGGAGTCGGGGAGCGACGTCCACCAGTATCTCGAATCGGAACTGAAGGACTACTACTATCGCGACGAGAACAGCCTCATTCGGGCGACGGCGGAGGCGCGCGCGCTCGTCACCGGCGAGGAACCGGAGGGGCCGACGGAGGTGTACATGACCGGCTTCGAGGAGCGGATATTCGAGGTCGCTCCCGGCCCCGAAGAGCGCTCGGAGAGCGTCGTGAGCGTCCTCCACCGCCTCCGGGACGAGTTCGGCGAGGACGCCGAGAACGACGAGGGCGACGTCGCGGACGCGAAGGACGTTCGGCGCGCGCTCCAGGCGCTCAAGCGCCGCGGCGTCGTCGAACTCGTCTACCGGACCGTCCCGACGTTCCGCCTCGCCGTCGAACGCGACGACGTCGTCGTCGCCGAGGACTAGCTCACTCGAGACCCGGGCGTCGCCGCCGCCGGCGCTCGGCGAGCAGGCGTTTCACCGTCTTCCCCGGGCCGCCCGCTATCGGCCACTCCGCCTGGCGCCACGCGGGTGGTTCGGGCGCGAACGACGCACACGACCCCGAGCACTCGGCCGCGGTCTGCTCGCGCCCTTTCGCGTGACAGTACGGGACGTAGCCGTCCGGCCCGCGCGCGAGGTCGAACGTCCGGCAGTCCGGGCGCATCGTCTCGACGTACGAACGCCAGCCGCGGCCGTACGCGCGCTCCGCGATGCGCGCTCGCGTCTCGCGCTTCTCCGCGGGCGAGACGTACGCGAACGTCGTCGGGTCGCCGTGCTCGGTGACGCGCACGCCCGTCCCGTCCGGGTCGAGCGTGCGCGGATGCCACGCCACGGAGACGTCCGCGTCCTCATCGACGGTCAGCACGCCCGCCGACACCGGCATCTCCGCGACGAGCGCGCTCGTCGCGTCCGCCCGCGTCGCGACCCACACCTCGTCCGCGAGGGAGAGCGCGACGTCCCGCTCTAGCTGGTCGGACAGCGCGCGCGCCGCCGACGCGTCGAGGTCCGGTTTGTTCTCCACCGCGACGACGCGACGAACCCACTCGGGATAGGGTGCGACACGCCGTATCTCGATCCGATTCCCCCGCTTTCGCTCGTCGAGCACGCCGCGCGCGGACGCGCGATGGATCGCCTCCCGGACGTACCGCCACGGATAGCCGGGGTCGGGGAGCGCGTCCCGATAGTACGTCCACTCCGCGGGCGCGCGCTCGACGAGCGAACGGAGGTCCGGGTCGAGTTCGCGCGCGCCGAACGCCGCGCACTCGCGGAGGCCGTCCGGGTCGGCCTCGACGATGACGGTGTCCCAGCGCCGCCGCTGCGTGCCGAGTTGGCGCGCGACGAGCACGCGGCTGTCCGGCTCGGCCGGCGCCCAGTGCGCCTCCGCCCACGCGCAGACCCGGAGTTCGAACCCGAACTCCGCGCCCGGCATCTCAGAGCTCTTTCTCGTCGAGGAAGTCGTGTGCGTCCTCGAGTATCTCGCGCGGGCCGTCCTGCGTGATGGTGTTCAACGCCTGCTCGTAGTCGCGCCACTGCAGGTCGGAGTGCTCGCTCGACAGTTCCGCGGACGCCTCGAACGACTTCGCGATGAACAGGTGCACCGTCTTGTGGATGCGGTTCCCGTTCGCCTCGAAGACGTAGTCGTAGTCGTCCCGAAAGCCGTCGACGAGGCGGAAGTCTTCGATGCCCGCCTCCTCCTGGACCTCGCGGATCGCGGTCTGCTGGAGTTCTTCGTCCCCCTCCACGCCGCCCTTCGGGAACTCCCAGTCCCCTGGTCGGCTCTTTAGGAGGAGGTATTCGCGCCGGCCCCGGGTGTCCCGGAAGAGGATGGCACCGGCACTGGTTGCTTCAACCGTCATTATATGCACTAAATCGACGACGGATTAAGAGAATGTCGGAGGGCATGCGGGCCGGATCCGCGAGCGCGTAACCACGCTATTTTTGAACGAGGACGTCGTCGGGTACGGTTACGCGCATTCCCAGCCATGACCTTCGTCACACGCCTCACGCTCGAAAGCGGGGACCGAGCGGCCCTCGACGCCATCGTCGAGGACATCCGCGATACGGTCCGCCGCAAGGGCGCCGAACTCAAAGGACCGCACTCCGACACACCACACCAGCACTTCGTCCCGCAGTACAAGGGCCTCGACGGCGAGGGCGAGACGTTCGACGACTGGCACTACACCGTCTATCGGCGGCGCGTCGAGATCCGCGGCGCGGACGACCTCGCGCGAGACATCATGACCTGGGACTTCCCGAACAGCGTCCACGTCAGCGCGGACATCGAACGCGTCCAACACGTCGGTTCCCCGGCGTAACTCTCCTCTCCCACCTGACTCGCCGAAGAGCGGCGGCGCCGCTCAGTACGTCGAGCGACCGACCGTCTCCAGGAACTCGGCGTCGCCCGCGTGCGCCGAGTGGTCGAAGTCGGTGACGCGAACCCGGATTTTCGTCCCCTCGGAGGCGTTCGGTGCGTCGTGCACCGTCAGCACGGTGTCGCCTACGCGAGCGAGCGCGCGACCCTCGGCGTCCGCGCCGGTGACGTACACCGCGAACTCCTCGCCGACGTCGAACGACGGCGTGCTGGAGCGGAACGTCCACCCGGCGGTGAGCTTCCGCGTATTCATACGCGCGTCACCTCCTCGGACTCGCGGTCCGGAACGTACTCCAGACCGAACCCGGTGAGCGCCGCGAGGAGGAACACGGCGAAGAGGAACCAGCCGTGGAAGACGAACGGGACGACGCGCACGGGACTCACGAGCATCTGCTGGCCGTACTGCTCGACGAGCCCCGGCATCGCCGAGTAGCCGGCGAGCACGCCGCCCGCCCACGGGAAGATGTAGCCGAGCGCTGACGTGTTCGCGTCCAGGATGTTCGCGCGCCGGTAGCCGTTGATGTTGAACGACTCGCCGATGCGCGCGACGTACGGCGAGATCGCGATCTCGGCGGCCGTGTTGATGGTGATGGCGGCGTTCACGAGCGCCGTGCCGAGGACGAGCGTCGTCTCCGCGCGCCGCACCGAGGTCGCGACGGTGGAGAGCAGCGCGTCCTGGATCGCCTCGAACGCGCCGCCGCGGATCATGATGCGCGCGCCCGCGACGATGAGAAGCGTGAGGACGATGAGCGGGAAGAACCCGGCCGCGCCCGCGTAGAGGCTCCCGGTGACGCCCGCACTCGTGTCCGGACCGGCGACGGAGAGGATCGGCAGCCACGTGAACGCGCTCGCGAACGGTGCGTTCGTCGGCGCGACGAACGCGACGATGCCGGAGAGCGCCTCCAGGCCGAGCAGGAGGTTGAACGCGATTGCCGTGAGCATCCCCCACGTGATCGCTTCGACGATGTGGCGGCCGCGGACGGCCGTGTAGATGACGACGCCCATCGAGAGGAGGTGGACGAGGCCGAGCGGGTTCCCGGCGGGGAGGTCCGCGCTCCCGGCGCCCCCGCTCGTCATCACCGCGCCCGCGATCAGGTACGCGACGAACGCGAGGGCGGCCGCGGTCACCGCGTACTTGAATCGGGACGCGACGACGCCGCCGATGTCGGCGTCCTGCGTCACCGCGCTCACGATGGTGGTGTCGCTGACGGGCGCGAGGTTGTCGCCGAACGCGGCGCCGGAGAGGATGGCGCCGAACATCAGCACGGGGTTCGCGCCGAGCAGGACCGTCGCGGGGAAGAACGTCGTGACGAACGTCACCGCGGTGCCGTACCCGGTGCCGATTCCGGTCGCGAGGAGCGCGGCGAGCACGAACGTCACCGCGGGCAGGAGTTGCGGGAGCACCGTCTGCGAGACGGGGATGGCCTGCGCGACCCAGATTAGGCCGGTGACGAACCCGCCGTCCTGGAGGAGTTGGGCGAACATCCCCGCCCAGAGCCACGCGACGATGGCCGTCGCGGCGACGCGCTGGGTCATCCCCTCGAAGATGGTGTTCGCGTAGTCCGTCCAATCGCCCTTCGCGAAGAACAGGCCGACGACGAGCGCGAACAGCATCCCGACGACGAGACCGGTCGTGTCCCCGATACCGAACAGGCCGCTCTGCACGACGGCCCAGAGGACGAACACCGCGAGCGGAATCGCGCTCGCGGCGGGGCCGCCGTGGAAGTCGAGGTCGGGTCCGTGCCGTTCGGCCATGTCGAGTTCGGCCTCGACGTCGGCCGACGCGTCACCGCTATCAGTACCACTCATACGAGGCTACGTGAGCGCGTGCCCGACAAATAGCCTGTGGACGCGGCGCAGGTAGTGGCGAACGGACGACACTCGCGGGGCGGCCGGCGCGCGAGTGTGCCGCCACTACTCGCGGGTTCACCGCTCGTGTAACCGTGGCTCGCGCGCCCTCCAGTTACAGGATGCGTGGCGATAGTCGCGCGCTCGTATTTGAACGTTCGCGGCGACGGGGGGCGACAGGAGGAGGAGAGCGTTTGCCAGCGTCAGTGAATCTGACGCGCAGCAAACGGTCAGTACTTCGCGTCGGCGCCGGTGACGTCGTAGACGTCGGCCATGATGTCGTCGCGTCGGGTCTGCCAGCGGTCGAGGCCGGCGGGACTGGTGGGGTAGTCCTCGTAGTGGTCGAGGAGGCGGTCGGCCTCGCGTTTGGTCTGGTACATCTGATAGATCTGACCCCAGTGGCCGAAGCTCTTGGCGGCGACTTTGGCGGCGAGGCCGACGCCGAAACTGGATGTACCGGCGTAGAGCGCTTCGCTGAGCTGTTTTCCGGGGAGGGTGGCGAGGAGACTCATGAGGCTGTCGACGTCGACGCCGGTGGAGAGGATGTTGTAGACGTCGAGGGCGGCGTAGCGCGCGCCGAAGTGGTCCATGACGCGCTCGTTGTACTCCCAGAGGGCGTCCTCGGAGAGGTCGCCGTCCTCGATGCCGGCGATGGCGGCCTCGGCGGCGTACTTCCCGGCGTAAGCGGCGCCGGCGATGCCGCCGCCGGTGGTGGGATTGACGTGGCCGGCGGCGTCGCCGACGGCGACGTAGCCGGGGTGGACGGCGGAGTCGTAGGGGCGGCGGGTGGGGAGCGCGGCGCCGAGTTTGTCCTTCACTTCGGCGCCCTGGAATTCGGGGCGGTTCCGCAGGTCGACCTTGAGGTCCTCGATCATCTCCATCGGCTCCTCGTTCATCTGGAAGCCGAGGCCGGCGTTGATCTCCGTGCCCGTGCGCGGGAAGTACCAGAGGTAGCCGGCGGCGCGCTTGGTTGGTTTGAAGACGAGGGCGTCCTGCCACTCGACCTCCTCGGGCACTTCGACGATCTCGCGGTACGCGGAGCAGAACTGCGAGTAGCTGACGTTCGTGTCGAACGTGGAGTCGCCGAAGTCGACCTTGTCCTGGAGGAGGGAGAGCGAGCCGGCGGCGTCCACGACGACCTCCGCGTCGTAGGTGACGGCGTCGCCCTTGCGGGTAGCGCGGACGCCGGTGACGCGGCCGTCGTCGGCCTGCTCGACGTCCTGGACGAGCGTGTCGTAGTGGAACTCGACGCCGCGAGAGTCGGCACCCTCGATGACGCACTTACCGTACTTCCAGCGGTCGATGACGGCGAGTTCGCCCGGGATGGGAATTTCGAGGACGGTGTCCTCCTGCGGGATCTCGAAGCGTCCGTGGTCGACGTCGGTGTTGGTGAACGCTGGTTCGAGTTCGGACTTCGGGATGGCGGACGGGAAGTTCGCGGCACCCTTGAGGGCGTCACCGCAGGCGATGTGGCCGGCCTCGTCGGCGTCCTTGCGTTCGACGACGACGACGTCGTATCCTGCCTCCGCGGCGGTCGCGGCGGCGTAACACCCCGACGTGCCGGCGCCGACGACGACGAAGTCGAACTCGTGGCTGGTCATACCGCGGTGATTGATTCGGGGCGTGAAAACTCTTTTCGGACGAATCCGTCGCCGACGCGGCGACGCTGAGCGATAAAGAGTTTTACCGTCGGTCGTCCAAGCGCCTCCATGACCGAGCACACCGTCGAGTTCGTCGGGCGAGACGAGACCATCGAGGTCTCGGAGACGGAGACGATCCTGAAGGCCTGCTTCCGCGAGGGGATCTGCCAGGAGTACTCCTGTCGCGTCGGGATGTGTCTCGCCTGTTCGGCGGAGATCGTCGAGGGCGAGGTGGCGCAACCGGCGGCGCGCGGCCTCAGCGAGGAGGAGGCGGAGGACTACTGTCTGACGTGTATGGCGCGGCCGCTCTCGGATCTGAAGCTGGATCGCGGGAAGTATCCGCCGAGCATCGAGACGGACGCGGTGGACGCGTCCGGCCCGGTGACGGCGGACGACGACTGAAATTTAGAGGTCGGGCGCGGGCGCGGCCTTCTGGAGCGCCGTCTCCGCGACGTTCCCGCCGTAGTCCGCACAGCGCGAGAGCGAGTCCACGACGAGGCCGAGGTGCTGGGCGTCGTGCGGTTCGAGTTCGCGGAGCACGTCGTCGAGTCGTCGCGCGTGCTCGTCGATGCCGAGGACGGCGGCGCGCGCGTCGTTCGCGAGGGCGGTCGCCTCGTCCTGTTCGTCGGTGAACAGCGCTTCCATCGCGGTGTCGACGATGTCGGCGGCGTCCTCGTGGAGCGCGCCGAGTTGGCTCGCGGCGTCCTCGGGGACGGGGGCGTCGAGTTCGAGGGCGACGTTCGCTATCTTCGCGGCGTGGTCGCCGATGCGTTCGAGTTGGCGCGCGCTGGAGTGGTAGTCGAAGCAGGCTTCGCGACTGACGCCGATCTCTTGGGCGGTGCGCGGCGAGCGCAGGGAGCCCCGGAAGATGCGGGAGACGACGAACCAGAGGCGGTCGACGTCGTCGTCGCGTTCGATGACGTCGCGCGCGAGGTCGTGGTCGTTCTCGCGGAGCGCGGTGACGGCGTCGTCGAGCATGGAGAGCGAGATGAGGCGCATCCGCCGGACGGCGTTGTGCACGGAGAGTTCGCTGGAGTCCAGGAGGTCCTGGACGACGATCCGGTCGCTCGTCTCCTCCAGGACTTCGAGGCCGACGAGGCCCTGCGTGGCGTTCCGGATGATCCGACGCTGCTCGGAGGTGATGCGGTCGGCCTCCAGGACGAGGACGTCGAACCCGCTGACGTACATCGTCATGACCGTGCGCGTGAGGGCGTCTCCTTCCATGCCGCTGACGTCGAACGTCCCGCGCTGTGTCTCCTCGTCGGTGACGGGGGAGAGGAGGAGAGAGCCGCTATCGGGGAGGAATGCGATCTCGTCGCCCGCGGCGACGTCGTGTTCGCGCGCCCAGTCCTTCGGGATGGAGACGGTGAAGGTCGAGCCACCGGTGACCTGCACCTTGCGGCGTTCCATACCGGTCCGTCGGCGACGCTCCACTATAAATTTACGGAAGTCTATATACGGCGCGTGGGCGCTCGAACCCGATCCCTATAACCCACCATAATAGACATCTCGCGGATTTTATGCGGGTCATATCGGTTTCGACGGCGCGGTTATACACGTACCAATACGTCCCTATACACACCACTATATAGGAGTAATAGTAGAGTATTTATTTAATAGCCGTGTTTGCTCTGTTGATGACGAAGCAGTTCAAGCGCTTCGGGGAGAGCGTCTCGCGACGTAAAGTACTCGGCGGCATCGGCGCGACCGGCGCGGCGGCCATCGCCGGCTGTGGGGGCAACGGTGGCGGCGAGTCGTCGAGCACGAGCTCCAGCACGAGCACGAGCTCCTCGGAGAGTTCGAGCTCCAGCTCGTCCGGCGCCGTCAGTGCGCTGACCGCCGGTGGATCCTCCACCGTCTACCCGATCACGTCCAAGGCGGCGTCCATCTGGAACTACAACCCGCCGGCCTCCGACAAGGAGTACTGGCCGGCCGCGGAGTACGACATCCAGACCGACAAGTCGATGGCCGAGTACTGGGCGGAGAAGTACGGGTTCAAGGGCGACGGTGAGGGCAACCCGCCGTTCAAGGTTCAGGTCGGTCTGAGCCACTCCGGCGTCGGCCTCACGAAGCTCATGAAGGGACAGGTCGACATCGGTGACGCGTCCGCCCCCGTCAAGGCGGAACTCGAGGACGTCGACTACGACAAGTTCGTCAACCACGTCGTCGGCGTGGACGCACAGCCGATCGTCGTCTCGCAGTACCTCTACGAGCACGGTATCAAGCAGCTCAAGGCGGAGACGATCCGCGCCATCTACAAGGGTGAGATCAAGAACTGGCAGGACGTCCCCGGCTACACGGGGAAAGACATGGAGATTCAGGCCGTCGGCCGCGCCGTCGGGTCCGGCACCGACACCTCCTTCCGCGTGAACATGCTCGGCAGCGCCGACGCGAAGATGCCCGGCGTCGACGTCCGCAAGGGCGAGAACCAGCAGGTCGCGACCACCGTCAAGAACTCCGACAACGCCATCGCCTACATGGCGCTCGCGTTCGTCTCCGACCAGGTCCCGGCCGTCGCTCTCAACTTCGACGGCACCGTCTACGAGCCCGGCAAGAACCTCTCCGATAAGGGCTACCCGCTCGCCCGCGACCTGCACTGCTACACCTACGAGGGCACCTCGAAGAAGGAAGCCGCCTTCCTCCGGATGCTCATCCACGACTACGGCCAGGGCGAGTTCGTCGGCCCGGCCGGCTACGCGACCCTCTCCTCCTCGCGGCAGAAAGAGGAACTTTCAAAGCTCCCGGACACTCAGTAAGCCGCACGGCACAGTATGTCCGGAGCATCCACCACACAGGCGATCAGCCGGTCGTTCACCGAACTCGATTGGCCGGCGCGAATCGCCGGGCTGGTGGGCGCGTTCTCACTCGCCGCCGCGCTGGCGGCGTTCGTCGTCAGTCCGGGACTGGTCGTCTTCCCCGCGCTCGTCTTCGTCGTGACCGCGCTCTACGGCTGGTTCTTCCACCAGGCCGAAACGGCGAGGGCGCTGACGTTCATCGCGACCGTCTCGACGCTCGTTATCCTCGGCATCATCACCGTCTACCTGTTCGTGAAGGCGATTCCGATCGTCCAACGGATGGGCATCGACCTGCTCACGAGCACGGTCTGGAGAGTCCACACGAGCCGATACGGACTCGGCACGATGATGTGGGGGACACTCATCACGACGATCATCGCGACGCTCGTCTCCGCCCCGCTCGGCGTCGCCGGCGCCGTGTTCATCAGTGAGATCGCGCCCAAGTCAGTCCGGGAGGCCGTCAAGCCGGCCATCGAACTGCTCGCGGGAATCCCCTCTATCGTCTACGGGTTCATCGGGTTCGTCGTGATCAACTCGTACATGCAGGACGTCTTCCACCTCCCGACCTCCGGGAGCCTGTTCGTCGTCGGCCTCGTCATCGGCGTGATGGCGCTCCCGACGGTCGTCTCCGTCTCCGAAGACGCCCTCAACGCCGTCCCGAACCCGATGAAGGACGGCTCGGTCGCGCTCGGCGCGACGGACTGGCAGACCACGAAGAGCGTCGCCGTCCCCACCGCCGTCTCCGGCATCTCCGCCGCCGTCATCCTCGGCGTCGGGCGCGCGCTCGGCGAGACGATGGCCGCGACGGTCATCCTCGGGAACGTCACGCAGCTCCCCGAACCGCTCTACGACGTGTTCGGGAACACCATCACGCTCACGTCCGCCATCGCGAGCCAGTACGGCGTCGCCGCCGGCCGCCCGCTCCAGCTCGCCGCGCTGTTCGCCGCCGGCGTCGTCCTCTTCGTCGTCGTGCTCGCGCTCAGCGTCGTCTCGCAGACCATCGAGCGCCGCATGCAGCGCTCGCTCGGGGGTGAGCAATGAGCGAGTACGGCGCGCACGGCGAGCAGAACATCGTCTCCGAGTCCTCGGCGGCGGACTACCTCGCGCTCGTCCCGCTCGTCCTCGGCGCGCTCGCGTTCGTCGCCGGATGGGCGGTCGTCTTCCAGTGGGTCGACGTCACCGGCGCACTCGGCGGCGTCCAGTACGCGACGCTGATCTCCGCGGGCCACGTCCTCGCCGGCGTCGCCCTCGTCGGCGTCGGCGTGCTCTCGGTCACGGACGTCATCGACAACAACCCCGACAGTTCCGTCGGCGTCGTCCCCGCGGGTGTCTACGGCGCGTTCGCCTTCGTCGCCGTCGGCCTCGTCGTCTCACAGACCCTCGGACGGGGCGCGCTCGTCTGGGCGCCCGCGGCGCTCGTCGCCGCCGTCGTCGTCGCCGTCGCCGTCCTCGCCGTCCCCGAGGACCTCGGCGTCACCCTCCCGGTGGCCGCCTTCGAGTTCGTCGCCGGTCTCGCCGTCCTCACCGGCGTCGTCGGCCCGTCGTGGTCGTGGAGTCCCGTCGGGTTCTCCGCGACGTTCGTCGGTCAGACCGCCATCGCCGCGTTCGCGATGGTCGGGAGCCTCCTCACCGTCTGGGCGGCCGCGAACGCCTACCGAGGCTTCGGCGCGCGCGGCCGCGAGTACGGCGCGTACACGCTCATCAGCGTCTACGCCGTCGCGCTCCTCGCCGTCCTCGCGCTCCTCATCATCTTCGTCGTCCAGAACGGCCTCGGCCAGGTCCTCAAGGGCGCACAGCTCTGGCCGCTCCACGTCCCGTTCGTCACGAACGGGTTCGGCCTCCGATACGACGTCAACGGCATCTATCCCGCCATCGTCGGCACCGTCTGGCTCGTCGTCGGCGCCGTCGTCTTCGCCGTCCCGCTCGCCGTCGGCGCCGCCGTCTTCCTCACCGAGTACGCCGAGCAGGGCCGGTTCACGCGCGTCGTGGAGACGGCGACGAACGGCCTCTGGAGCACGCCGAGCATCGTCTACGGCCTGTTCGCGTTCGCGTTCCTGCTGCCGCGCATCCAGAACCACGTCACGCTCCTCACCGGCCAACTCGTCCTCGGGTTCATGCTCCTCCCGCTCGTCCTCATCACGAGCAGGGAGGCGCTCCAGAACGTCCCCGACGAGTACCGCGACGCGAGCGCCGCGCTCGGCGTCACGAAGTGGCAGACCATCCGGAGCGTCGTCCTCCCCGCCGCCATCCCCGGCGTCCTCACGGGCGTCATCCTCGGCGTCGGCCGCATCGCCGGTGAGACGGCGCCCATCCTGCTCGTGCTCGTCCGAGAGCCGTTCTCCTCGGAGGCGCCGAGCGTCCTCGGCTCCTTCCACTTCACGAGCACCGCTCCGTTCGTCACCAACGACGCGCTCCTCAGCCCCGCGACGGCGCTCCCCTATCAGCTCTTCGCCGTCATCACCGCCGGCGTCGGCGCACCCATCGAGTTCGGCTGGGGGACCGCGCTCGTCCTCTTGCTCGTCGTCATCTCCTTCTACGCCGTCGGCATCATCACCCGCATCTACTTCAGGAGGAAGCTTCGCCAATGAGCCAGACACGACAGACAACGACCGGAGAGACGGAAGAACAGATTCGCGACGAGTGGCTCGAGTACGACTTCGAGGGGGAGACAGCGCTCTCCGTCGAGGACCTCGACGTCTACTACGGGGACGACCAGGCGCTCCAGTCCATCAGCATGGACATCCCCGAGGAGTCCGTCACCGCCCTCATCGGCCCGTCGGGCTGTGGCAAATCCACGTTCCTCCGGTGTCTCAACCGGATGAACGACCGCATCAGCGCCGCGCGCGTCGAAGGGCGCGTGGAGTTCAACGGCGAGAACATCTACGCCGACGGCGTGGACCTCGTCGAACTCCGCAAGCGCATCGGGATGGTCTTCCAGCACCCGAACCCCTTCCCGAAGTCCATCCGCGACAACATCTCCTACGGCCCGCGCAA
>JBDGUG010000013.1:0-35155 GCA_042216135.1 Halarchaeum sp. | reverse complement strand
ACCCGAACCCCTTCCCGAAGTCCATCCGCGACAACATCTCCTACGGCCCGCGCAAGCACGGTGACCTCGACACCGGCCTCGTCGCGCGCCTCCTCGGCCGCGACGACCGAGACGAGGAGGAGAACCTCGTCGAGCGCTGCCTCCGCGGCGCCGCGCTCTGGGACGAGGTGAACGACCGCCTCGACGACAACGCGCTCGGGCTCTCCGGCGGCCAGCAACAGCGTCTCTGCATCGCGCGCGCGCTCGCCGTCGGCCCGGACGTCCTCCTCATGGACGAACCCGCCTCCGCGCTCGACCCCATCGCCACCTCGAAGATCGAAGACCTCGTCGAGGAGTTAGCGGAAGACTACACGGTCGTCATCGTCACGCACAACATGCAGCAGGCCGCGCGCATCAGCGATCAGACCGCCGTCTTCCTCACCGGCGGCGAACTCGTCGAGTACGGCGACACCGATCAGATCTTCGAGAACCCGCAGAGCCAGCGCGTCGAGGACTACATCACCGGCAAGTTCGGGTAACCCCCCGAACGCTTTAGCCTCCCCACCGACCCACTACCCACCACACACATGCCACGCGAAAGCTATCAGGCCCAACTCGAGTCGATGCAGGAGGACGTCCTCTACATGAGCGAGGTCGTCATCGACCGCCTGCGTCTCGCGCTCGAAGCGATGGAACAGAAGGACTACGACACCGCGCGCGACGTCATCGCGGGCGACGACGAGGTGAACGACCTCTACCTCGAACTCGAACAGGACTGCATCGACCTGCTCGCGCTCCAGCAGCCCGTCGCCGGCGACCTCCGCCTCATCGCGTCCTCGTTCAAGATCATCACCGACCTCGAACGCGTCGGCGACCTCGCCGTCAATCTCGGCGAGTACACCCTCGACGCCGAACACGACATGTTCCCCGAGGTCGACATCAACACCATCGGCGACCACACCCTCGAGATGCTCGAGGACGCCATGGCCGCCTACGAAGCGCGCGACCCCGACGCCTGCTACGCCATCGCCGACCACGACGAGGACCTCGACACGCTCTGCGAGAACGCCTCCCAGTCCGTCGTCCGCGACCTCATCGAGACCGAACTCGACCCCGACGAGTCCGACGAGCACGTCCAGGCGCTCATGCAGGACGTCTCCCGCATGCTCCTCACCGTCCGCGACCTCGAACGCATCGGCGACCACGCCGTCAACATCGCCGCGCGCACCCTCTACATGGTCGAGAACGACGACGAACTCATCTACTAAAGGACTTTTTTCCTCCTCGGGTGCGCTCCGCGCACCTCTCGGAGCAAAAACCTCCACTAAAAAGGGCCGCGAACGCGGAGCGTTCGCGGAGAATCGTCTCACCCGGGCCCGTCGGGCCGCTCGACCGGCGAACGCTATCCGCGTGGCTCGTCCGATTGCGCGAAGCACCCCCCCTGACGAACCTTCAAATACGAGCACGCGACCACCGCAGGGTATGTCCTGACAGTCCGCCGCGGGACGCGGTCGGCCGACGCGCGAGCGAGCGCGTGGCCGACGAGCGGAGCGCACCGAACGTGCGCCATCACGAGAGCGACGCGCGTCCCGTGACCGCCGTCCGTCGCCAGTTCGCTCTCTCTCTCAGTCTTCGACGAGTCTTACGCCTCGTCGAAGAGGGTCTCGCCGTCGACCATGTGCTCCTCGACGGCGTCCAGGTCGAGCGTCAGGCCGAGACCGGGCGTCTCGGGAATCTCGATGTAGCCGTCCTCGATGACGTCCTCCTCGACGAGGTCCGCCCACCAGCCCAGTTCGTAGGAGTGGTACTCGACCGCCAGCGCGTTCGGGATGGCGGCGCCGACCTGCGCGGACGCCATCGTCGCGATCGGCGAGGAGACGTTGTGCATCGCCACCGGAACGTAGTACTGGTTCGCGACGTCCGCGATCTTCTGCGTCTCGCGCATCCCGCCGACCTTCGGGAGGTCGGGCGCGACGATATCCACCGCCTGGTTCTCGATGAGGCGGCGCTCCTCGGTCACGCGATAGCGGTTTTCGCCGACCGTGATCGGCGTGAGCGTGGACTTCGTGACCTCCTCCTGCACTTCGAGGTTCTCCGGCGGGACGGGGTCTTCGAGCCACCAGACGTCGTACTCCTCGAGCTCGGCGGCGAGACGCTTCGCGCTCCCGCCGCTGAACGTCCAGTGGCAGTCGAACGCGACGTCCGCCTTGTCCTTCACGCGCTCGGTGACCTTCTCGACGATCTCGGCCTTGTGCCGGATCTCCCCGGGACGGAGGTGGCGGTTCGCGCGGTCCTTCTCGTGGCCGGAGGGGACGTCCAGGTCGAACTTGAGCGCGTCGTAGCCGAGCTCTTCGACGACGCGTTCGGCCTCGTCCGCGCAGGCGTCGGGGTCCGCTTCCTCCTCGGTGTGACAGTCGCAGTAGACGCGCACTTCGTCGCGGTACTTCCCGCCGAGGAGCTGGTAGGCGGGGATGTCGAGGAGTTTCCCGGCGAGGTCGTGGAGCGCGACTTCGATGCCGGCGATGGCGGTGACGGTGACGCCTTCGACGGATCCTTCACCGCTCATCTTCTGGACGAGATGCTCGTAGAGGCGGTCGATGTCCAGCGGGTTCTCGCCGATGACGAACGGCGCCATGCGGTCGATGAGTTCCGGGACGCCGGCACCCCAGTAGGCTTCGCCGGTGCCGACGACGCCCGCGTCCGTGTAGACGCGGACGAGCGTCCACGGGAAGTTCCCGTCGACCATAGTGGTCTGGACGTCGGTGATTTCGACGTCGCGGCCGCCGCCGCGCTCGGCCGTGACGCCCATCGTCTCCGCTGACAGGTCCCGCATCGTGTACTCCGCGTTCGGATCGTGGAGCTGCCGGTAGTCCTTAGCCATACGCCCGGAATTCACTCGAAACGGCGTAAATCTTTGGAGATGTTCGTGAGGGTCACTCGCTCGCGGCGAGACGGTTGAGCGCGTAGACGGTGCGCAGGACGTCGCCCGCGGCGCCCCGGTCGTAGACGAGGCCGTCGGTCGATTCGACGTGATCGATGACCCGCGAAGAGGAGTGCGTGGGCGCCGCCGCGATGCCGGCGTCCGCGTCCGCGACCCACTCCATCACGCGCAGGTCGCTCTTCGAGTCGCCCATGACGAGCGCGAACGGGTCGTCGACGCCGAGGACGTCGAGCGCGGCCCGAACGCCCGCGGGCTTGTCGAGTTCGTCGGCGGTGAGTTCGGCGGCGTCCCCCTCGTAGTAGGCGAGTTGGACGCGTTCGAGGAGCGCGAGCGCGTCGTCGTCGACCTCGTGGTCGTCCGGCCGGGAGTCCGCGTCGTCCAGTACGGCCGCGATCTCGGGGTCGCGCTCGGCGTAGTACGCGCGGACGTCCGCCTCGTCGAGGACGGGCGCGGCGTCCGCGAGCAACGACGTGAGGTAGACGGTCGCCTCGTCGATGACGGCGACGGCGTCGTCGCTCCCGGTCTCGTAGTTCGGCTTCAGCGTCACGTTGAACTCGTTGCCCTGGAGGTGACAGCCCCGGCGGACGTTCTCGGGGGCGTCGGGGAGGACGCGCCCGCGGACGGCCTGGAAGACGGACTGGACGTCGTCGTCGAGTCGCTCGTAGAGGAGGCGTTTCGTGTCGGGGCCGTGGCCGGGCGTGAAGACGCCGGTACCGGCCTCGTAGACGACGGAGACGGCCCCAGAGTGGAAGAGTTCGTTCCCGAGGCCCTGATTGAGGAAGCCCTTGACGTTCTCCAGCGTCTGCCCGGTGCAGACGACGATGGGAACGTCGTTCTCGTGGAAGACGGTGAGGAGGTGGAGGGTCTCGCGCGGAATCTCGTTGTCCGTGCCGCCGGCGGAGCGGAGCGTCTCGTCGACGTCGAGGACGAGCGCGTTCACCCCGCGGTCGTACTTCGTGTGGAGGTCGAGCGCGGTGAACGCCTGTTCGCGCGTTGCGTGCGCGGCGAGGGCGGCGAGCGTCTCGCCGTGGACGTCGGCGACGTCGTCGGTGCGCTCGGTGAGCGCGTCGTGGGCTTCCTCCCAGTAGTCGAGGGCGACGCGGGAGTCGACGGGCGGGAAGAGGTCGACGAAGTCGCGGTAGGCGCGGAGGGTGTCGGTGTCGAAGCGCTCGTAGAGCGAGTAGAGTTCGTCGTAGCGCCGCATAGTGGCTCTCGGCCCCGTCGGCAGATAAAACGGCCGGTCGCGACCCCGCAGGGGCGGCGCGCGGGCCAACGAAACGACCATAAAAACGGCCCTCGATGTGTTCCGTATGAAGAACGTCGACGACCTCATCGAGAGCGCGGGGGATCTCGCGAAGCGCGGTCTCTCACGGGGCGAGATCGCGGACGAACTGAACGTCTCGCGCGAGACGGCGAGTTGGCTCGTGGAGCGCGCGGGCCGGAGCACCGAGCCGAGCGAGGAGACGACGCCGACGACGACCGCGAGCGGCCCGCAGGACATCCACGTGGACTGGAGCGCGATCGGTGAGGCGGGCGCGCGCCTCTCCGCGGTCGGCGCCGCGCTCGCGGACCTCCTGCGCGAGCACTCTCACGACGTCGACCTGGTCATCGGCGTCGAGAAGGCGGGGGTGCCGCTCGCGACCGCTGTCTCGCGCGAACTGGAGACGGACCTCGGGACGTACGCGCCGCGCAAGCACCAGTGGGAGGAGGGCGACATCGAGGACCTCGGCGGGAGTTTCAGCCGGAACTTCGCGCAGGTCGAGGGCCGGGACTGCTTCGTCGTCGACGACACCATCACGTCCGGAACCACCATCAGCGAGACCATCGAGGCGGTGGAGAGCGACGGCGGGAACGCCGTCGCGTCGGCCGTGCTCGTGGACAAGCAGGGCGTCGGGGACGTCGAGGGCGTCCCGGTGGACTCGCTCGTGCAGGTCATCTCCGTCGGGCGCGACGAGGAGTAGGACGGCGGGGCGGCCGAGAGAATACGACAGTGGCGTCCGCGCACCGAGCGATCCGCGCTCGGGATTTTTTAGTGGAGGTTTTTACGCCGAGAGGGTCGCTTCGCGACCCCGAACCGGAAAAAAGTCCGCTAGTAGAACTCGCGGACGAGGTCGGTGGCGCCGTCGGGGGCGCCGCTCTCGTCGATGTCGGCCATGTTGCCCTCGACGCCGTGGGCGGTGTTGTAGTCGACGGCGTCCTCGTCCTCCCAGAGCACGCCGATGTACTCCTTGCCGTCGTCGAGGATCTTCTCCTTCGCCTGCTCGCGGTCGGTCGGGTCGTGGTCGGTCTCCTCTAAGTCGACGATGGAGTCGCGGAAGTAGTCGTAGGTGTCGACGTCGTTGAACGTCACGCAGGGGCTGAACGTGTTGACGAGGGAGAATCCGTCGTGTTCGATGGCCCGCTGGACGATCTCCTGGTGGCGCAGGGCGTTCGAGGAGAAGGACTGTGCGATGAAGGAGCCGCCGGCGGAGAGCGCGAGCGCGAGCGGGTTGACGGGCGGCTGCTTCGGGCCTTCGGGGGTGGTGGACGTCTCGAAGTCCTCGCGGCTGGTCGGGGACGCCTGGCCCTTGGTGAGGCCGTAGATGCGGTTGTCCATCACGACGTACGTGATGTCGATGTTGCGCCGGACGGCGTGGATGAAGTGGCCGGCGCCGATGGAGTAGCCGTCACCGTCGCCGCCCGCGACGACGACTTCGAGGTCGGGGTTGGCGATCTTGACGCCGGTGCCGACGGGGAGCGCGCGCCCGTGGACGCCGTGGAGGGCGTAGGATCGCAGGTAGGTTCCGATCTTGCCGCTGCAGCCGATGCCGGCGACGACGAACGTGTCGTCGGGGCTGTTGCCGGTCTCGGCGAGTCCCTTCATGATGCCGTTCATGGTGCCGAAGTCGCCGCATCCGGGACACCACGTGGGCTGTTTGTCGGATTTGAAGTCGGTGAATCGAACGTCGGAGCTCATGCGAGTACCTCCTTGATCTCGGTGGCGAGTTCGTCCGCCTTGTAGCGGACGCCGTTGTACTTGTTGATGCGGTCGACGCGTTCGAGGACGTCCTTCTCGATGACGTCGGCGAACTGGCCGGTGGCGTTACACTCGACGACGATGGTCGTCTCGGCCGCCTCGACGGCCTCCGTGAGGTCGGGGCGCGGGAAGATGTAGGGGACGGAGAGGACGCGGACGTCCACGTCGTCCTCCTCTAAGAAGTCGAGGGCTTCGACGAGCGCGCCCTCGTTGGACCCCCAGGAGATCACGAGGGTGTCGGCGTCGGGGTTCCCGTACTCGACGGGGCTCCAGTCCTCGTTCTCGCGGGCGGTCTGGACTTTCTGCTCGCGCTTGTCGACCTGTTCGATGCGCTCGTCCGTGTCCTCGGTGCGGCGCCCGAGTTCGTCGTGTTCGAGGCCGGTGGACATGTGGACGCCGCCCTCGGTGCCGGGGAAGGCGCGGGGGCTGACACCGTCGGCGGTGACGGCGTGGGGCTTGAACTGGTCCTTCTCGTTCTGCCACTTGGATATCTCGGACTCGTCGACGACCTTGCCGCGGTCGATCTCGACTTCGTCCATGTCGAACTCGTCGGGTTCGAAGGTCTGCTCGGTGACGGCCATCGAGAGGTCGGAGGTGAGGTAGACGGGCGTCTGATACTTCTCGGCGAGGTTGAACGCCTCGACGGTCTTGTGGAAGCAGTCCGCGACGGTGGTGGGGGCGAGGACGAAGCGCGGAATCTCGCCGTGGCCGCCGTAGAGGAGCATGTTGAGGTCGCCCTGCTCCTGCTTGGTCGGCATCCCCGTGGAGGGGCCGGAGCGCATGACGTCGCAGATGACGAGCGGCGTCTCGGACTGGGCGACGAGGCCGAACGTCTCGGACATCAGGTCGATGCCGGGACCGCTGGTGGCGGTCATGGAGCGGGCGCCGGCGCGGGCGGCGCCGAGCGCGAGGTTGATGGCGGAGAGTTCGTCTTCGGCCTGGACGACGTGCCCGCCGAAGTTCTCGATGCGGCCGGTGAGGTATGTCATCACGTCCGTCGCGGGCGTGATGGGGTAGCCGGCGTAGAACCGACAGCCGGCGGCGATGGCGCCCATGCCGATGGCTTCGTCGCCGTTCAGCAGGACGTAGTCCTCGTCAGTGGTCTCGAGTTCGTAGTCGAGGGAGTCGACGACGTCGCCGTACTCTTCGGCGACGTGGTCGGCGCCGAGGCGCGCGGCCGTCTTGTTGTTCTCGACTATCTTCTCGCCCTTCGACCCGAAGCGCTTCTGCAGGGACTCGTCGAGGTTCTCGATGGGGAAGTCGGCGACTTCGCAGACGGCGCCGAGCGCGACGATGTTCCGCATGAGCGCGCCGCCGGCGTCCTCGGCGAGCGACTTCAGCGGGACGTCGATGCCGACGGTCTCCTCGGGGGCTTCGAAGTCGTTGAACTCGGTGCGTTCGCCGTCGTAGATGATGACGGAGCCCTCGTGGAGTTCGTCCATGTTCTCCTCGACGGTGCGCTCGGTGAGCGCGATGAGGACGTCGAGGCGGTCGACGACGCTCTGCACCCGGTCGACGGACGTGCGAACTTTGTATGCGGTGTAGCCACCTCGGATTCGGGACGCGAAATCCTTCGAGGTGAAGACGTGTCGACCCGCACGGGAGAGCGCCTGCGCGAACACCTTCCCGGTGGAGTCGATTCCATCGCCGGCCTCCCCGCCGATGGCCCAGTTCAGGTCGTCGTACATGTGTAGGAGCGTTCTAATCGACGGAGCAAAAGGCTTCTGAAGCGGGCACACGCGCGCGGACGCGACGCGACGCCGGCCCGCAGTCGGGCGGTTCGCCGGCGTCGTCGGCCCGTGGGGTGCGCCGGGGTCGTTCGGCGGTCAGTCGGCGGTGACGGACGCGTCGAGGCGTTCGCGGACGTCGTCCGCGACGGCGGCGGGCGGGCTGTCGAACCAGCGCGCCTCAATGATGTCGGATCGCGAGTCGAACGTCGTTCCGAGCGGCCGGCCCTCGAAGTGGATCCAGAGCCCTTCGGCGCCGTCGCCGCCGTCGACGAGGCCGAATCGCTGTCGGCGCGCGTGGAACACGCCCGTCAGCTCGCACTCGATGCCGAGCTGATCGGCGACGTGACGGCGCGCGGTCTGTTCGTGGTGTTCGTTCCGGTCGAGACTCCCCCCCGGGAGGTCCCAGACCTCGGGTGCGTCCTCGTAGCGGACGAGGAGCGCGGCCCCGTCGCGTTCGAGGAGCGTTCGCGCCCCGCCGAGGCGCCCGTCGCTCTCGCTCGACATGCACTCGACGAGCGCCTCCCGGGGCACGACGGTGTGCTCCTCGACGACGGGGAACGTCCCGTACCTCTCGCGTAGCTGTCCGAGGCGCGTCTCGGCGGCCGCCCCCTCTCGCGGCATACTCTCCACTAGTGGACCGAACGGCGAAAACTATTGCGGGCAACGCGTTCGCGTCGTCGGGGCGCGCCGTTCGGTGCGACCGTGCGCCGGGTT
Source organism: Halarchaeum sp. (assembly GCA_042216135.1). Classification (GTDB taxonomy): domain Archaea; phylum Halobacteriota; class Halobacteria; order Halobacteriales; family Halobacteriaceae; genus Halarchaeum. Next base: position 26,775 of record JBDGUG010000013.1, on the reverse strand, counting down.
CGGTCGGATCGGCGACCGGTATTATACGGTTCGGGCCGCGACGAACGGGTATGACTCCGGAGGCGCTGCGGGCGGACATCCCGGCCGCGGGCGAGGTCACGTACTTGAACACGGGCGCGAGCGGGCCGGCGCCGCGACAGGTCGTGGAGGCGGCGGAGGCCTGCCTCGAGTATCACGAGTACGACGCGCACGCCGACGGTCGGCCGTATCCGGCGGCGTTCGAACTGTTCGACGAGGTGCGCGAGCGCGTCGGTGGGTTCCTCGGGACGGACGCGGGGAACGTGGCGTTGACGCAGTCGACGACGGACGGCATCAACCGCGTCGCGTCGGCGATAGACTGGGCGCCGGGGGACGTGGTCGTTCGGACGGACGTCGAGCACGCGGCGGGCGTGCTGCCGTGGCGTCGCCTGCGGGACGCGGCGGGGATTCGAACGCGCGTCGTCCCGACGGCGGACGGGCGGGTCGACCGCGAGGCGTACCGCGAGGCGGTGTCGGACGCCCGCCTCGTCTGTCTCTCGGCGATCACGTGGACGGCGGGGACGCGCCTCCCGGTCGCCGAGTTGGTCGCGGAGGCGCACGACGCGGGCGCGGCGGTGCTGGTGGACGCGGTGCAGGTGCCGGGGCAGGCCGAGATGCCGGTGGAGGCGTGGGGCGCGGACTACGTCGCGGCGGCGGGCCACAAGTGGCTGCTCGGGCCGTGGGGCGCGGGCTTCTGCTACGTCGCGCCGGACGCGGCGGCGTCCCTCGAACCCCGACAGGTCGGCTATCGGAGCGTCACGGACCCGAACGCGGCGGACTACGAGTTCCACCCGGGCGCGCGCCGCCTCGAAGTCGGGACGGTGTCGCCGGCGCCGCACGCCGGCCTCGTCGCGTCCCTCGACTGCTTCGACGATATCGGACTCGGGACGGTGCGCTCGCGCATCGACGACCTCACCGAGCGCTTCGTGGACGGCCTCGGTGCCGAGCGAGTCGTCGGCCCGACGGACCCGGAGTCGGGACTGGTGGCGTTCGAGAGCGACGACCCGGAGGCCCTCGTGGAAGGGTTGGCGGAGCGGGACGTGGTGGTGCGCGCGCTCCCGACGGGGACGGTGCGCGCGTCCTTCCACGTCTTCAACACGCCGGGCGACGTCGAGCGCCTGCTCGACGGCATCGAGGCCGTCGAGGGATAGATTCGACGGGTGGACGCGAAGCGATACCCCGGCGCGGCGCGTCCGTGACGGTATGCGACGGACGACCGAGAGACGGCGACCGACAGGTGGTCGGACGGGCGGGGGTGGGCGCGCGTGACGCTCGCGGGACGCGTCTATTCGGCGCTCGGAGCGTCGGAGGCGTGCTTCGACTGCTGCGACACGTCGTTCTACGTCCGCGCGGAGGGCCGCGGGGCCGCGGACGCGGTGGAGGCGGCGACGGCGACGGCGCGCGGCCTCGAATCGCAGTTGAACGCGTTCGCCGACGGGAGCGCGGTGGCGGAGTTGAACGAGACGGGCCGCGTGGAGAACCCGCACGTCGCGCGCATCGTCGAGCGCGGCCTCTCGTACCGGGAGCGGACGGGCGGCGTCTTCGACGTCCGGCAGGGCGCCGTCGAGCACGCGGTGAAGGCGTACATCCGCGGGGACGCCGACGCCGTCGGGGAGAAGTTCGGCGACGGGTCGGTGTCGGTGGACGGCGACGCCGTGACGGCGGACTGCACGCTCGACCTGAACGGCCTCGCGAAGGGGTATCTCGTGGACCGCGCGGCGGAGGCGGCGGACGGGATGGGGCGGCGCGCGATGGTCGACGGCGGCGGGGACGTCGCGCACCCGGTCGGCCCCGTCGGTATCGAGAGCCCGTACGGCGGCCGCGACCTGCGCGTGCTGGACGTCGACGACGACGCGCACGTCGCGACGAGCGGGCGCTATCGGCGCGAACGCGACGGCACCGACCACGTCTACGATCCGACGACGGAGCGGGTGAGCGGGCGCTGCACGCTCGCGACGGTGGTCGCGGAGCGGGACACGACGGAGGCGGACGCGCTCGCGACGGTGCTGGTCGCGCTCCCGGCCGAGGACGGCATCGCGCTCGTCGAGTCGTGGGCGGGCGCGGAGGCGTTCGTGCTCGCGGACGGCGCGTTCCGCGAGACGAGCGGGTTCGACGCGCACCTCGCCTGACGCGAGACGCCGCGGTCGGGCGGGCGGCCCGCGGGCCGGCGTCAGTAGCCGTCCCAGACGTCGAGGAGGCCGTCGATGAGGCGGTCGGTGAGGCCGCGCCGGTACGTGGTGTAGAGGCGTTCGACGCGCTCGGGGTCGCGGAGCGAGTAGAGGACGGCGCGGCCGTCGCGTTCGCGTTCGACGACGCCGGCGTCGGTGAGCCGCGAGAGGTGCCACGAGACGGTGGAGGGCGAGCGGTCGAGGCGGTCGGCAAGCGCGGACGTGGAGAGCGCGCCGTCCGCGAACAGGTGCGCGAGGACGCGCCGCGAGTTCTGTCGGCGGAGCGCGGAGAGAACCGCCCGGTCGGCGCCGTCGAAGGCGTCCTCGCTCGCGTAGTAGCGCGTGAACTTCCCGTCGTCGTGCGCTTCGACGAGGCCGGCGCGTTCGAGTTCGCGGAGGTGGTACTGGAGGGTGCCCTTCGCGTAGTCGTGGCGGCGCTCCAGTTCGCGGACGTGGACGCCGGGCGCGTCGCGGACGCTCGCGTAGATGTCGCGGCGCGACTCGAGTTCGAGGGCGTCGTCGCTCATCGTCGTGGCGAGCGGACGATGGCGAGGAAGAACAGCACGAGCGCCACGAGGACGGCCAGCCCCGAGAGGTGGTCGAGGAGTTCCGGGCCGACGGCGTGACCGGCGCCGAGGACGTGCTCGACGTACTCCTCGCCGACGGAGAGCACGCCGCGGAGGACGAACAGGCCGTACGCTATCGAGACGACGGCGAGGTGGCGTTCGCGCTCGCGGGCGTACGCGAGCAGCGTCAGGACCGCGAGGACGAGCGCGACGAGCGTGATGCCGGTGCTGACGACGGCGTTGAACGTGTCGGGGTGGCCGACCGCGGGATGCACGCGTGTGGCTACGACGGCGGGGAGGAAAAGCCGTTCTCGTCCACGCGTCGAAACCTAAACGGTGCGGTCTTCGGGGGCGTCGCCGTCGGCGACGGCGACCGTTCCGACCGCATCAGCGTCGGGGAGGAGGACTGTCGCGCCGGCCGCGAACGCGCCGAGGACGGCGGTGAGGGTGGCGGGGCTGGCGAGGGGGGCGCGGACGGCGAGGACGTCGTCTGCGTCGAGGGCGTCGGCGCGTTCGGCCGCGGCCGCGAGGAGTTCGCGCTGACTCGGGTCGTCGGCGCCGGCGAGGACGGGGACGTCGCCGTCGAACGCGACGGGCGGGAACGCGGGGTTCTCGCTCCAGACGCCGCCCTCGAAGTGGGCGTCCGCGGGCGACGCGGGTTTCGCGCCGTAGCCGATTCGCTGGCCGCCGGGGCCGAGTTCGTAGTCGTCGAGGGCGGCGGTGGGGGCGACGAGGGCGCGCCCGTCGAAGTCGCGCGGCGGGTCGAATCGGACGGGCGCGGCGAGGAGCGTCGCGCCGAGGACGGCGAAGAGCGGTTTCGGGCGGCGCTCGTCGACGACGCCGACCGGGGAGCCCCGGTGGACGCCGTGCGCGCGCAGGTAGTTCCCGGTGCGGTAGGCGGTCGCCTGCACCTCGCGGGCGGTCATCGCCGCGGGGGGCGCGCGGAGCGCCGCGTCCGCGGGGAGGCCGTCGAGCAGGTCGTACACCGTCTCCATGCGCGGTGGTTCGGCGCGCGACGGTAAATCCCCCGCGGTGCGGCGGCGGCGGGGGAGGAGAGAACGGGCCGCGTTACTTGATCTTCGTGCCGGGTTCGCTGTCGCCGTGCGTGGTGAGGAGGTCGGCGTCCTCGCCGGCGGCGAGGAGCATGCCGTTCGACTCGACGCCGAACAGTTCGGCCTTCTCGAGGTTCGCGACGACGACTATCTTCGTCCCGGGGAGCTCAGAGAGGTCGTGGAGCTGTTTGATGCCGGCGACGATCTGGCGTTCCTCGAGGCCGATGTCGACGGTGAGGCGCGCGAGGTCGTCGGCGCCCTCGATGCCTTCGGCGGTCTCGATTCGCCCGACGCGGAGGTCGAGCGCCTGGAAGTCCTCGAAGCCGACGCGTTCGTCCGCGAGCGGTTCGAGGTCGGTGTCGGTTGCGTCGCTCACGTCCCCGTCGTCGGATTCGTCGCTACTGGCTTCTTCGATCCGCGCCTCAAGTTTCGCGTTCAGCTCCGCGACGCGGTCGTCGTCTATCTTCTCGAAGAGCGGTTCGTCGGGCTCCGTGAAGGCGTTCGGCGGGGCCTGCAGGCAGTCGCCGATGGTGGCGTCCGCGACGCTGCCGGGGGCGTCGAGTTGGCTCCACGCGAGGTCGGCCTTCTCGGGCGTGAACGGGTAGAGGAGGACGCTGACGGCCGTGACGAGCTGGACGCAGTCGCGGATGACGGGCGCCGCCTCGTCAGCGTCGAGGTTCCACGGCTCCTCGTTCTGGATGTACTCGTTCCCGTAGCGCGCGAGCGCGACGGCCGTCTCGCCGGCGCTCCGGAGGTCGTAGTCGTTCAGCGCGTCCTCGTAGTCGTCCATCGCCTCGGCGATTCGGACCTCCGTCTCGTCGGTCACCTCGGCGTCCGGGGTGCCGCCGTAGTTGCGCGCGGCGAAGAGGAGCGCGCGGTTCACGAAGTTCCCGACGACGTCCGCGAGTTCGGTGTTCACGCGCTCCTGGAAGCGCTCCCACGAGAAGTTCACGTCCCGTTCGAAGCCCGCGGCGGTCGCGAGATAGTACCGCAGGAGGTCCGGGTGGAAGCCCTCGTCTAGGTACTCCTCGGCCCAGATGGCGCGGTTGCGGGAGGTGCTGAAGGCCTTCCCGTCGAGGTTCACGAACCCGGTGGCGCAGACGGCGCGCGGTTCGTTGTAGTCGGCGGCCTTCAGCATCGACGGCCAGAAGACCGTGTGGTGCTGGATGATGTCGCGGCCGATGACGTGGACGATTTCGCTGTCGCCGTCCTTCCAGACGGACTCCCAGTCGTAGGTATCAGTTCCGACGCGCTCCGTGTACTGCTTCGTGGAGGCGACGTACTCGATGGGGGCGTCCACCCAGACGTAGAGCACGAGGTCGTCCGCGCCCTCGACGTCGTCCGGGTAGTCGATCCCCCAGTCGAGGTCGCGGGTGATGCAGAGGTCCTGCAGGTCGCCCTCGATCCACTCGCGGGGCTGGTTCTTCGCGTTGTTCGTTCCCTCTAACCTGTTTATGAACCCTTCGAGGTACTCCTGGAAGTCTGCGAGGCGGAGGAACTTGTGTTCGCGCTCGCGGTACTCGGCGGGGTTGCCGGTGAGCGTGCTGACGGGGTCGACGATCTCGCCGGGTTCGAGGTGGCGCTGACACCCCTCGTCGCACTCGTCGCCGCGCGCGTGCTCGCCGCAGTAGGGGCACTCGCCCTCGACGTAGCGGTCGGGGAGCCACTGGTCGGCATCGGGGTCGTAGGCGATCTGGATCTCCTTCTCGTAGACGTGGTCGTTCGCCTCCCACGCCCGCACGAACGACTTCGTGAGTTCGGTGTTCGTCTCGTCGTGCGTCTGCCCGTAGTTGTCGAACTCGACGTTGAACCGCGGGAACGTCTCCTCGTACTGCTCGTGGTGGCGGAGCGCGAACTCCTCGGGGCTCACGCCCTCCTTCGCCGCGTTCACGGCGATGGGCGTTCCGTGCATGTCGGACCCGGAGACGAACGCCGTGCGCTGGCCGAGCGTGCGGAGCGCGCGACTGAACGCGTCCCCGCTGACGTACGTCCGGAGGTGGCCGACGTGCAGGTCCCCGTTCGCGTAGGGGAGCCCGCAGGTCACGACCGCCGGGTTCTCCGTCGGGAACTCCTCGTGCGTCATACGTGAGTGGGCGTGCCGTGTCGGCCTAAATCCCGTGGTCTGCCCGCGCCACCCGGACCCGACGAGCCACGCCGTTGCGAGGCGATAGGCGCCCCATAGCGCCCGCGTAGGGACCGACTGACGAAATGGGCCCGGGACGACGTTCGGACGTGGCGAACACCGAACGCGCGAACGAGTACGTCGTCCGCGACTACGAGGCGCGCGACGCCGCCGCCGTCGCCGCGCTCTACCGGCGGATCTGGGGAAAGGACGTCTCGCCGGCGTGGGTCGACCACCACGTCGCGACGCCGTACCTCGACGGCCCGGCGCTCGTCGTCGCCGCCGCGGACGGATCGGTCGTCGGCGCGCGCCCGTTCGTCCCGTTCCCCGTCCGGGGCGGCGGCGCCGACGCCGTCGGCCTCCACCTCTCCGACCTGATGGTCCACCCCGACCACCGGCGCAACGGCCTGTTCACGCGGATGACCGAGCGCGTCGTCGACGCGCACGCGGACGACGCCGCGTTCACGCTGAACTTCGGGAACGCGAAGTCCGCGCCGGGCTACCGGAAGATGGGGTTCACCGAAGTCGGCGCGGGCCCGGAACGGTACCTGCGCGTCCAGCGCCCCGGCCGGTTCGTCCGTGAGCGCCTCGGGCCGCGCGTCGGCGGACTCGCCGCGCCGCTCGCCGACCGGGCTATCGCGGGCTACCATCGTGTCCGCGCCCTCGCGCGCCCCGCGACGGTCGACTATCGCGTCGCGTCCCGCGACGGCCTCCCCGCGGACCTGCTCGCCGACCTCTACGAGCGCGACCCGCCGGCGCGCCTCCACCTCCGCCGCGAACCCGCGCTCTACCGGTGGCTCGACGGCCACCCGGGCTGGGAGCACGAGACGTACGTCGCCCGCGACGGCGACGGGCCGTCGGCCGCGCTCGTCGCCCAGCGCCGCGCGGAGTCCGACCCGGAGACGCGCTGGCTCTTCGACGCCGTCCCGCTCCCGGACGGAAACGAGCACACCGGCGCGTTCACCGCGCTCCTCGACGCCGCCGTCGACGCGCACGCGGGCGCCGCCGTCCTGATCGTCTCCGGCCTCGTCTACGAGCGCCTGCTCCCCGCGCGCGTCCGCGGGCGGTTCGGCTTCCACGGCACCGCGAACCCCCTGCTCGCGCCGGTCACCGAGGACGAGGACACGGTCTTCGTCAACCCGCTCGGCGACGACGCGGGGTTCGGCTTCGGCGCGCTGGACCTGCGCGACCCGGCCGACTGGCAGGTCGCGGTGCGGTGACACGCGACCGAGTCCCGTGGCGAGTGATCGCACGCGGGGGCGTCGGTCGGATAGTCTTTCCGTGCGCGAACCGACGGGAGCGTATGGGATTCGGAAGCTACGACGAGTCCGAGCAGGAGAACGCGGACGCCGACACCGACTACGACGACGAGGACGCCGTGAACGTCCACGAGAACGAGCACGACGGCTCCGTGAGCGTCGACGCCGGCGCGTCGAGCGCGGAGCTCGTGGACCGTCTCGCCGAGATGCGCGACGACGACGAGTAACGCACCCCCCTCTGATTCTGCGAGTCCCGGTCAGTCCCGGACCACGACGCCGCCGAAACGCTGACGAGCGTGGCGGCCGCTCTTCCACCATAGTCTGCGTGGCGGTGGCGACGCGCTACACGACGGCGCGCGCGCCGCCGACGAGGGCGACGGTGACGACGAGGCGGCCGACGCTCCCGGCGAACGTCGCGAGCGCGAACTTCACGTAGTTGCTCTCGACGACGCTGAACGCGTAGATGGAGATGGTGTCGGGGAAGCCGGGGACGCAGAGCGCGAGCGCGAGGCCGACGTAGCCGTACTCCTGTACGAGTTCGACGGTGCGGGTCTTCGACCACGCGAGCGGGTCGTAGCCGAGGCGGCGGAGGAGGCGGACGACCGGTCCGGAGTGGCTCGCGCCGTGGCCGATGACGAGCGCGACGACGCTCCCGAGCGCTTTCCCGCTACCGCTCGCGACCATCACGAGCGCGAGCTGGACGGGATAGCTGAACCCGAGGTCGAGGGTGGCGGCGGGGACGAGCACCACCTCGCTCGGCAGCGGGAGCGCGACGGCGATGAGCACGGAGTAGACGAAGACGACGAGGAGCGCCATCGGGCCCGCCGCGTGCTCGACGAGCTCGCGGAGGCCAGCGAGGGGGGCCTCCGCGGAATGACGAGCGACGCTCGCCGCGAGCTCTCCGGCTAAATCGGCTCCGAGGGGGGCGGCCGTCGCGAGCGCGTCGGCCTCCGCGGCGAGCGGGACGGCGGCGAGTTCTCCGAGCATCTACGCGCTGACGCGGGCGCCGTCGAGGGTTTCGACGAACGATTCGAGCATTTCGCGGGTGACGTGGGGCATGCAGACGACCCGGGCTTCGCCGCTCCCGGTGCGGGAGAGGCGCCAGCCGGCGTCGCGCGCCGCGTCGAACTCGGGGTCGGGGAGGGCGAACGCGACGAGTGGGAGTTCGGGGTCGACGACGTCGTAGCCGCGGTCCGCGAGGGCGTCCGCGAGGAACGCGGCGTTCGCGCTCGCGCGCTCGTGGTTCTCGCGGTAGCCGTCCGGCCACTGCGCGTCGATGGCGGCGTGCGCGCCCGCGACGCCCGCGCCGCTGCGCGTGCCGGTGAGGGTGGCCTGTGCGGTCGTTTCGAGGTACGGCGTCTCGACGGCGAGGGCGTCGAGCGTCGCCTCGTCGCGCGCGAGGAAGCCGCCGGCGGGGATGGGGGCGCGCCCGACCTTGTGCGGGTCGATGGTGAGCGTGTCCGCGGGGAGGTCCCCGAAGTGCCAGTCGTGGTCGGTGAACGGGAGGTGGAAGCCGCCCCACGCGGCGTCGACGTGGAAGCGCGCGTCCGCGTCCGCGGCGACGGCGGCGAGTTCGTTCAGGGGGTCGACGCGGCCGAACTCGGTGCTGCCGGCGACGCCGACGACGAGTGCGGTGTCGCCGTCGACGGCGGCGGCGACGGCGTCCGGGTCGGCGCGGTGGTCGTCGTCGACGGGCGCGAGGCGGAGTTCGACACCGAGGAGGTCGGCGGCCTTGTTGAAGGAGAAGTGCGCGCTCGTCGGCGCGACGACGTTCGGCGAGTGGGTCTCGGAGCGGTCGCGGGCGGCGCGGACGGCCTGCACGTTCGCTTCGGTGCCGCCGCTCGCGACGTATCCGGAGGGGTCGTCGAGACCGGTGAGGTCACCGAGGGCGTCGACGACGCGCTCTTCGAGGGCGGCGATATCGGGATAGGTCGCGGGGTCGCCGGGGTTGTCCGCGAGGAATCGCTCGGCGGCGTCCCGGGCGGCCGGGTGCGGTCGCGTGCACATCGAGGAGAGCACGCGGTCGAACGCCTGCGGCGATGCGTCCATAGTCGTTCGTGTCTCCGCGCGCGGTTAAGCGGTTCCGTTCGACGCGACGTTCAGCGCACCGAGTCGAGGAGGAGGCGCTGTTCGACGCGCTTGGCTTCGTGCTGGACGTCCCGCACCGCGTCGACGTTCGGCGAGATGGAGGAGATGCCCTGTTCGACGAGGAAGTCCACCATCTCCGGCTTCGAGGCGGCCTGCCCGCAGATGGAGGTGTCGACGCCCCGCTCGCGGCACGTCTCGATGACGTCCGCGATGAGCGACAGCACGCTCGGGTGGAGTTCGTCGTAGCGGTCGGTGACGAGTTCGTTGTTCCGGTCGATGGCGAGCGTGTACTGCGTGAGGTCGTTCGTGCCGAAGGAGACGAAGTCCGCGCCCGCGTCACACAGTTCGTTCACGCAGAGGGCGGCGGCGGGCGTCTCTATCATCACGCCCCACCGCCGCTTCTCGACGTCCACGCCGGCGTTCGCGAGGGCGTCCCGCGCCTGTGCTGCGTCCTCGCCGTCGGTGACGAGCGGGAACATGACCTCGACGTTGTCGTACCCCATCTCGTAGAGGCGGGTGAACGCCCGCAGCTCGAGTTCGAACAGCTCCGGTTCGTCGAGCGAGCGCCGCAGGCCGCGATAGCCGAGCATCGGGTTGTGCTCGTGCGGTTCGTCCATCCCGCCCTCCAGTTCCCGGAACTCGTCGGTCGGCGCGTCGAGCGTCCGCACGCGCACGGGCCGCGGGTAGAACTCGTCGACGGCGGGCCGGAGTTCCTCGACGAGCGCGTTCGTGTACTCCTCGGGGCCGTGCTTCTCGACGTACCGGCGCGGGGTGAGGTTCGTCCCGAGAACCATGTGCTCCATGCGGAGGAGGCCGACGCCGTCCGCGCCCGTCGCGGCGGCGCGCTCGGCGGCCTCCGGGAAGGAGACGTTCACCTTGACTTCCGTCGCGGTCATGGGCTTCACGGGGGTGGTGGGGCGCGCGTCCTCGACGGGTTCGCGCTCCTCGTCCTCCTCCGCGAGGCCGGCCTCGACGGTACCGCGGTCGCCGTTGATGGTGACCGGCTGTTCGTCGCTGAGCACGGTGGTGGCGTTCCCGGTGCCGAGGACGGCGGGGACGCCGAGTTCGCGCGAGACGATGGCGGCGTGACTCGTCATCCCGCCCTCGTCCGTGACGATGCCGGCCGCGCGCTTCATCGCCGGCACCATGTCCGGCGTCGTCATCGCCGTGACGATGATGTCGCCCGCGCCGACCTTGTCGAGTTCGTCGAGGCTCTCGACGATGCGGACCGGCCCGGAGGCGAGTCCCGGACTGCCGCCGTGGCCGGTGACGAGCGTCTCGCCCTCGTTCTCGCTCTCGGCGTTCGCGCCGTTCGAGTTCTCGTCGATGGTGGTGATGGGGCGGGACTGGAGCATGTAGACTTCGCCGCCCGCGATGGCCCACTCGACGTCCTGCGGGGCCCCGTAGTGGTCCTCGACGCGCTCACCGAGCGTGAGGAGTTCGTCTATCTCGGCCTCCGAGAGCACGCGCTCCTCGCGGCGCTCGGGGTCGACGTCGCGCTCGACGGTCTCGCCGCTCTCCCGGTCGCGCTCGACGAGCGTCTTCTTCTCCGCGACGGTGACGTCCGTCACGTCGCGCGTCTCGCGGTCGACGACGTAGTTGTCGGGGGAGACGCTGCCGGAGACAACGCCCTCACCGAGACCCCACGCGGCCTCGATGATGGTGGTGGCGGCGCCGGTGGAGGGGTGGCTGGTGAACATGACGCCGGACTTCTCGGAGTCGACCATGCGCTGGACGACGACGGCGATGTCGACGACGTCGTGATCGAACCCCTGCTTCTCCCGATAGTAGATGGCGCGCTGGGTGAAGAGGGACGCCCAGCACTCCTTGACGGCCTGCAGGAGGTCGTCGCGGGTGACGTTCAGGAACGTCTCCTGCTGGCCGGCGAAGCTCGCGTCCGGTAAGTCCTCGGCCGTCGCGGAGGAGCGGACCGCGACGAAGGGGTCGTCGCCGAAGTCGTCGTAGGTGGCGAGCACCGTCTCCCGGACGTCCTCGGGCAGGTCGGCGTCCAGGATGAGCTCCTGGGCCCGGTCCGCCGCGTCGGCGAGCGCGGCGGAGTCCTCGGGGTCCACGTCGAGGACGTCCGAGAGGCTGTCGGCGACGCCGGACGTTTCGAGGAACGTCCGGTAGGTGTCCGCGGTCACGACGAACGCCGACGGAACGGGCAGTCCGGCGTTCGCGAGCTCCCCGAGCGAGGCGCCCTTGCCGCCGACGCTCGAAACGTCCTCGGCGCTGATATCTGCGAGCCAACGTACTGGCATGAGGCAATGGGACAGACAAAACCGTGAGAAATAGGCGTTTCGGAGACGACCGGAGCAGAATACGGTACACGACATCGAGTTAATCCGGCGCGGGTCGGCGGGGAGCGGACGTCGACCGGTCAGTTCGGCCGCACGACGGCGCGCGCCCCGCACGGTACGGTGGGTTTTTAGCCGCTGGCCCGACAGCCTCCCGGCATGGACGCGAAACGCTCGCTTCGCTGGGCTGGCTCGTACTTCGGCTGGACGCTCCTCTTCGCCATCGTCGGCGCGCTCCTCGCCCTCGGCGGGGTTTACGTCGCAGTCGCGAACGCCACGCAGACGGCCGTGCAGGGCGTCACCGTCCCCGTCCCGACGGCCGCGAGCGCCGCCGGCCTCGTCCTCCTCGTCCTCGGCGCCGCCGTCTACCGCGCCGGGAAGGCGTGGGCGCTCTACCGCACCCTCACCGGCGCGATGGAGGAACAGCTCGCCGACACGTACGACACCGAGCACGTCAAGAGCGACATCGCGAGCGTCGTCGACGACCGCCTCTCGGACGTCCAGCACGAGGTCCAGTCGGTGAAGCGCGAGGTCCGCGATCTCAAGCCGGAAAAGCAGTACGTCGACATGAACGAGGACTAGTCAGGCCTCGATGATGTCGTCGTCCTCCGAATCGGGGACGACGATTTCGCCGTCGAACGCGCGCACCGCCCGCCCGCCGACGCGAACCGTCTCGCCCGCGACGCGCACCCGGACTTCGCCCGGTCGCTCGACGTAGTGCCCCTGCTCGCAGACCAGCGGGTCCGGGAACTCGCCGCCGAACGCGTCGACGTGGTCGAGGTACGCCCCCACCGCGCCCGACGCGGTGCCGGTCACCGGGTCCTCGCGGATGCCGACCGGCGCGCAGAACGCCCGACCGTGCAGGGTCGTCTCGGCGCCGAGCGTGTCGAACGTGAACGCGTAGACGCCCGCGGCGTCGACGTCCTCGCAGAGTCCAGCGAGTAGTTCGTCGTCCGGGTCCGCGTCCCCGAGGGCGCTGAGGTAGTCGAGGCCGACGACGAGGAACGGGAGGCCGGTGTCGGCGACGGCGAACGGCAGGTCGTCGACGAACGCGGCCTCGGGGACGTCGAGGGCGTCCGCGACCCGTGACGCGTCGAGCGACGCGCGGCGCACGTCGGGGGCGCGCTGGGTCATCCAGACCATCCCGTCGGAGTCGACGTCGACGTCGAGGACGCCGACGTTCGTCTCGAGGGTGTGCGTGCCGGCGTCGATGCGGCCGTCCGCGGCGAGGTGGGCGTGGCCCGCTATCGTCGCGTGCCCGCAGAGGTCGACTTCGGTGGTCGGCGTGAAGTAGCGCACGCGTCGCTCCGCGTCGTCGCTCTCGGTGAAGAACGCCGTCTCGCTCGCGCCGAGTTCGCGCGCGACGGCCTGCATCTGGTCGTCGTCGAGTCCGTCGGCGTCCGGGACGACGCCGGCGGCGTTGCCGTCGAGCGGGCGATCCGTGAACGCGTCCACGAGGAGGGCGCGAGTAGACTGCACGCGCGGGGTGACGCGCGCCGACCAGTTGAACGCTCGCCTTCGCGTCAGCGGGCGCCGGTACGGATGCGATGGAAGCGTTCGTAGGCGTCCTCGGGGGATTCGACCTCGATGACGTCCGCGACGCCGCCGTCGAGGAGGTACTCGAGCGCGTCGCTGGGTTCGCTCTCCATCGTTACCACCTTCGCCTGCAGGTGGCCGCGGCGCTTGACGAGGAAGACGCCCGTCTCCTTCTCGTCCAGGGTCCACTCACCCGCACGTTCTGTGACACTCATTAACACACACTCCTTCCGAACACTACCACGCACTCGAATATAATAATTGTTCCGGTTAGATTCGGGCGGGCGTTCCCGGTCACTTAACCGCGCGGCCCGCCCAAGCCACCACCATGACCGGCCTCCCGGACGACTTCACCTGCACCATCACCAACTGGGAGTACATCTACGGCCTCTGCCGCGACGTCTCCCACCAGATTGTCGACGACGAGTTCGAACCCGACGTCGTCGTCGCCCTCGCCCGCGGCGGCTGGTTCGCCGGCCGCTGCCTCTGCGACTTCCTCGGCCTCGACGACCTCACCAGCCTCAAGATGGAACACTACGTCGGCACCGCCGAGAAGAGCGGCGACCCCGAAGTCCGCTACCCCATGCCCGAAGGCTCCGTCGAAGGCAAGGACGTCCTCGTCATCGACGACATCGCCGACACCGGCGGCTCCATCGAACGCGCCCACGAGTACGTCACCGACCGCGGCGCCGACACCGTCCGCACCGCCACCCTCCAACTCCTCGGCACCAGCGAATTCCAACCCGACTTCGTCGGCGAACGCCTCGACGAGTGGGCGTGGGTCGTCTACCCGTGGAACTTCATCGAGGACATGATCGACCTCGTCAGCGGTGCCATGGAACGCGAAGACGACGGCCCCTACGGCCGCGACGAGATCCGACACATCCTCGCCGACCACCACGATATCCAGCGCATCGAGATGGAGATAGCCCAACCCGACCGCCTCGACGAAGTCCTCGCCGAGATGGAGCGCCGCGACGTCCTCGAACGCGTCGACGACGACGCCTGGGCGCTCGCCTAAGCGTCCACCAGCCAGAGGTCGCCGAACAGGTCGTCCTGCTCCACGCGAAGCCGTCCCCGGTGCGCGAGGAAGAGCACCGCGAGGAACGCCTCCACCGTCGACGGCCCCGCGTCCGACACCTCCGCGAACAGCACCTCCTCGCGGCCCTCGCCGTACTGGCGCTCCAGGACCGCCTCCACGTCCGCGATCACCGACTCGATGTCCTCCGAGTGCGCCGTCCCCGTGACGTCCGCCTCCGTCGGTTCGTCGTCCATCCGCAGGTCGTCCCCCGAGCGATAATCCAGCTCCTGCACCCCGCGCTGGAACCCGTGCGGGCTCTCAGAGGTATCGTACGTCCGGGACTCCTTCCACGCCGAATCCCGCTCCGCCGCCCGGAGCGAGCGCACCAGTTCGTCGAGCGTCTCCGGCGTCCCCCGCTGGGGTTTCCGATCCAGGCGCCGATCCATCTCGTCCTCCAGCGCCGCGATCGGATCCGCGCCCGCCGCCTCCGGCGGCGCCTCCATCCCCGGCTCCCAGCCGTCCCACGACTCCTCCTCCGCCTCCTCCGGCTCGTCCGGCTCCAAGAGCGCGTCCGACTTCATCCGCAACAGCACCGACGCGTAGAACAGCGCCCGCCCCGACGTCCGCAGGTCCGCCTCGTCCAGCTTCGAGAGGAATGCGTCCGTCACCTCCACGATATCGATGTCCCACGGCTCGATATCACCCTCCTTCGCCAACTGCACGAGCAATTCGACCGGCTCCACCTCCTCGTCGTCCTCGCCCACCGGCTCCTCCGGCTCATCCTCGTCCGCCTCCGCCCCCGGGAACTCCAGCTCCGACTCCCCCGAACGCTCCGTCAGCGTGAACGCGTCCTCCGGATTCCCGCCGTCCGCGCGAAGACGCGCGGCTCGCGGGTCCTGCGCTCCCGCTCGCGTTTCCGAGACGCCTCTTCGAGGCATCTCGTCTGCTCGCGTGTCGCTATCGCTCGCTGGTCTGCTCGCGCGTCGCTCACTCCGTTCGCTCCCGCTCGCGTCTCCCGAGGAACCGCTCCGCGGTTCCTCGTCTGCTCGCGGGTCGTCCCTCCCCGCTCGCGTTTCCGGCGACCCGCTCCGCGGCTCGCCGCTTGCTCGCGCCTCACTTCGTTCAGCGCTCGCTCGTTCGGCGAGCGCTCGCTGCGCTCGTGCTCGCCGGTCAGTCATCCGCGGGCACCCCCTCCCCCGTCAGGTCGATGCCCGTCACCGTGCTCACGTTGTCGCCCTGCATCGTCACGCCGATGGCGCGCTCGGAGCGCTCCAGCATCGCCGAGCGGTGGCTGACGACGACGAACTGGGCGTCCGAGGCGAGTTCGTCCACGAGTTCGCCGACGCGTTCCGCGTTCACGGCGTCGAGGAACGCGTCCACCTCGTCCAGCGCGTAGAACGGCGCGGGGTTGTGTCGCTGGATCGCGAAGATGAACGCGAGCGCGGTCAGCGACTTCTCCCCGCCGCTCATCGCGTCGAGGCGCTGCACGGGCTTGTCCGCCGGCTGAGCCTTCATCGTCAGGCCGCCCTCGAACGGGTCGTCCTCGTCTTCGAGGACGAGTTCGCCGGACCCGGCGGAGAGCCGCGAGAAGATGCGCTGGAAGTGCCCGTCGATGGCCTCGTAGGCGTCCATGAACGTCTCCTTCTTCTGCGTCTCGTAGCTCTCGATGCGCTCGCGGATGCCGTCCGCCTCCTCCACGAGCGTCGCGCGCTTCTCCGTGAGGTCGTCGAGGTCCGCTTCGACCTCGTCGTACTCCTCGATGGCGAGCATGTTCACCGGCTCCAACGCCTCCATCTGCCGTTCGAGGCGTCGGACGTTCTCCTCGACCTCGTCGAGGTCCGGGATGTCCTCGACGTCGTAGTCGCCGACCGCGTCCTCCAGTTCGTCGACGTCCGCGCGCAGGCGTTCGGCCGCCCGCCGCAGGCTCTCCAGGCGGTTCTCGACCGACTCGACCTCCTGCTGTTTCTCGTCGCGTTCGCGTTGCGCGTCCGCGAGTTCGTCCTTCAGGTCCGCGCGCTCGCTCTTGAGGTCCGCGAGTTCGTCCTCCAGGTCCTCGACCGCCTCGCGCTTCTCCGCCAGCACGTCCTCCTGCTCGGCTATCTCGGCCTCTAGCTCCTCGACGCGCTCGGCCTGCTCGGCCTTCGTGTTCTGCGCGTCCTCCACGTCGTCGTGGAGGTCCTCTATCTCGTTCTCCGCGTACTGCTGTTGGAGTTGGAGTTCGTTCAGTTCCGCGTCCAGCGAGGAGAGCTGTTCGTTCAGGTCGTCGATCTCTCCCTGTATCTCGTCTTTCTCCGCGGTGAGTTCGGGAATCTCGGAGTCCGCGAGTTCGGCCTCTAGCTCTTCGATCTCCGCCTCGACGGATTCGATCTCGGCGTTCTTCGCGTCTATCTCCTCGTCGAGTTCGCCCATCCGCTCGTCGACGTCCTCACGCTCCGATTCGAGGTCCGCGATCCGCTCTTCGAGGTCCGCGATCCGCGTCTCCGCGTCCTCCTTCTCCGCCTCGACGCGCTCGATGTCGCTCTCCAGGGAGCGGACCGCGTCCGCCGCGTCCGACTTCCGGTCGCGCGCGCCGTCGAGGCGCTCCTCGACCGCGCGGATGTCCTCGCGGAGCGACTGGCGCTCGTCCTCCAACTCGTTGATCCGCGCGGCGACGCGCTCCAGTTGGCCCTCCCCGGACTTCGAGAACGAGTACCGGGAGCCGGAGCGACTGCCGCCCGTCATCGCGCCGGACTTCTCCACGAGGTCGCCGTCGAGAGTGACGAGTCGGAAGTCACCCATCAGGTCGCGCGCCGTCGCCATGTCCTCAACGACGAGCGTGTCCCCGAGCACGTACGAGAAGACGGGCGCGTAGCGATCCTCGAAGTCCACGAGGTCGAACGCGAACCCGACGACGCCGGGGACGTCCGGTTCGCGCGGAAGCGAGCGGTGCTGCATCTCCGTGATCGGGAGGAACGTCGCGCGGCCCGCGTTCCGCGACTTCAGGAACTCGATGCAGTCCTGGCCGACGCCGTCGTCGTCCACGACGACGTGCGCCATCCGGCCGCCCGCCGCCGTCTCCGCCGCCGTCGCGTACTCGCCCGCGACGCCGCCGAGTTGGGCGACCGTGCCGTGCACGCCCTCCTTCCCGGCGTTCAGAATCGTGGAGACCGCGCGCCCGTACGAGGAGTCTCCGGACTGCTCGGCGTTCGCCTCCAGTCGCGCGTACTCCTCCTGGGCGGCCTGCAGGTCGTCCTCCACCTCGTCCAGGTCGTCCTGGTGGGCGCGCTTCTCCGCCTTCAGGTCGTCCACGACCTCGGCGATCTGTTCGCGGTTCGCCTCCGCCTTCTCCAGTTCCGCGCGCAAGTCGTCGAGCTTCCGGTCGAACTCGGGGAGGTCGGCCTTCGCCGCCGCCAGGTCGTCCTCGGCCTCGCTGACCTCGTTCGAGCGCCGGCGCGCCTCGTCGAGGAGGCGGTCCTTCTCGCGCTGGAGGTCGTTGCGCTCGCTCTTCGCCGCTTCGAGCGCGTCCTTCTTCTCCTGCAGGGCGGATTTGAGCTCGTCGAACTCCGTGTCCACGGAGTCGATTCGCTCCTCGACGTCCGCCAGGTCCGCCTTCCGCGACTGCACGTCCGCCTTCACCGACGCTTTCTCGACTTTCAGCTCGCGGATGTCCGCCTCGACCTCGTCGAGTTCCTCCTGCTTCCGGTCGATGGCGACGAACGCCTCGCGGCGCTCGTTCTCCGCGCGCTCGCGGCGCTCCTCGGCCGACTCGACCGCGTCCTCCAGCCGGCTGATCTCGCCCTTGACCTCCTCGATTTCGCGCTTGATGGCGAGCTGTTCGTCCTCGCCCTTGCGCTCTATCTCCGCGTTCAGCTCGTCGAGGTCCTCCTGCAGGCGCTCCACGCGCCCGCGGCGGGTGTCGAGTTCCTCGCGAAGCGATTCGAGTTCGGCCTCGCGCTCGGCGACGTCCGCTTCGGTGTTCTCGAGGTCCGCGCGCGTCTCCTCCAGTTCCGCGGCCTTCCGATACGACTCGTACTCGGACTTCTCCTCCTTCAGGCCCTGGTACTCCAGGGCGGTCTCGCGTTCGTCCGCGAGTTGCTCTAAGCGGTCGCGCTTCTCCTCGATGCGGAGGTCGGCCTCCTCGATGCGGTCCTCGACGACGTCGAGTTCGTCGTAGGCGTCCGCCTTCTTCGCGTCGAACTCCGCGACGCCCGCTATCTCGTCGATGATCTCGCGGCGCTCGCCCGCGGTCATGTTGATGATGCCGGTGACGTCGCCCTGCATCACGACGTTGTAGCCCTCGGGGGTGACGCCCGCCTGCGCGAGGAGGTCCTGGACGTCCGAGAGGTTCACCGAGCGGCCGTTCAGGTAGTAGTAGGAGTAGTAGTTGTCCTCGGTGCGCTTCACGCGGCGCTTCACGTGGATGGTCTCGACGTCGCCGACCTGCTCGCTCCCGGCGGCGTTCACGACCTGCGCGCGGGAGAGCGCGCCGTCCTCGTTGTCGAGGACGACTTCGACGCTCGCCTCGCGCGGGCCCGCGGCGTCGTCCGCGCCGTCGTGGCTCGGGTTGTAGATGAGGTCCGTGAGCTTCTCGGCGCGCATCCCGCGGGTGCGCGCGAGGCCGAGCGCGAACAGCACGGCGTCGATGATGTTCGACTTCCCGCTGCCGTTCGGGCCGCTGATGGTCGTGAAGTCCTCGTAGAACGGGATGCGGGTCGTGCGTCCGAAGCTCTTGAAGTTCTCGAGGACGATCTCGTCGATGTACATCTAGGGGGTCTGACCGGAGTCAGGCGACGATGATGTCGTCGAGCTCCGACTCCTCGTCCGTGGTACTCTCGCCGTCGTCGCCTTTAACTCCGTCGGCGTCCGCGTCGGCCGCGTCGTCTGCGGGTTCGGACGCGGACTCCGCGGACTCGGACGCGCTCGGCGACGCCGACGCGGACTCCCCGCTCGCGGGTTCGTGGAGGCCGTGCTTCGCTTCGAGCTCGCGGATGCGCTCGTTCGCGTCCACGAGTTCCTCGGTGAGACCCCGAACGGTCGCTTCGAGTTCGGTGACCGTGCTCTCCAGCGCCGCCACGCGGTCGTCGTCGCTCGTCATATCCCGATGACAGACTCTCCCGAACCATAAGCCTGCGTCGGTCGCTCGTCTGACGCGCGGCGCACGAATCGGGGCGGGCGAACGGGGCCGACGCGCCCGCTCCGGGGCCGCGAACGGGAGCGTTCGTTACGCCTAAGCGCCCGCGCGTCGAAACCTCGCCAAATGAGCACGCAGGCCGCCACGGAGGACCTCGCCGCCGTCATCGGGCTGGAGGTCCACGTGCAACTCGAGACGGACACCAAGATCTTCTGCGGGTGTTCGACCGACACCGCGGGGGCGGAGCCGAACACGCACACGTGCCCGACGTGCCTCGGTCTCCCGGGCGCGCTCCCGGTTCTGAACGAGGGCGCCGTGGAGGCGGCGGTCCGCCTCGGGAAGGCGCTCCACGCGGACATCCCGGAGCGAACGCGATTCCACCGGAAGAACTACTTCTACCCCGACCTCCCGAAGGGGTTCCAGCTCACCCAGTACGACGCCCCCATCTGCCAGCACGGCGAGCTCGAGGTGCGCGTCGAGGACGCGCGCCGCGACATCGGCATCACGCGCGCCCACCTCGAAGAGGACCCGGGGAGCCTGCAGCACGTCGGCGGCAGCATCGACACCGCGGACTACACGAAGGTCGACTACAACCGCGCGGGCACGCCGCTAGTCGAAATCGTCACCGAACCCGACTTCCGCTCGCCCGACGAGACCCGGGCGTTCCTCGCGAAACTCGAAGAAGTCCTCGAATATCTCGGCATCTACGACAGCCAGCGCGACGGCAGTCTCCGCGTGGACGCGAACATCTCGATGGTGTCCGAGTCGGACCTCGACGGCGACGTGGACGACGCCGTCCTCGCCGAGGCGAACCGGACGGAAGTGAAGAACATCTCCAGTCACAAGGGCGCCCAGCAGGCGCTCGCGTACGAGGTCACGCGCCAGCGAAACGCCATCCAGCGCGGGCGCGAGGTCGAGCAGGAGACCCGCCACTGGGACGAGAGCCGGGGCATCACCGTCTCGATGCGCTCGAAGGAGGCGGAGAAGGACTACCGGTACTTCCGCGAGGCCGACCTGCCGCCCCTCGAAGTCTCGGACTGGAAGGAGAAACTCGACATCCCCGAACTCCCGGACGCGCGCCGCGAGCGCTTCCAGGACGAGTACGGACTCAGCGAGGAGGCGGCGAGTAAGCTGACGTCCACGAAGGAAGTCGCGGACTTCTTCGAGGGCATCGCGGACGAGTACGACCCCGGCCTCGCGGCGACGTGGGTCGCGGACAACCTCCTCGGCGAACTGAACTATCGGGACATGGCGGTGACGGACCTCGAAGGGCGCTTCGACGAGTTCGCGCACCTCGTCGAACTCGTCGCGGGAGACGAGATAACGGAGAAGAACGCGCGAGAGGTCGTGCTCCGCGAGATGCTCGACGAGGGCGCGCGCCCGGACGACGTCGTCGAGGCGGAGGGCCTCGGGAAGACGAGCGGCGACGAAGTCGCGCAAGCCGTCGAGGAAGCCATCGCGGAGAACCCGGACGCCGTCGCGGACTACGAGGACGGCGACGAGGGCGCCATCAACTTCCTCGTCGGCCAGGTGATGCAGAAGACCGGCGGGAGCGCGGACCCCGGTCAGGTGAACGGGCTGCTGCGGGAGCGACTGGACGCCTAGGCGGGGAGCTCCATTTCGAAGAGCCGCCCGCGGAGGAGGTAGTTCGCGCCGAGCAGGGCGATGAAGAGGCCGCCGAGGACGAAGAGGGCGCGGAGGACGAGGACGTCCGTGACGGTGAGGGCGCTGACGGCCAGCGACGCGCCGAGCGAGACGTCCGCGAGTCCGACGAGCGGAGCGGCGCCGACGCGCTCGCGGAGCGGGTTCGGGAAGCCGCCCGCGACGGCGCAGAGGCCGGCGGCCGCGAGCAGGGCGAGCTGTGCGGCGTTGGCGCCGTCCGCGGCGGCGGGACCGAAGACGGCGAGGAGCAGGCCGACGAGCGCGAGCAGGAGGACGCCGAGATAGCCGAAATAGCGGGCGTCGAAGGCCACGGGGGCGCGTTCGGTCGGCCGGTGGAAAAGCGTTCCCGTGCGCTCAGTCGAGCGAGACGCGCACGAGCACCAGGTCAGCGGCGAGCGAGTCGAGCGCGGCGTCGGGCGGCCAGCGCCCCCCGGTCAGCCGTCGCGGGAGGCGCGCGACGCGGGCGACGTGCGCGCGGACGACGGCCGGGTCGTCGTCGACGACGGCGGTGGCGTCCCGCCACGTCCCGCGCAGGCGGACGCGACAGCCGTAGGGGGTGCGGAAGTTCGTCCACCAGACGGTCTCTTCGCGCGGCGTGACGAGCACGAGTGCACCGTCGTCCGGCCAGTAGAGGACGGGCGTCCGGTATCGCCGGCCCGACCGGCGGCCCGCGTAGTCGAGGAGGAGGACGCGCCACGAGAGCAGCGGGTGGAGTGGGGAAGCGAGCACGCGTTCGACGAGCGGGTTCGCGACCCGGGCCTCGATTGGGCGGGCGAGCGCGGCGAACCGCTCCGTGAGGCTCACTCCGGGCGGGCGGCGTAGCCGAGGCCGAGGAGGTAGTCGACGCCGATGCCGCCGACGACGAGGCCGCTGAGGACGAAGACGGCGCGGAAGGCGAGACTGGGTTCGGCGGCGGCGGCGACGAGCATCGCGACGGCGAGGAGGACGTGGCCGGCGCCGACGAGTCGTATCGCGCCGACGCGCTCCTGGAGCGGGTTCGCGAACCCGCCGAGGACTTCGAGGGCGCCCGCGAGCGCGAACGCGACGAGGCGGGCGCCGCTCGTCCCGGCGAGCGACGGGGCGCCGAAGACGGCGACGAAGAGGACGGTGAGCACGAGGAGGAACGCGCCGAGGTAGCCGAAGCGTCGGGTCGGAAGTGCCATACGCGTGGGGTTACGCTCGGGGACCAAGTATCCACCCCTCGAGGAGTCCTCGCGCGTGCGCTCGGAGACGCCCGCACCCGCGCCCCCGTGGGAGCGCGACGCGCACGCACAGACCCTCAGGCGCGCGAAAACGCCGTTTTCGGCCCCGAAAGCCTTTAGGGGGTCGTCGGGCCTACGTGAGGTAACGACCGCCGCGAGGCGGAGGAACGATACGTGGAACTCATCATCACCGAGAAGGACAACGCCGCTCGCCGCATCGCGGACATCCTCAGCGAGGGCGGCGCGTCCGTCGAGCGGACCGGGGGCGTCAACGTCTACGCGTGGGGGGGGCGGCGCTGCGTCGGCCTGTCCGGACACGTCGTCGGCGTGGACTTCCCGCCGGAGTACAGCGACTGGCGCGACGTCGAGCCAGCGGAGCTCGCGCACGCGCCCGTGACGAAGACGCCGACGCAGGAGGCCATCGTGAACGTCCTCCAGCGCCTCGCCGCGGACGCGGACTCGGCTGTCGTCGCGACCGACTACGACCGCGAGGGCGAACTCATCGGGAAGGAGGCGTACGAACTCGTCCGCGAGGCGAACGAGGACGTTCCGATCTCTCGGGTGCGCTTCTCCTCCATCACGGAGAACGAGGTGACGTCGGCGTTCGCGGACCCGGACGACCTCGACTTCGACCTCGCGGCCGCCGGGGAGGCGCGTCAGATCGTCGACCTCGTCTGGGGGGCGGCGCTCACGCGCTTCCTCTCGCTCTCCGCCCGGCAGGTCGGCGACGACTTCATTTCTGTAGGCAGGGTGCAGTCCCCGACGCTGAAGCTCATCGTGGACAAAGAGCGCGAGATAGAGGCGTTCGACCCGGAGGACTACTGGGAGCTGTTCGCGGACCTCGCGAAGGATAACGTCGAGTTCGAGGCGCAGTACTTCTACCTCGACGACGATGGCACGGAGGCAGAGCGCGTCTGGGACGAGGACGCCGCGGAGGCCGCGTTCGACGTGCTCCGCGAGGCCGCGACGGCCGTCGTGGAGTCCGTGCGGCGGCGCACCCGGTCGGACGACCCGCCGGCGCCGTTCAACACGACCCAGTTCATCCGCGCGGCCGGATCGCTCGGCTACGGCGCGGGGCGCGCGATGAGCATCGCGGAGGACCTCTACACCGCGGGCTACATCACGTATCCGCGCACGGACAACACGGTCTATCCGGACGACCTCGACCCGGACGACCTCTTGGACGCGCTCGCCGCGGAATCGGCGTTCGCGGAGTCCGTGGAGTTCCTCGAAGAACTCGACGACCGGACGGCGACGCGCGGGGAGACGGAGACGACCGACCACCCGCCGATCCACCCGACGCCGGACCTTCCGAGTCGGGGCGACCTCTCGGAGGACGAGTGGGAGGTGTACGAACTCGTCGTGCGGCGGTTCTTCGCGACGCTCGCGCCGCCCGCGGAGTGGGAGCACCTCCGCGTGGTCGCGGACGCTGACGGAGAGAGCCTGAAGGCGAACGGCCGGCGCCTCCTCTCGGAGGGCTACCACGCGGTCTACCCCTACTACGGGACGGAGGAGAACTACGTCCCGGACGTCTCGGAGGGCGAGGCGCTCGACCTCTCCGACGCGCGCATCGAGGCGAAGCAGACCCAGCCGCCCCGCCGCTACGGCCAGTCGCGGCTCATCGAGACCATGGAGTCGATGGGCATCGGGACGAAGTGCTTGGCTGGCGACACTCGAGTGCTCGTCCGGAACGGAGACGGTGACGTCCAGCGTCGCCCGATCGCTGACGTCTTCGACGACGGCGACGTCGTGATGGCCGACGGCGATACCGACATCGCGGTCGTCGAAGACGGCCCGACGACTATCTCGTTCGACGAAACGGACGCGCGTCTCGGCGAGCGCGAGCAGACGCTCGTGAGCGAGCGGCCGCTCGACGAGGACGAACACGTCTTTCGCGTGACCACGGACGCCGGGTCGTTCGACGCGACCGGCGACCATCCGGTCTACGCGCTCGTCGACGGAGAGGTCGACGTCAAACCGCTCGTCGCGCTCGAAGCGGGCGACGAGCTGCTGACGTCTCGGGCGTCGACCCACGAGGTTCCGGAGGTCGACGACACCGTCGCGACGTGGGACGCCTTCGCGGGAGGCTGTGACAAAAACTCGAAGCTATACGGCGTAGGGTGCGCCGACGCCGTCGCGACGACGCGCGAGAAGACGGGAGAAACCCAGCAGGCGCTCGCGGACCGCCTCGGAACGCACCGCCCGCAAGTCTCGCGCTACGAGAGCGGCGAGATGGACGTTCCCGTCTGGATCCTCGGTGAACTCGAGGTCCGTCCGGACGAACTACACGGGTTGAACTACGGGGCGACGTTCACCAATCCGTTCCCGCTAACGTGGACGCCCGAACTCGCCCGGCTGGTCGCGTGCGTGCTCGGCGACGGCTCGATCCACTACGACGAGGACGAGAACACCGACGACGTCCGATATCACAACACGGATCGGCGGTTAATCGATCGGTTCGTGGGCGATGTCGAGTCCGTCTTCGGTATCGAGCCAACCGTCACGGACCTCGGCGCCCGGGAGGAGCACCACAGGAGGCGCTATCAGGTCCAGTTGCCGAGTGCAGTCGGACGAATCGTTCGGTTCGTGCTCGATACCGTCAGTGAAGGCGGTACTCCCGTCGTCCCGACCGCTCTCGAACCCGTCTTCGCCGGCGCGCTCTTCGACGACGAGGGGCACATCTCCACGGAGGGGAAGGCGTTCGTCTCGAACACGAACCACGACCTACTTCGCGGCGTCGCGGCGATGTTGGCGGACCACGGAATCGAGACACGGCTAAACGAAGACCAGCACAAACTCTACGTGCGCGGTCGGCGGAACCTCGAGCGATTCCTCGACGTCGTTCCGGTGGCGGCTGACGGGAGGTTCTATCGCGGCCTCGATCGGCTTCATCACTACGACGTCACCGAGCGAAAGGCCCGCTGTCTCGAGCTACTCGCCGAACGCTCGCTCACGACGTTCGAGTTAGCTGACGAACTCGGCGTTTCGAGCGCCGTCGTGCGCTCGACGCTCGGCGAACTCGACGACGAGAGCTACGTCGAGCGGCACGTCGAGGGGAGTAACCGCGCTCACGACGGCAATCGGACGTATCGGTATTCGACCGAGCGCTTCGAGGGGTCGGTGTACGCGACGCTCCGCGGCCGTCCCACGACGACGACGGTCGTCGACGTAACGGAACGCGACTACGACGGCCCGGTCTACGATCTGACTATCGACGAGGCGGCGCCGAACTTCGCCGTCGAGGGCGGCGTCATCGTCCACAACTCCACCCGACACAACACCATCGAGAAGCTCTACGACCGAGGGTACATCGAGGGCGACCCGCCGCGGCCGACGCGGCTCGCGATGGCGGTGGTGGAGGCCGTCGAGGAGCACGCGGACCTCGTGGTGTCCGAGGAGATGACCGCCCAGTTGGAGGCGGACATGACGGCCATCGCGGAGGGCGAGAAGACGCTGGGCGACGTGACGGAGGAGTCCCGCGAGTTCTTAGAGCGCGTCTTCGAGGAGCTGACCGAGTCCCGCGAGGAGATCGGAGAGCACCTCCGGGAGTCGCTGAAGGCGGACAAGCGCCTCGGGCCGTGCCCGGAGTGCGGCTCCGACCTCCTCGTTCGGCGGAGTCGGCACGGCTCGTACTTCGTGGGCTGTGACGGGTATCCGGACTGCCAGTTCACGCTTCCGCTCCCGTCGACGGGCGAGCCGGTGGTGCTGGACAGCGAGTGCGAGGAGCACGGCCTCCACGAGGTGAAGATGCTCGCGGGCCGGAACACGTTCGTGCACGGCTGTCCGCTCTGCGCGGCCGAGGAGGCCGAAGCGACGGAGGACCGGATCATCGGGCCGTGTCCGGAATGTGGCGAGGAGCACGGCGGCGAGTTGGCGATCCGGAAGCTCCAGTCCGGGTCGCGGCTCGTCGGCTGTACGCGCTATCCGGACTGCGAGTACTCGCTCCCGCTCCCGCGCCGGGGCGACATCGAGGTCACGGACGAGTACTGCGAGGAGCACGACCTGCCCGAACTCGTCGTCCACGACGGCGACGGGGAGCCGTGGGAGCTCGGCTGTCCGATCTGTAACTACGAGGAGTACCGCGCGCGGAAGGGCTTGGACGAACTGGACGGCGTCGGCCCGAAGACGAAGGAGCGACTCGCGGACGCGGGCGTGGAGAGCGTGGCGGACCTCGCGGACGCGGACCCGGAAGCGCTCGCGGCGGACGTGGAGGGAGTGAGCGAGGAGCGAGTACGGGACTGGCAGGCGCGCGCGGACTAAGCCGGGCGACGCGCGGTCCCGCCCGTCGGGTCGGTGTCGGCGGGGGCAGGCAGGTACTGTTCTGCGGTATCGGCGGCGGGCGTGCGGGTGGTCAGGCGGCGCGGACGTCGAGCGACCCGCACGCCGGGCAGTTGACTCGCTGGGCCTCGTAGCCCTGCCCGCAGAGCGCGCATTCGTACGGGTGGTCCGTCGGGTCGGCGAGCAGCCGCGACGTGAGGTCGGTTATCGTGTGCATCGGCCTTCGACTGCTACTCTAGCCCACACTACCAAATAGGTTTCGGGCATTCATTCGTATATACTCCATATTAGAACTAGTATTCCAATTTCTCCGGATTTGTATTGGACGATGCAATCTAAAATTAGAGTATATACCTGCATACACCCACAACGAACAGGCGGGTCGGGCGCGGCGGC